>NZ_JBJGXI010000001.1:0-325928 GCF_045635475.1 Radiobacillus sp. PE A8.2 | reverse complement strand
CGCTTTAACAGTTACGAGAATTTCTGCATTTGGGTCAGGTATGGAAGGGTCGTCTTCCTCCTTAATTACCGCTGCTTCGAACGTTGTTACTGCTTCGTTTAACGTTGTTACTGCAGCATCTACCTGATCTTGGTCGGCTTCATTATCTGCTAATACTGACTCTGCAGCAGCAATTGCCGCTTCTAATGCATCTACTGCTGTTTGTGGATATTCGTCTACTTCTTCTCCTACTACAGCACTTGATACTTTGTCATTCGCTTCGGTAATCGCACTGGATAATGCGGTTGTATCAACATCTCCTGCTATTGCCGCTGCTTCAAATGTTGCTAATGCTTGATTCAAAATTGTTGCTGCTTGATCAATTGTTTCTTGCCCCTCGATTGTGTTTTCAATTGAGTCATCGGTTAGAACTGCTTCTGCATCTTCAATTGCACTTTGAATTGCTAAAACTGCTGATAATGGATATTGACCTGGGTCATCCCCTATTTCTGCCTCTGCAACTACAGCATCCGCATCAGTAAGCGCTTGTTCTAGTGCCGTTCTTTGCACTTCATTTATAGAAGCATAGAACGCCTCGACTGCTTTTTTTAATGTAACGATAGCTTGATCTACAGTTGCCTGTTCAGAACCTACCGCTGCCTCAGCAGCTGTAATTGCTGTTTCTAGAACGTCTGCTGCAGCTTGTGGATATTGTCCTACTGCATCTCCAATATCTGCTGTACTTAATACTTCATTCGCATGATCAATGGATTGTGACAATCCAGCATCTGTAATGGATAGCTGATCCCACCATATCGTTCCTGGTGTAGCCCACATACTGAAATTAAACTTAATCGACGTTGTGCCTTTTGGGGCAACAGATGTTTGAAGCGTAAACGCTTCCCAATCATTTGTTCCGAGCTTATCAATATAAAGCTGTTCATTCGTTATTTGATTGCCATTTTCATCAAAGTAGAATACATAAACATATCCTTTTGATTCAATTGCTTCTGTCTTATACCAGCCCGAAATGGTATATTGCTTCCCACCTTCTAAAGATAGGGTTTGATTAACCAATTGACCTGAACTTGTGTCAGTGTCTTCCATTTTCAATGACCACTCACCGTCTTTTATTACGGTTGAATCACGAGAGATTACGCCACCTGAACCATAGGATGTACATCCCCATCCTTCTGGACACACACCGTCTTCTCCCACTTCAAAGCTAGGATTAGTCAAATAGTTTACACTAGGTTCTACCACTTCACCAATTGTAAAATCAATCGTTTTTGTAGCGGTATGTCCTGCATTGCTAGTTGCCTTTGCAACAAGTGTATGTGGACCATCGCCTTCGATAGCTGTTCCTTCTGTCCAAGGCTCGCCATCTACCCAAACCTCCAAGCTATTGATTCCACTATCAAAACGGTTTGATTCGTTGTAAGCAACAATTTCATAAGGTCCAGCCTCGTCTGTTGCAATACTTATTTTATATTCATTATTTACATCAAGTAATAAGGATTGTGCATCACTTACACCCGTTAACTTATAGCTCCAATAAGAATCTTTATTAACAAAGCGTCTTCCTTTACCGTTTAAATCTCCACTGTCATCTTCAAACATATATTCTGCTTCTGTAGTAGAGCCAACGTCAAATTCAATGATCGCTTCATTATCCTTAAACACTTTTAAGTTTCCTAGTTGAGCACCGAAGCCATCTTCGACTGTGGAATCCTCAAATTTCACATAAATCGTATCGCTCTCTGCTGTGAATTTGGAAATATCAATATCTCCTACTTGTGCAGAAACAACAGGGGTGACAGGATCTTGATAATTTTGACCATCTTCCACACCTTCAATAGTAATATCTGGTAGGATTACCGGATATTCTAAAATAACAGATGCATTAAATGCATCAATCGCTGTATTTACTGTGCTAACAGCTGCATCTACTGTCGACTGATTAGCATTGTCGTCCTCCAATACTGCTTCTGCCTCAGCAATCACTGTTTCTAGTGCATCCACTGCAGCCTGCGGATATTGACCTACTTCATCGCCAACTACTGCTCCTTCTACTAAACTAGTAGCAGTAGAGATCACTTCAGATAAAGCAGTAGTATCCGCCTCTTCAGCACTTGTTGCTACAGTATTATAGCGCATGAGTGTTTGATCTGGACCACCACTAAACCAGATACGACCTTGATGATCTTCTACTACTCTCCTTACATTAGCACTTTGGAAAAGAGTTGTTAGATTTTTGTCCGCATCTAATCGGAACAAGCGATTCCCTGCACTACCATACACATTGCCGTCTTGAGCAAGTAACATGGAGCCATATACACCCCAACTATGACTTTGCCCAACGTCATCGTACAAGGTTTGCGTAGTTACCTCTTTTGTATTTGTATCATATACAAACAGGTCTCCACCACCGATACCCCAGACATTTCCATCTGGACCAATTGTAAGCGCACTGACCACTTCATTACCTTCTAGAGGTACAATCGTTTCTTCTACTTGCTCCGTATCCATGTTAAAAACGACTAATTTTCCTTCATCGGTAACAGGACTTGAGCTTAGACCACCATGAATGGTTGTACCTAAGTATGCGTAGTCACCTTTAATGGCAAGAGAAGTAATCGATTGATCTGGACTTAAACCATTATATTCTTTCACTTCTTCTGTTGCCGGATCATAAATCGCAAAAGAACCGGCCAAATGACCACGATCTGCAATAGCTCCAATATATATTTTTCCGTTATAGGATTTCATTGCAACAGGTCTGTTTTGCTTCGTTTCCCCTAAATCAAATATGGTTTCTGGATCCCATGGTTCATTTACATGCTGTCTATAAAATACGGCAGAAGGGTAATTACCAAAATAAATGTAATCGCCTACTGCAGCCATTCCCTCTGCTTGCCCTGGTCCGTCAAATGCTTCGGTATTCAGCGGGTCGTCGGGATTAACACGGAATGAACCTGCACCCTGTACACCAACACCATACACACTGCCGTCACCGCCAACTGTAAGCTGATACGTCTTACTTGCAGCAGATGGCATTGGTATCTCTATCGTTTTATAAGCATCTGTCTCCGGATTCCAAACGAAGATTGATCCTCCGTTTTGAATACCTGCATAAGATTCACCCGGGTAGTTCACCTGATCATCAAGTCGAACTTTACCTATCACACCAGAATTTGGGAAGTAATGCGGTGAATCCACAATGCCAACCGAATCATCATCTAAATCAAAATAATTAAGGTCGCCATTGTAGGTGAATAAAACTCTATTTTGTGCGTCAGGTTCCGCTAAGTCACCATTTACGTTCTCTAGATGTTCGACTTGCTCATACGTATCAGCATCAATAACAATCGCATCCGTAGGGTTTACTCGTTTAACAAATAAGCGATCACCATAAAGTTTAATACTTCGTATGTGTTTTGATTCCTCAAGATCTTGAAGAATTCGTTCCTTTACTCCAGTCTCCGGGTCATAAACATAAAGAGCACCTGGGGAGCCAAGCGAAAGGAATATCTTGTCTTTATATTCTATAACATCCCATAAATAGGATCTTCCCTCGTCAATTTCATCTAATATTTTGAACTCTTCTGTAACTGGGTCATACGTAAATAAGTTACTTGGGTTATAACAAGTACCCCAAAGCTTTCCGTCAGAAAGTTCGAACAAGCTATTCAAACGTCGACAATCTGTTGGTAAATTTAAATTACTAATTTTCTCAGTATCTGGATCATATACCTGCACCCCATTAGAAGTTAGATAAACTTTTCCATTCGAGTGCATCATCGTGCCTAAAGAGTTTGAGTTTGCTTGAAGCAATGCATCTAAACTACCATCATTCAAATCAATCTTGCCAAAGTTATAACCTAAGGTAGTAACCGTATAGGCATAGTGGCCATCAAAAGCCGCATTATTTGTATGCAAGGTGAACGCTTGTGAACCAAAGTCTTCAATCTCTGGAAGCTGTTCCACATTGACCATGTCCCACCATGTCGATCCAGTACCTTGATGCGTAACTTGAACATTAACCTTTACCGCTTCAAAAGGCGATTGGATATCTTTAGCGATTTCATCCCATTCTGAAGAGGAAGCAATGACTGATTCCTCGTCGATAATGTTATCGCTCGCATCCATCCATTGTACCTTTAGTACAGCATCACCGTTGTCCGTTTTCGCGCTACCTTGAAAGCGATACCACACACCACCATTTACTGCTCCATTTTGTTCTACTACTACCTCTTCGTCAGTAGAAGCTGATAATTTAATAGAGCGGACTCCTTCTGCGGAATCTGAATCATCGGTAGTAACGCTGCCTACACCATTCGATGTCCATTGATCAGTATTATTTTCAAAGCCACCGTTAAACATCACATTGCCAACATCTTTAATAGAGGCAGAATCCCAATAAATACTACCAGAAACACCATCTTGTGCTAAACGGAAGTCTACCGTTGCTGCGCCCGATGGAGCAGTTACTTTGCCACTGATTTCCTTCCAATCGTGGGTCGGGTTGAGATTCGCATCTGCATACAGGATTTCCTCTTGAATTTGATCACCGTTTGCATCTCTAAAAATTAATTGAATGTAAGGAGAGTCACTTACATTATTGGTACGGTGCCAAACGGAAGTCATATAAGTAATTCCAGGAGTCACTGCAACTTCAGCTTGTTCGATAATGTTATAACCATCCGTATTGTTATCATAGGTCATGAATGATTGTGCACCTTTATGGACTGGGTTAGTAAGAATATCATATGTACCATCCCCGTCAACTGAGCATTCCCAACCATCTGGACAGTTATCTTCATTCTCATCCGTTTCGAAGCTACCGTTTGTTAGCTCCGTAACACCAGCAGTTTGTGTTGTTGTTGAGGTTTCACCCACCTCAGCATACGTCACTATTGGCATGATTAAGAGTATTACCATCAGAAGTATAAAGAATTTTTTCATTTCTAAAAATAACTCCTCTCCATATTTTTTTGGAATCTATATGCTACTTAGTGGATCACCTCCTTAAGTGCACGCAACCTGGATGCTATATTTTTTAATAATTCTGTAAATTTAGCAAAAATTGAAGGAGATAAAATCGAAACCGTTTACATCAAATTTAGAATAGCCGTGGAAAGGAAACACACATGTTGTTAATCTGTATTCTGTTAAATTTATCGTTCTACAATGGGTCCGTTTAATAAATGTGTAATAACTCAGGAAGTAGTTTCTGAATAATCTTATGAGGAAAAACAATCGGTGCTAGTTAGTTTTAGATATTGTTAATACTTGTTATAGTACATCCACACAATTAAAATCACTTGTTGCACATAAGATTATAGTAAAAATGGTATAATGACAAGTCTATTAAATGTCTTTTTATAGGTACCTACCACCGAATGGTCGGGGGTGGTGCCTGTCACTTCCCGGTTTTTGTCAAATGGTGTCGCTTGAATCCGAGGTCCCCTCACTTGCACCATTATCATTCTCAACAAACGCCTTATACTTCCCCCTCCTCTCCCACATACTCCCTGTATAATAATCCATAATGATGCTTGTATTTACAACCGGAGAACCAGTTGTGTGTAGGTAATTCCGATAGCTGCTCCAACAATAAGCTTCAACCTTCTTAACCATGTTTGCTTCAATGGGATTCCGATAGATGTAGCGGCTTACTTCAAGCATGTCTTGCTGAGAGTAGATGATCTTGTCATAGTACCGCTTCTCAAAAACGTGGCCAGTAATTCGATTTTTCGTATTATAATAATCGGCATAACGTTTGTTTAGGAGGGACATTACTTTGGAGATTGGTTGTTGTTGGGTCCGCATTTGCAGATGAAAATGATTCGTCATTATGCAGTAGGAGGCTAAATCAAAAGGAGCAATTTCATTTACTTTGTGGAGCATATAGAGGAAAATCTTGAAGTCACCTTCATCTTTAAAGAGAGCATCCCTGCGGTTTCCACGACATACAACATGATAGAAGGTGTTCGGAATCCAAATTCGTTTCTTTCTAGGCATAATTATGTACCTATCCTTTCTTTGGGATACGCGTTCGGATGCGACGCATGCTAGCTGCTTCCTAGATGGATTCACTCGTTATGTGTCCGTCACTTTAATCGGCGGTCGCCCGCGGAAGCCTGACTTCATCTGTATCCTTGTACCCAATTGTACTTATAAATGCCGCATTGTTCGGAAGACTATGGAACTACCCACCTCATACAATAGCTTTTTCTTATTATTAAGATAAACCATCTTCACAAAGGTGTAAAAATGCCAAAATAATAATTTAAACCTGATTTAACCTATTAATATATAATTTTTCCTAGAGAAAAAACAAAAAAACACTAAACATACATAATTCTTAATGAAGCTTTAGACAAATTAAGCACTCGCCACTTAACTAGTCTCTTGAAAAGGTTGAAAGTAAAATGAACCTATACAAAACAAGTGATTGACTGGTCAATCACTTGTTGGAACGAACACTCGCTATGTCTTTATAAAATGCTACATTTAATCGATTGTCCAGCGCCAGCACTAATAGACACATTGTGACAAAAATCGGGTAGTGACAGGCACCGTTCCCCTACTGACCAAAATTCTTCTCAAAATCTAGTACAGGTTGTGGCCTGTTAAATAAGTACCCTTGTCCATAATCACATAGTTTATTTTTCAAGAAATGTAACTGTCCCTCACGTTCAATGCCTTCTGCGACTACTTTGAAGTTCATGTTTCGGCTCATGTCAATGATGTTCTGGACAATTGTTTCCTCATTTTCAGCATGAAGATCATCTATAAATGATTTATCTATCTTAATATTATTGATTGGAAGGTGTTTCAACACACTTAAAGATGAATAGCCAGTACCGAAATCATCCAGAGAAACTTGTATACCCAGTTTTTGCAATTCACCTAATACAGCAATTGACGTTTCGACATTTTGCATTACGCTCTCCGTAATTTCAAAATCTAATAAATGTGGTTGAATATTAGTTTCCTCTAAAATTGCCTTCACATTTTCAATAAATCTCTCATCCTCAAACTGTACCACAGATATGTTAATAGCTACTCGGAAATCATGCATGTCATACTGCTGCTCCCACAGTTTAATCTGCTCACAGACCGATTGAATAACCCAATATCCGATTGGGATGATCAGTCCTGTTTCTTCGGCTAACGCAATAAACTTTATTGGTGACAGAAGCCCTAACTCCGGATGATTCCATCTTATTAATGCTTCTCCACCTCGCATTTTGTTTGAATTCAAATCCATAATAGGTTGATAGAATAATATAAATTCCTTCCGTTCTAAAGCCTTATTTAAATTCATTTCCAGTAACAGCCGTTGCTCTGCCTGTTCACTCATTGATGAAGAATAAAATTTATACGCATTTCTACCTTTTCCCTTTGCTTCATACATCGCACTATCCGCATGCTTAATGAGCGATTCTTCATCCTCACCATCATCTGGATAAACGCTAATACCAATACTCGTCGTAATATATAGCTCCCGATCTTCAAGATTAATCGGCTCTTTAAAAGCATCGATTATCCGTTCCGCTACGACTGCTACATCTTCTTTTTGTCGAATTCGCGGAAGAATTAGTACAAACTCATCCCCACCCATTCGTGCAAACAAATCAATTTCACGTATAGATGTTTTGATACGTTTCGCAACCTCTAGCAATAACTGATCACCAACTGTATGCCCTAGACTATCGTTGATTTGTTTAAACTGATCTAAATCAAAGAACATAACAACAAATTCTCGGTTGTGCTTTTTAGCATCTTTTAACACTTCATGAAGTTTCTCATATAAATAGATCCGGTTCGGCAGCTTCGTTAATTGGTCATAATAAGCTAAGTGCTCGACCTGTGCCTCCACCCGCTTTCGTTCTGCTTTCTCAATTGCTAAAGCAACAATGTCCGCAATTGATGACGAAAAGCTTTGTTCATCATACGTCCACTGTCTAGGCATCCCTATGTGTTCAAAACTTACTACTCCAATCACTTTACCGTCAATTCGAATCGGTGCATCGATATAGGAACTGACAGATGGATCGAGAAACGGCTTGTACATACTATAATTACTAATATCCTTATAAACATCATGTACCGTAATAAGTGAATCCTTTTCAATCGATACCATATAATGAGGATTATCCTCTAAATCTATGGAATCTATCGTTTTGTGCACATTTTTACTCCATTCAAACCGATCCTTACACTCAAGCACATAACGCTCTGGATGGTATAACCAAATATTTACACGTTCTACACCAAGTGAATTCGATGCGGATTCAGCAATAATCTTATAAGCTTTATCCAACTTTCCGTTATTGATGTCCTTATTTTTAATCAGTTGCAACAGCTCAGACTTTTGCTTTCGAATACGCAATTGCGAATCAAAATTCTGCGCCTGCTTCTGTTCTGTTACATCCTTCACCGATATTTGTAAGGTATTCTGGCTGGATAAGGATTCATATGGTGTCACCATCACCTCTACATCATGCACATGGTGATCCAATCCGATAAGTTTACCCTCTATAATGGTAGATTCTCGTTTTCTTTCACTGCTTTGCTTTAATAAAGCTTTGAAAAAGTCTTGAAAATCCGGATGCGTAAATTGCAAGATATCTAATCCTACTAGATCAATTAAGCCAGAACCACCTAATAATTTGATTCCTTTTTCATTTGCAAATACAATTTGGTTATCACTATATAAGTATATAGATTCTTGTGTAGATTCAATAATTTCCTGATATCTTCGCCTGCTCTCTGTGATCTTCTGCTCATTTCTAATTCGGTCAATTTCAGCTGTAATACGATAGGAAAGAAAGTGCATAATCTCCTTTGCGAGCTCTGTATTCATCATAGGTTGACACTCCAAAATAGCTATGGCCCCTAGCAACTGCTGTTGATCATTTAAGATAGGTACTGCTAAACAGCTTTTTACATCCGTATCAGGAATAGCAGCACCTATTTCTTCTATATCATTTATGTATACGGAAGTTTTTGTCTTCTCTAAATCCTGTAAAACTTCTGCCGGGAAATACTCCCATATGTCATGTTCTAATTCATGACGATTATAGCTAGCCAACGTTTGTAAACCTTCTCCATTCATTCTTCCAACGATGGCAGCATCAACTTCAAATACCTCGGTTATAAATTTCACAACAGCCCTTAAAAAGGATTCTCCTGTTTTATTGGAAATTCCCTTAAAAAAAGCTCTGAATATTTCTAATGCTTCTGATTTTTTAAAGATGATTAGTGTATGCTGCTCTTCATTTACAGTACAGTACATCATTTTTGATTGCAGTTGGATCTTTGTCTTGTTTTGCGTCAAACCAAGATTCAACTCTTCACTTCTTATGTAATTCGGAAAAATAGCACGAATCACCTGATTAATTAATTCGATTGGTCGCTCGTAACCTAGTAATTGCCCAGCTACTACATTGGCATAAACGATCTTTTCTTGATCATTGATAAGCACAACACCGTCTGGAGAATCATTAAACGTCGATTCCTTGAATACAACATCATTTTGTCCGATTGAATTCCCTTTCATTAACAAGCTCACCTCGCTAGAATTTAAATGTATGTACGTTACAATTGTAGAATCGATGTAGAAATAGATGAGGATACAAGAATAGCGCAGAGCACCCACTTAGAAACATAGCGACTGGAGATCGAGTCGACTAGGATAACGGAATCATACCTATCCATTGGGGGGATGTCGACGTTGGACGACAAGTCCGCTCTTAGTCGACTTTCGATAAAACCTGAATCAATGATGACTTATCGTAGGTGATTCGTGAAGTCGCATAGTTACTGGCACTCGCAGCTAGACACTTGTAAAATAAAAACACACTCCGTTTAAAGAATGTGCTCTTTCAAAAACGGTAGCTGGCTGACATAACTGAAACAGTCTAAGTCCCTATAGCATTGCGTCACTGCATTTCCACAGCTTTGCCTTTGCCTATATAAAATTGTCGCTTTTATTCATATTTATATACTTCATGAAACCACAACTTGTAAAAAAATGCAAGAAAACGGTGGTTATTGTCGAATCCACAATTTGTAAACTTAGCGAATATCTAGAAATCTTGAATTCCCTTTTCTCTTTACAACCGGTGACAAGTCAATCTGAATCCTTTTATCTGGAATAGTACAACAGTCTTTTGCATAGAAATCAGCCATAACCTCGTCTTCCAATTTCTTCACAGAAGCAGCTGGGAGACCAACGATACTAAACCCTAGCCCCCCAGTGAACAGCTGCACTTCCACTTAAACTTGGCCCCTTCAATTTCTTTAACCCTATACTCGACACCACCCACATATTCCAAGTATATATTTTGAGCTTTAGCCTGTTCCTGTTTGCCCTGTTCGATCATCCACCAGTACTCATTTCCAACTTCTTCAGTTATAAGTGCAAAATGATAAGCATTAGTGTGGGGTTATATTAATTTCTACATAGAAGGTCTTTTTGTCATCATCGGGAAATGAAGGCACCTCTTTACGAAAATAGATCTAGCCCCCGAAAGGACTAGATCTATCTTTATTAAAAGTAAGGTTATTTCCCTATTTCCTTAAATGCTGCTGATTGCTCTCTAATTCCACGTTCCGCTGCAAATCTTTCAATGCTCGATGCTCCAAAGAATCCAACAATGCCATTTACGCGTTCAATTACATATGCTGCATCATCTGGTTCCGCAATTGGCCCCCCATGGCAGATGACTAAAATATCAGGATTGACTGCCTTTCCAGCATCTACAATTCCTTGAATACGTTCCACGCAGTCATCCAAGGATAACGCCGTTTGCGCACCAATCGTCCCTTTTGTTGTTAATCCCATGTGTGCTACTAGAATATCCGCACCTGCTTCGGCCATCTTTGTCGCTTGTTCTTCATCAAACACATAAGGAGTTGTTAATAAATCCAATTGGTGTGCTTTACGAATCATGTCAACCTCTAGATCGTATCCCATTCCTGTTTCTTCTAAATTGGCGCGGAAAGTTCCATCAATTAGACCAACTGTAGGAAAATTTTGTACGCCACTAAAGCCTTGGTCTTTTAATTGCTTTAAAAAAACATCCATGACGCGGAAAGGATCTGTTCCATTTACTCCTGCCAATACAGGTGTATCTTTAACTACTGGTAACACCTCACTACCCATTTCTACTACGATTTGGTTGGCATCTCCATAGGATAGTAATCCTGCTAACGAACCACGGCCAGCCATTCTGTATCGACCAGAATTGTAAATGATTAGCATGTCCGCCCCACCAGCTTCACTACTTTTAGCCGTGATTCCAGTACCAGCCCCAACACCTAATAAAATATTTCCAGCATTTATTTCACTGGCAAAACGTTCTAGAATTTCCTGTCTTTTTAACATATCACTCTGCTCCTTCGCTATGATCTATTTAATGTAAGCTTTATCTAAGAGTTGAACTAACTGCTCTGCAGCCGTTTCTGCAAACGCTTTGTTATTAATATCAGTATCCATTTCAATGATCTTAACTTTGCTTGAATCAATATTTGCCTTTAACGTTTCAACTAACATTTCGTCTTCCTCTGGACCATAAAAAGGTTGACCCTCCACATCAATTCCTGATAAACCTTTCAGTGGCAACATTAAAACCGTATTTCCTTTTGCTCGATTTAATTTTTCCGCAATCACTTCACCTAATTTTTTATTCTCTTCCACAGTTGTCCGCATTAACGTAATCGTAGGATTATGTTTATAGAAATTACGACCCTCATAGTGCTTTGGTACCGAGTTAAAAGGGCCGAAGTTTACCATATCTAACGCACCTAATGAAACCACCTGAGGAATATCATTGTCTGCTGCTGCCTCCAAACGGTTTGGACCACCATTCAATATGCCTCCCATTAACTCGTCTGCCCATTCTGTTGTTGTTATATCAAGTACTCCGTCCACAAATCCATCAGCAATTAATTGTTCCATTGTTCTACCACCGACACCTGTTGCATGAAAGATTAAAAGTTCGTACCCTCTTGCCTCTAAGTATTCTCTTGCATAATTCACGCAAGGTGTTGTTAAACCGAACATCGTCGCTGCAATTAATGGCTTTTTCTCCACATCTATCTTACTATCAAATTTCACCATACCCACAATGGAAAATACGGCATTTGTAAAAATTCTGGTAGAAATAATATTTAATCCAGCTACATCTACAACCGATGGCATCATAATAAGATCACTTGTTCCAACATAAGGTTCGGTATTACCAGATGCTACAGTCGATACCATAACTTTCGGAACACCAATTGGAAGTGCACGCATACCTGGTGTAGAAATCGATGTGCCTCCAGTTCCACCAAAAGATAAGACCCCATCAAACATCCCATCATCATATAATTTAGGTAAAAGCACTTCTACCCCTTTTGCTAAGACTGCTGTAGCGTTCGATCGGTCTCTCTTTGCTGCAATTTCACTAATGTTCTCGCCAACTGCTGCTGCAACTTCCGCATTATTCACATCAGGCGTGAACGCAGGTTCAAATACCCCTGTATGCACCGTAAAAGTTGCTAATCCCAATGATTCAATTAGTTCCTTAACAAATAAAAACTCTTTCCCCTTTGAATCAAACGTCCCGACCAAAGCAATCGTCTTCACCATTTAACACTCCTCAAATTTAAATTAAAAGAAAACGTTATCATTAGACAATACAATGATAGCGCTTTCTATACAAGAAGGGAATGGCTCTATGTTTTACAAACTTGTCTTTATGTTCGTTTCTATATATTTTCTTGGCGATACCCCTTTATACTTTTTAAAAATTTTGCTGAAATTAGTATAGTTAGGATATCCAACCATTTCCGCAACAATGTGCAACGGTAAATCTTTTGTTTTTAAAATCTCAATCGCTCGGTTCATTCGAAAATTTATCAGGTATTGCGTAAACGAAATGCCTAACTCTTGTTTAAACAATGTGCTTAAATACGTACGAGACAAATTAAGTATGTGCGCAAGTTCATGGATGGTGATATCCTCCATATAGTGTAATCGAATGTATTTCTTAATGAAATCAATGTAATTTTGCTGACCGCCAATCCCCCGCATAATCCTCTCGATCAATTCATCATAATGAAAATCATTCGTTTGTTTAAAGGATTTAGTAATTTCGGTCAACGTCTGCTCACTTGGAATCCGTTCGAAAACGGAACCACCAATATAACCAATAATATCCGTATCCTCATACATATAGCTAACATCAATAGGACTGGTAACCGGTCCGCCATAAATCATTTTCATAATGTTAGCGTTTTTTTGATTACACGTGTTAAAAATCTGAACTGCCTTCTTTTTTGCTTCTTGCAAGGATATTATTTTTTTCGCACCTAAAAAACCACCCTCCGTAAACCCCAAGTGAACACAAATCACGTCTGCTCCTGCGTCCATCATTTGCATAGCTTGATCTTCATCAAAAACAAAAGCAACGGTGAACAGTCCTTTTTGATTAGCGATCCGGATTGCTTCTACCTCACTGTCATAGGTGGTCCCGTCCTCTTCCAAAGCCTGTCGAAAATCGCCATCAACTAATCCTACACTAGGATAATTGTTTACCCCAGCAAATCCTTTATCTTTAATCATGTCAATGTATGAATCTAATTCTATTGTTGGATCACTTGGGAATAAACCAAAGAAAATTGGAATATTTTTAACAATTGGGATGAGCTCTCTATGAGCAAAATCCATTACAAGTTCATTATTATTTTGATAAGCAAGAAAACCAGCTAACGAACTAACTCCCATTTGTCTAAACCGCCCAGAACTCAACGCTAAAATAAAATCAGCTCCGCCACGTTCTGCATATTTACCTGTCATTCCAGACCCTGCTGCTACTCCAATTAAATTACCTTGAATTTTATAACGGTGATCCAGAAACTCTCTAACCCGTTCTTTCTCATTCATACGTATTCACCACCCGTGAAATTTGGATAGGTGCCTGTCACTTCCCGATTTTTGTCAAAAGATGTCGCTCGGGTTCGAGGTCCACACACTTGCACCATCACCATTCTCAACAAACAAACTGCTCAAACTTCCTTGGACATTCCACATACTTACTCATTAAGATGCTTGTATTTAGTACAGGGAAATCAGTTGTGTAAAGATAATTCCGATAGTCGCTCCAACAGTTAGCTTCAGCTTTGTTTACTATTCTCGTTCCCATCAGATTCCGGTAAATATAGCGACTTACTTAAATCATGCCTCGCTTTGCATCAATGCCCCCGTCATAATACCGTTTCTTAAAGGATTGCCAGTAATTAAGTTTTTACAACTATAATCATTGCCATACCGTTTGTTTAGGAGGGCCATTCGAGTCCAACGGCCACATAATGAAAACATCGAGTAGTGACAGTGCATCACACCAGAATCACTGCCAAAAAACGGGACACAAGAACTTTCCGTCCCCACTGGTCCATATTTCCATGTTACACCTGATCGATTATAATTTACAATGAATTCTCTAAAAGTGCGAGTCTGTCCTTAGTATCCGGGTATAATATTAGAAAAGCCGCGTGGCGGTAACCACACGGCGATTGTAACTACAACCCGCATTAACCACGTTTGTAGCTATACTTACATTTATTAGTTTTTCTATCATGGAAAAATCATCAATATGGTCTATGATATGATCCCCGTAACCCCGTAAATTGTACTTTTAAAATGTACAATTACTCTTCCTTGTCCAGAGTCACACCCTAACCGACACAATGTGACAAACTTCGGGAAGTGACACCTAATACGGTAAACTACAGCCGTTATAATTAACATTAAGTCGTTCGTTTACATCAAAGGCTGATTTTCCATCGACATCATTAAGTCCATTAACAATTGCACCGTGAGGGAATTCCCCAGTTTGAGGATTCCATAATGGTGTATTTGTTAAATTACCGTCATCATAACGATACAAAATATTCGCACCAATGTCTGCACCGTTTTGACCAGCTCCACTCATGTTTGAGCTTTCTGGAACGAATACAACACATTGGCCGTACTCTAATCCAATACCACTCGGATCAGCTGAACTGTTATGACGTAAATTACCGGAACCATCACTAATTGATTCGTTAACACCTGTACCATTGTTATTCCAGAAATTCGAATGGTGAATTCTCCAGTTCAAGTTGGAGCCACTTGTACTGATTACTTCCGCATCGTTATCTAAGAATAAGGAGTTACTAAAGTCATACGAGCATCCGCCAATTTCCTGACAGGATGGCCAAATCGTGTTTCCAGCTACTTGACGTTGACCGTTAATATTAATGACACCAGATCCACTATAGGCTGGGATGTTAATTGCAGTTAAATTTTTAACTGTCAGACCATCAATTGCTCGGGAGGAAACACCTCTTCTTTCCCCATCAATAATTAAATAATTTTCAGCGTACAGATTTTTCGCTGGTTGACCTGCTGAATTATCTGGATTATTGGTTCTAATACGCGTTTGCCCGAAGCCACCTGTGCGATTATCATTCATTGAAATGGAACCGAGTAGCTTGTTATTACGAGCAGAAAGATTTCCTAAATTAGTACGGAAACCGGAAATACCAAGGGTAAAGCCTTCATTCTTATTTTCACTGATCGTGTTTTCAATAATCGAATTAGAGGTGTAATAGAATGTTACTGCTGCATCCCCACCATCTTGAGAGATGCCGTGTGAAGTGTATCCTCCACTAATATCTGAATGTCCTCGTGAGTTGATATAATTTCTGGACACTGTAACATATTCAGAGCGATATCCTTCAATTCCGTTTCGGTGGAAATAGTAAAGCTCGGATTCCTGAATTTTCACATGGTCTGATAAAGAAAATGTGATCAGACCACCATTTAAATAACGATTGTTGTGATCGGCAATCACGCGGTCAACCAATACATGATCAGATCTTTTCACTTCAATTGCTGACCCTGCACCGGAGGCACTGCTGTTATCCTTTGAGCTTACATGCACTCCACTAACATTCCAGTTTGAACAATCATAGATTCGTAATGGAACCTCAGATCCGTCTCCTTTAATCCAAGCTTGACGTTCGTTGACAGCTCTTATCGTAATTGGATCTCCGCTATCTCCATCGACGACGCCATTATTACCACAGCTTGCGTAAAGGTGCCCTGAGTTCGATTTTGTAAAGGTACCGTTCACTAAACCTAACGTATCACCTGGCTGAAGCTGTGACAGGGCATAGTCAAATGTATCCCAAGCATTACTTTGAGATGTTCCAGAATTATTGTTGTTACCATTCGGTGCAATATAGTAATCCGGTTCTGGAGGGTCATAACCATCATCTATCACACCACCGCCAGGGTCATCACCAAGATTACCGCCACCAGCAATTTCCAAACTTACATCATCCCACAAGACGGCACCCGATGTTCCCCACATCGTTAAATTGACCTGAACGGTTGCTGTTCCTGGTGGGGCTTCCGAGGTAGTTCCACTGATTTCTTCCCAACCGTGCGATCCACTAGTGCCATCAAAATCCTCGTAACTTATTTCATTGCCACTGGCATCCTCAAACTTCACGCGAATGTATGGATCGGTCCCTACCTGATACGTATTATGCCATGCCGATACGTTGAAAGTGGTTCCTGGTAATGCATCAACCTGTTGTGCAAAAAGCTGACCACTGTCGTTATTCTGGTCATGGAGTTTACCTGCCCAGTCCCCTTGATAGGAAGTTGAAGATCTGCTGATCGTACCACCAGTTCCATACGTGAAACAACTCCAGTGTTCAGCACATCCATCGTTATCGTTGTCTACTTCAAAACCACCATAAAGTAGGTTTCCACCGCTCACAACTTTCAACCTAGCATCATCCCACAAGACGGTGCCTGATGTTTCCCACATCGTAAGGTTCACCTGGACGATCACTGTACCTGCTGGGGCAGCTGAAGTAGTTCCTCTAATTTTCTCCCAGCCATGTGTGCCACTGGTGCCAAGAAAATCTTCATGACTTATTTCATCCCCGTTAGCATCCTTAAAAACCACGCGAATATATGGTACCTCACTTACTTGATCGGTATGATGCCATGCCGATACTTCATATGTCGCACCAGGTGTTCCTGCAACCTTCTGTGCAAGAAGCTGACCATTATCGGTATCCTGGTCACTCAATTTCCCTGACCAATCCCCAAGATATCCATTTGTATCTCTACCGGTTGATCCGCCAGTTCCATAAGTATGACAGCTCCAATATTGTGGACAACCACCATCGTCTGCTTCAAAGCCACCGTAAATCAAATTACTTCCACTAACAATTGTCAGCTTCACATCATCCCACAAGACGGTGCCTGATGTTTCCCACATCGTTAGATTCACTTGGATTGTTGCTGTTCCAGGCGGGGCAGGCGAGGTAGTTCCACTAATTTCTTCCCATCCATGTGTGCCACTGGTGCCATACAAATCTTCATGACTTATTTCATCCCCGTTAGCATCCTCATACTTCACACGAATATATGGCTTCGTACTCAATTGATTCGTATTATGCCATGCCGATACCTCAAATATCGTACCTGGCGATGCCGAAACTTCCTGAGCAAAAAGCTGACCGCTATCATTATTCTGGTCACTTAATTTCCCAGACCAATTCCCTTCATACGAATTTGAACCTCTACTAGTTGTTCCACCAGTTCCATAGGTGTGACAGCTCCAATATTGTGGACAACCACCATCGTCCGCTTCAAAGCCACCATTTAAAAGATTGGTTGCAGCATTGACAACCGTAGTTTTCTCTGAGGTACTCAGCACAGTGATAATAATAATGCTTAGCATAACAGCTACGACAAATACTCCCTTTTTCACCGCATTACTCCTCTCATTTTTTTGTTCAAAAAACACTAAACACTCAATACGAAACCGCTTACTTACCTCCTTTAATACTCAAATTGTAGTCACTTTTGTTGAAATGAAAAATATCTTGACTACAACATTAAATATGTATATGTAATGCGATCTCTTTTATATCTAATATGTAGATTTTTATGTCATATTGGGAGGGTGCCTGTCACTTCCCGAATATTGTCAAAAGATGTCGTTCTCCACACACTTGCACCATCAGCATTCTCACCAAACTCCAGAAAATATTTTACACATCTGTATGA
This sequence comes from Radiobacillus sp. PE A8.2, assembly GCF_045635475.1. Classification (NCBI taxonomy): domain Bacteria; kingdom Bacillati; phylum Bacillota; class Bacilli; order Caryophanales; family Bacillaceae; genus Radiobacillus; species Radiobacillus sp. PE A8.2. The sequence continues at coordinate 307,813 of NZ_JBJGXI010000001.1, read as the reverse complement.
TTCCACAGCGCGAGGCTGACCTATGGGATTTTTAATTTTGTTTAGGTTTGATTTGATTAGATCTGCGAAATGCTTGGAAAACACGATAAAAATCAGTGGGATTAAGATCCCTTTGTATGTAACTTGTTTATTAGGGAGAATTGGCTATTAGTCTGCACGGATGGGTTCTGTGATATTTTGGACGTTAAATTTTTTGCTAAGTCGAATTCACTTCTCGGCTAAAATTTAATACTTTCCAAATGTGTTAAAAAGCCGCGTGGCGGTAACCACACGGCGATTGTAACTACAACCCGCATAACCATGTTTGTAGTTATACTTACATTTATTAGTTTTTCTATCATGGAAAAATCATCAATATGGTCTATGATATGATCCCCGTAACCCCGTAAATTGTACTTTTAAAATGTACAATTACTCTTACTTGTCCAGAGTCATACCCTAACCGACAAATTATGAAAAACTTCGGGAAGTGAAACCAGCATAGATCCAAGACGTAGCCAATACTTTTTTCGTAATCGACATACCGTTTGAGGCATTTCTTTGGAGATTGGTTTTATTGGGTGCGCATTTACAGATGAAAATATTTCGTAGTCAAGCGGTAGGATGCTAGTTCAAATGAGGCTTTTTTTTTACTTTGGAGGATATGGATAAAAACCTGCAAACCACAACACAGCCATAACCCCAAAAGACACATTCAACATATTAACTTCTCCCCAATCGATATGCAAACATCACGAAAGTAACCACAAGCACTCAAATAAAGCCGTGTTATAATAGAAGACAGCGAAACAGTCCACGCATTTCTATGCACAAACCTAAGAATTAACGGAGGGAATTACAAGATGTTAACGATCGCTTATATTGGTAACGGAAAGAGTACCAATCGATACCATATTCCATTTTCAACTAAGAATAAGAATATTCGTATTAAAACAATTTTTTCCCGTAGCAACAACTATGATTGGGAAAAATTAGAGAATGTGACTTATGTAAATAATATTAATGACGTATGGAATGATTCGGAAATTCAGCTAGTTGTCGTGAGTACATCTTCAGAGAGCCATTATGAATTAGCATTAGAGGCGCTAAACCACAACAAAAATGTGCTTGTAGAAAAGCCATTCACTGAAACAGCTGCACAAGCGCGCGCATTATTTGATTTAGCAAAAGCAAAGGGCCTGTTTATTCAATGTTACCAAAATAGACGTTTTGACTCAGATTTTCTAACGGTTCAGAAAGTAATTAATAGTGGTGTTTTAGGAGATGTTTTTGAAGTTGAGATGCATTTTGATTATTATCGCCCCGAGACTCCCGAACACACACATCACTTTTCTCGGATTAATAGTTATTTGTACGGTCATGGTTGTCATACAGTCGATCAAGTTCTTTCCTATTTTGGAAATCCTAGCAAAGTTGATTATGATGTTCGCCAGCTGCTAGGAAACAATCGAATGAATGATTACTTTGATTTGGACTTTTATTATGAAGAGAGCTTGAAGGTTTCTGTTAAATCAAGTTTTTTCCGCTTAAAAGAGCGCCCGAGTTTTGTGGTTTATGGTAAAAAGGGAGTGTTTGTTAAGCAAACCAAAGACCGACAAGAAGAGCACTTAAAATTATTTTATATGCCAACAAATACAGATTTCGGGATAGACCTTCCAGAACATTATGGTGTATTAACATATATTGACGAAGATGGTGGATATCATGAAGAGAAAGTTGTTTCAGAAATTGGCGATTACAGCAGAATATATGAGGGAATTTATCAAACTATCATCCATGGTAAAGACAAAATTGTAAAAGATGAGGAAACAATTCGTCAGATAGAAATATTAGAAGAAGGTATTAGTCATCTAGAATGAAAGTGAGAAATTTGAGTTTAGAAAAAATCTACTGTCCAATTTTCCGAGTATTTTGATCGGTTTGATAGCTCCACTGGATGGAAAATTTTCGTTGTTTGGAATAGAGGTTAGCGCAACAACTATTTATACTTCGATTTCAGCAGTATTATTTTGGTAATTGATGAGCTACTTAGGAGAAATAAACCTAACGAAAATTAGTTCGTAAATTTAAATGTTAAAATGAACAGCAACCATTATTTGGAGGTAATCAAATTGGAACTTATTTTAGTTCGTCACGGTGAATCTCTTCACAACATCAATGCTTCTACTTCGTGGGATAGTAAGCTGTCTACTAACGGAAGAGAACAGGCTATTTTAGCAGCAGCGGAGTTAAAAGATGAAAAAATAGATGAATTTTGGTGTAGTCCTATGCATAGAGCGTTGGAAACGGCAAATATCATTGCGGACAATCGAAATACACCTATTAAAGCTTTAATTAATCTATCGGAACATGGTTATGGATGGGAAGAAGTAGGCTTAAGTCGCTCTTGTATCATCGCTGATTTTCCTAGGATTGAACTACCAATAGAAGTTGATGTTGATGGATGGGCTAGGCATTATAAGCAAGAAAGTAAAGTGGAATTATATAATCGCACGAAAGTGATATCAGAACAGATCATTCAGGTTGCTTCCAAACGAAAAATAAAAACGCTCTTAGTAGTGACGCATGGAAAATCAGGTACAGAACTGTTAAAGCAGTTGTTGCATATTCCTGAAGAATCAAGGCTTTATTTTCATATGGCTAATTGTGGCATAACAAGATTATTCTTAGATACAGAAAATAATACGACAAATGTAATTTGTGTTAACTATATACAACATTTGAATCATAGTGTTAAAGTAAATCATCTATCAAGGAGAATACCTAAATATCAATAATAGTGCTATTAAAATATTTCTTGGCCGGGCTTACGGTATCGGATCTATCTACCATTGCTGGTAAGTCAAAACAATTGATAAAAATGGAGATTTAAGCAATACGGTGTTGTGAAGACTGATGGGAAAAGACCAATTATTTATTCTATAGATGAAGCATATGTTGAAGAGCCTATATCTTTATCGTAATATCCTAGAACTAAGTATGACAATTGTAAATGCTCTCCCTACACGTGCAAATCGATTCGACTGTTCACGCTCCGCGACCGACACTATGTATAAGATCTGTAACAACAATGATAGATTCAAAGATCAATTAAATGCAAGCCCCCCCCTTTGATTAGCAATCTAAGGGGGCTATACGGTTTCCACAGAAAATACTTTTCTCACCAAAGGCAGTGTTTCATTCTTCGTCTTGAAGGGTGCTTTCACAAAATATACCCTTCCACCTTCAAATACTCAACAATCACTGCTACGGATTCTTCGACTGTCTCCTTATCAGTTTTCACGGTTACTTCAGGGTTGACCGGCTCTTCGTAAGGATCGTCAATACCAGTAAAGCCTTTAATCTCACCTGCACGTGCTTTTTTGTACAAGCCTTTTGGATCACGTTCTTCGGCTGCTTCTAGGCTACACTTGACATAGACTTCTACGAATTCACCTGCTTCTAACATCTGACGCACGTTATAACGGTCTTTTGAATACGGAGAAATAAACGCACTAAGTGTAACCACACCGGCGTCGACCATTAGCTTTGATACTTCTCCCACACGGCGGATATTCTCTGTGCGGTCCTTTGCACTAAATCCTAAATTATTGTTCAAGCCGTGTCGGACATTATCTCCATCCAAACGGTACGTGTGAATGCCCATGTTGTGCAATTGTTTTTCTAATTCTGCTGATATGGTTGATTTGCCTGAGCCGGATAAACCTGTGAACCATAATACGGCACTTTTATGACCTTTCATTTGTTGGCGTTCAGCCTTTGTTACCTTAGAGTCATGCCATTGGATATTGGTTGATTTTGTCATCATTTTTACCTCCTCGTCTCAGTACCACCATAGATAGGTAATCGTAACTGTCATCACCATCACGATGATATTTAGTGGTGTTCCTACTTTAATATAATCTTTAAATTTATACCCACCAGGTCCATAGACAATCTGGTTCGTTTGATATCCGATTGGGGTGATATAAATTGCCGAAGGTGTGGTTGATAAAAGGAAAAGAGTCTTTTACGAATAGTTCAGATATATATTCACGGGATCGTAATGGGTATCCCTCAATTGATCAATTAAGCCACTGTTTTGCACCGCCCCAGCTACGATAAACAACAAAGCAATCGTCAACATCCCTTGGTTTGAAAAGCCTTGCACCGCTTCTTCTGCCGTTAAGATTCCCGTTATTAAAAAGATAATTAATACGGCAAAGATAATCATATCAGGTCGAGCTACTTCTAAGAGTAGCCCGACTAACATATCAATATCCATCAGTGAGACAAACGCCATTTCCCATGTCAACGGAACATCATCCATTCCTAGTAATTAGTCTTGCATGCCTCTGATTAACACTTCTGCAACTTCTGGACGAGAAAATTCTTTCGGCGGCTTTTGTCCATTACGTAGCATTTCACGAACCTTTGTACCACTTAAATGCACATGGAATTGTTTATCGTGCGGGCATGTTTTTGCCGATCCCATGTTGCCACATTCCGTACAAAAGAAAGCATGTTCAAATTTGAAGAATTGAATGCCTAACTCATCTTCAAATTGAGTGACAAATTCTTGTGCCTCGTACGTGCCATAATAATCACCAACACCAGCGTGATCTCGACCAACAATAAAGTGGGTACAGCCATAGTTTTTACGTACGATTGCATGTAGGATCGCTTCTTTTGGTCCAGCATAGCGCATCGCAGCCGGGTAGATGACTAGTCTTGTGCGGTCAGCCGGATAGTAGTGTTTCAGAATTACTTGATAGCTTTCCATACGAACTTCTGCAGAGATATCATCTGATTTCGTTTCACCTACCAATGGGTTTAACAACAAACCATCAACAGCCTCAAGCGCGCATTTTTGAATGTATTCATGGGCACGATGGACTGGATTTCTAGTTTGGAAACCTACAATTGTTTTCCAACCAAGATCTGCAAACATCTGACGTGTCTCAGCAGGATCCATGTAGAAATCGGCGAAATCACTATGATCTGGACGGTTTAATAGCGTGATCGGGCCAGCTAGATATACATCGCCACGTTCGTATAACTTTTGAACACCAGCATGTGCTTCGTCGGTTGTTCCGTATACTTTTTCTGCTTCAAGTTTTTTATCATAATTGTATTTTTCTTCGACTTGTAGCGTACCGTAAACAACACCATCTTCGCCTTGAAGCGCAATCGTTTCACCAACCTGGTACTGATTTGCTTGTTCTATCGTAACCGCCAGTGTAATCGGAATACTCCAAACCGTACCATCCGCCAAACGCGTGTTATGTACAACACCTTCATAATCCGCTTGACTCATAAATCCAGTAAGTGGGCTAAAACCACCAATCCCGATAAGCTCTAAATCAGAAATTGCCCATGCGGATAGTTGTAGTGATTTTAATGATTCTGCTTGGCTAACAGCTGTCTCTCTTTCTTTTCCTTTTACCTCTCTGTTTACGAGTACGCCGCCATGTGGTTTGATTAACATAGAAAATCCTCCCTTATAAAAGTTTTTAGTATAACTGTTCTTCAATTCAATCGTGCTGTTTTCATTTTATGTCCTTTTTTCATATGTGTTCGTGAAAATCGCTATTTAGCAATACATATTGAAAGCGGAGAAATATCAGATATCACGACATCGACTTGACGCCCTAACATAAATTCTCTCCGCTTGCATTCTATTATCTCTATCCCCATTTAATTCTAGATATTTACGTTCAACGCGCAAGTAATTTTTTCAAAGTTCATCGTAAATGAGTAACAAAAGTTAACTTCTGATTCAATGTTCATAAAGATGTCATCTTTTGGTGTGTGGAGCGTTTCGATCTGGAGATGTACGTGGTTCGTCATGAGGCAATAAGTATGAAGAATAAACGATTTATATGTCATCGCCTCTTCCAACAGATAAAGATTTCCCAATCTGTCCGAATGATCATGAAACAATGAAATACGCGAAACCTCCGACTCGTTATAAAATCTAGCATCCGGATACCATATCCCTTTTTCCTAGTGTAAACGGTAAAATAAACTCAACAGTTTACCTCAAATAAGCTTACTTTCTATATACTAGATTATAGTCTATGGGTAGCGAGGAACAGGTTAATTAATTGAATACGTAAAATTGTCTGTTTAGAGAAATCTTTCATATTTAACATATTCAAAATGTTCTTTCTGAGAGCGAATTAAGTGCAACTGCACAGCACAGGTCTGTTATCCTGAATTATGAATTAATTTATGTTCATATTGGTTAATTGTTTATATTTCTACAAACACATACAAATGTCGCCAATTATTGCCCGGGACATAATATTGTCGTCTAATGTTTTTTTATAGTTGTTAACCTGAATCGTTCATGAGACATACGTGATTGTCCGGCATAATGAAAACGCATACAAAAAGGACGCGACTAATTAATCACCACTTTTACTATATGGTGGTTAAATTAAATATAACGGGATTCTGGACAAACGCCAACCTTTCTTCACTAATTGAGTAGGATGCATCCACCATGACTAATGACTTCTTTTAATAAAACTCAACAAATTGAATCACGTACTATGTAGGATATATGTTATCCTCTGTTATTTCATTAGGCATAGCCAGAATAGCTGATATAATAATATCGCATTCCAACAGATTAAAAACTCCTAGCAATTCAATTCCAGCATACTCCCCCTTGTATCAAACAGTGATGAATTCGACACATTATAAAAGAAACCAGATAGTAACAGTCAACCACCCACAGCATCAAACACGAAAAGGAGAGTATCCTGAAGGACTCTCTCCTTTTTCCATTTTATCTTTTACTCTCATTTACCTTCTTGATTTCGCTAAGATCACATTTTGGTTTTCTATCATAGGTTAGAAGTCCATTGATTTCTTGCTCCACATCAGTTAATTGCGTATAGCAGAAGCCTTGAACAACATCCGATTGCAACAATGCTTCTGTTTGTGCTTTATATCTTTCTATTAAACCTTCACTAGAATTAACCGAAGAATAACCCCAACCATCTTCTTGATCTTCATGATCTTTATCAAACGCTATTCCACCATATTCAGTGATAATAATTGGTTCTCCATGATATGCAAAGCCGTTCGCATAAATCGGTCTGTCAGCTGGTGTAGTTGAAACCGCAGATTCTACCGACTCATACGCTTTTTTCATAGCCTCGGCGGAGGTATAATTATGGATACCACATATGTCAGAAACAGTGTGCTCCCATCCTTCATTCGAGAATACTGGACGAGTCGTATCCAAAGATTTAGTTAAATAATACATACCAAGCGAATGATCTTGTTGTTGCTTTTCATGCGCCACTCTTGAAATACCCCAACTTTCGTTAAGCGGAACCCAGGCAACAATGCTAGGATGGCTGTAATCTCGTTTAACTGCTTCCATCCATTCGGTAGTTATTCGTTGAACAGCACCTTCACTATATTCCGAACAGTTAGCCATTTCACCCCAAACGAGAAAACCTAATTTATCAGCCCAATACAGATATCTAGGATCTTCTACTTTTTGGTGTTTTCTTGCACCGTTAAATCCCATTTCTTTAGCTAATTCGATATCACGCTTATGGTCTTCGTCCGATGGTGCGGTTAACAAAGCCCCTGGGAAATAGCCTTGATCAAGCACTAACTTTTGATAATACGTACGATTATTTAACTTAAACTTTCCGTCTTCGATGGAAACTTTGCGCATACCAAAATAAGTTTTCACTTTGTCCATGACATGATTCGAATCTATCAATTCAAGTTCTACATCAAATAGGTTAGGATTTTCAGGAGTCCAATACCAACCAGGACCATGGATATTACTGCGATCAGTAAAACGATTACGTAAATTAAAGCTTCTTTTCACATAGGATTCATATACTGCAGTCGTATCTGACACGATTTCCATACCGTTAAACGAAATAGATACTTTCAGTGCCAATCCCTCTTTTATTTCACCCAATATCTCTGTTTCTAAATCGATATCACCGCGATCAATCTGAGGGGTCCAGCGAATAAAATCAATTCGTTTTTGTTCCACTGGTTCTAGCCAAACTGTTTGCCAAATCCCTGTAGTTCTTGTATAGAAAATGGACGCTGACTTTTCATGCCAATATTGCTTGCCACGAGGGATTGTCACATCTTCAGATGGATCCTCCACACGGACAACCAATTCATTTTCGCCATTTATTAAGAAATGAGTTATGTTTGTAGTAAATGGGGTATTACCACCTTCGTGAAAGGTAACTTGTTCCCCGTTGACATACACCCATGCACGATAATCTACTGCACCAAAATTCAATAGAATATCTTTTCCCTTCCAATCAGCAGGTACGAAAAAAGTTCTTCGATACCATACGAGATCATGGAACGTCGGATCTCCAATTCCACTCATATCAGCTTGGTAGGCAAATGGCACATTAATCTTCTTTTGTGCTGGAAAAGATTGATACCATTTTTCTTTTAAGCCTCGTTTTTCATCATCAAAAGCAAAATCCCAACTACCATTTAAATTCAACCACTTTTCACGCTCAAACTGTGGCCTCGGATATTCTTTATTTAGATTAGCCATGTTGAATCCCCCCGCTGTTATTTAATTCCAGTTTGTGTAATACCTTTAATTAATTGTTTTTGTCCGATTAGAATGACAACCAAAATCGATACAGTTGCAAGCGTTGTTAGTGCCATCAATTTTCCATAGGAAGAACCTCATTTAAATAGTTAGCCTACCTTAAGCGTTTCAACTATATAGGTGTGTGTCTAATGGCAAATATATGTGGCGGTGTAATAACAAAAGACCAAAATAGCGGGATTGAGCTGCGAGTACACCGAGGTTTCCACGCCAAATTTCATCTCATTCCTTACGCATCTTCCACATGCTCACAGTATAACATTCCATCATGATGCTTGTATTTACTTCAGTTAAACCTATTGTGGACAGGTAATACCGTTAGTTACTCCAACGAAAATCTTCAGCCTTGTTTGCCATTTTTGCTTACGAGCTTCTACTTTCTACAATATCTAATCGACAAATCATTAAAAACTTCGGGAATTGACAGCCTGTATGCCTTAATTATAGGTACCCAACCTGAGCTGGGTACCTGTAGTTTATCCTCGAACCGGTCCCAATAAATACTCTAAGGGCTCATTTCCTAGGTCGTTAAATACATACTTTCGAACTTCACCATCAATAGTAGCTGTGATCAGTCCCATAACTTGGCCTTCATTTTTCTGAAAAGTCATGGGCAGTTCTTCGAAGAACTCTGATTCGAATTGTGATTCTATGAAGTTTTGATTGTTAAGATGGATCGTCCTTATGAAATTCAAGATGTTAAACTTAATCTGATCTTCAAGACTTAGTTCTCCAGCTGTAAGCATCTTCATTACTGCTGCTTCGAAATACTTCATATGTACACACCTTTCAAAATCTTTAGCGGTATATTTTTACAGCCGAATTTTTTTCCTATCTTATCCTCAATCACTCTGTAATTTTCGTGCTTAATTTTATCCCACTCGGTCTTCTTATAATCAATCGCCTTTAGCCTAATATTTATTCAATCAGGATCGTACTCCCTAATATTCCATTTGCCAAAGGGAAAAATAATGATGGCTTTGTAGTTTATGGCGGTGGCTGGGGCCACGGTGTTTGCCTATTCCAAACAGTGCAGTAGGAATGGCTGGAATAGGCTATACTGTTGATAAATTCTAAAACACTATTATCAAGGAATTGATCTAGAAGTAAGATACTTGTTTCTGGTATTCCATGCTTCTTAAAACACACATATAGTTGTCAGGAAAGAGGAACTTATCCATAGGGATAGGTTCCTCTTTCCTGACAACTAGTATTTGAATAAAATACTAGTAAATTAGAGGTTGTTACGTTAGATGATGTATTTAGAAACTACACACTAGTACATAAAGGGATTAGAAATAAGTTACTTAGCAATGTTTTTCTCTAATTAGTTCGACTTCGATTATCTACTCTACCCTCAAAGCCTGTTCCTGGGCAATTAAACAAAGCTCTGCTGCTTTAAATGCATGCTTTTGTGTCATCGCATTTTCTGTGCGATGAATACAATCTAACACCAGCTCACCAAAAAAAGGAAAACCTACCTCTCCATTTAGGTGAAAATGTTGTTCACCTTGTTGATTAACTAAGTAAAGGTGATCCTTGCTACTATCTCTTGCAATATCTGTATATTTTCTTATTTCTATATACCCTTCCGTCCCTAGAATAAAAGTTCTTCCATCTCCCCAAGTACTTAGGCCATCAGGGGTAAACCAATCTACTCTAAAAAATTGTGTAGCCCCGTTATCTCCAATTAACGTTGCATCACCATAATCTTCAAGCTCAGGATAGTTTTTATTATTATAATTGGCAACTTTACTTGATTGAACAGTTGCGTCCTTTGAATTGGTATAATACAAGAATTGTTCAATTTGATGGCTACCTATATCACACAAAATTCCTCCGTAATATTCTTTTTCAAAAAACCAATCCGGTCGCTTGTTTGCTGATAATCGATGTGGTCCAAAACCAGTCACTTGCAAAACACGCCCTATTGCACCTTCATCAATTAACTGACCTGCAAAAACAGCACTTTCCACGTGCAGTCGCTCACTATAATAAACCATATATTTTTTACCAGTTTCCCGCACCTTCTGCTTTGCAAGTTCTAATTGCTCAAGCGTAGTAAAAGGTGCTTTGTCCGTGAAATAGTCTTTGCCATTGTCCATGACTTTTATTCCCAGCTCACAGCGCTTAGAAGGAATTGCCGCACCTGCGACCAAACAAACATCTGAGTCCGTTAAGACTTCCTGCTCAGAGGAAGCTATTTGAGCCCTCGGAAACCGCTTTTTAAATGCTTCTACTTTTTTTGGATCCGGGTCATACACCCACTTCAGCTCTGCACCAGCTTCCAATAATCCATTACACATGCCGTTAATATGTCCATGATCTAGTGCCATTGCAGCAAAAACAAATTCGCCTTTATTGACGACTTTGTTAACTTTACCTTTAGGAACATAGTTCATACCATCTTTAGAACTCATATTAGATATTCCTTTCTAGTTTAGTAAGTTTCATAATATTGATTTTTAGCTATTCACATCCACTTTCGAGGTAGATTCATCAGGCCACCAGCAATATGTGACTGCAAATAACTTTGAAAGATAATTATGCATGCTATTGACTCAATACAAGTCTAATGTGTTCCCTCTACATTAAACGTAACATGCTTAACTTCTTTCTTTCTCGAGGAAGCGATTCTTTCTTCTAAGTGGGTATAATATAAATCTTCTTCAAAAGGAAAGTCTACCCAGTCATCCATCCAAGTTGACAATTGCATCGCATTAGAGAGTGTTAATCCTTTAATGCCTTCTTCACCTGGAGTTAAAAGTTCTGTTCCTTTTAATATAGCATCAATAAAATTTTGGGTAATTCCGCGATGACCTGTTTCCTCCCCTTTAATTGGGATATCTACTTTCCAGCATTCTGGGGAACCAAAGCCTCCCTTATATTCACGGTTAAATTCAGGTTCTGGTATGCGTAACTGCCAAAAATCCAATTTCCCATTCTCAACCACTACTTTTCCGCGGTCACCGGCAATTTCTAGACGATTGGTTCCTGGCGCTTCTCCTGTTGTTGTTATAAATACGCCAGTAGCTCCATTCTCATATTCTGCAAATGCCGTAACATCGTCTTCTACCTCTATGTTCCTGTGCTTACCAAAATAACAAAAAGCACGCATACGAGTTGGCATCATACCAGTCATCCATTGCCATAGATCAAGCTGGTGAGGACATTGATTTATAAGCACGCCACCACCTTCTCCTGCCCAAGTAGCACGCCAGCCACCAGAATCATAATAACTTTGGGAGCGATACCAATTAGTAATAAGCCAATTGATTCGACGGATCTCACCTAACTCACCTGACTGTATAAGCTCTCGTAGCTTTTGATAAAGTGGGTTAGTACGTTGGTTATACATAATGGAAAATACTTTATCACTAGCTGTAGCAGCTTTATTCATTTCACGGACTTGCTTCGTGTACACACCAGCTGGCTTTTCAATTAAAACATGTAAGCCATGTTCAAATGCCTTTATAGCTATCCTAGAGTGGTCATAATGCGGCGTAGCAATAAGTACCGCATCCACCAAATTAGATTGAAAGAAATCTGCTTCAGTAGTAAAGATGCTCATCCCGTCAGCCAAATTGGCTTTTACCCGTTCTACTCGTTCCTCACTTATATCCAATACAGCTGTTAATCGAGCGCCTTTAATTTTATTTTCCTGCAAATACTTTAAATGAGAAATCCCCATATTTCCGATACCAATAATTCCAACTCTTACTTCCTGCATTTATCCAAACCGCCCCTTCGAATGTACTACCTCAACTCTATACTAAAAGAGTTAGATGTTTTTTGCTGTCATCTCTTTAACCAAAATCCGTTACTTATTTATACGTGATTGCCTTCTTATCATGTATTCGCACTAGTTTATTTATCCTTATAGTTACAAAACAACTTTATTCAAAATTCTTCTCAGTGGGACTTATACAGCTTAGTTTATTTGCCTTAGCTCCGATTGGCTTTGGCACTTTGCCCTCGGATAATAGTGGATCAGCTGTTTCTTCCATCCAATTATTCAATCGGCTTGATAAATCTGCATAGACTTTTTTATAACTTTGATTCTCCACAAGATTTACTCGCTCTACAGGATCCAGATAGTGATCGAACAGCATTTCTTTTTCCCTGCTTTGCTGGAGGTATTGGTGTTCCAATAAAAAATCTTTACTCAAAGAGTCATCCATATTTGCAGGCACATAACGATCATGATTGTCGAAAAATTTTATGAGCTTATACCTTTCTGTTCTAACGCAGCGCATTGGCTCATATGCCGCGTGATAAGTAACCTCACTAAAGATTTCATTTCGTACCCTATCCGTTTCTCTATTCAACAACGCCTGCAACGAATACCCCTGTAGCCATGCTGGTTGTTCAAGGTCAAGTAAGTCACAAATAGTTGGATAGAGGTCGATTTGAGAGACTAGGGTATCTAGCGCTTCACCTTTTCGTTTATTACCAGGATACTTTAAAATTAAGGATACACCGATACCGGTATCATAAAGATTACATTTCATGTTAGCAAAAGCAATTCCATGATCGGTTGTAAAAATGACTAACGTGTCCGCTTCATGCCCAGACTCTTTTAGTGCCTGCATGACCATTCCGACACATTGGTCTACTACACTAACCGAGGTCATATAACCAGCCATATCTTTGCGATTTTGTTCGTTATCATAAAATGGGAAAGGAGGCATGACGTAATTAGGGTCGACCTCATCACTAATCTCTGGAAAAATCCGATGTGTATTTTGTAACCCCAAGGATAGAAAAAACTGTTTATCCTTTTCACTTTTTATATAATCTGCCACAAGCTGTGCATTCGTTATATCTTCGGTTACAGAATCTACACGCCTGTTCTTCTCATTCGAATCAATATCTTTTAAGATGTGATGGTACCCAATCGTTTTTGGATTTCGGGCCTCATGTTGTACTCCGCATAAAACGCTTTCAAACCCATTCTGATTTAAATACTGAACCAAGTGTTGACTATAGTCGTTTAACTGGAAGCCACGATGGGCAAGTCCGATCATCCCACAACTATGTGGTGCCATTCCCGTCAGCATCGCTGATCGACTTGGTGAACAAGTTGGGGCGGCACTATATGCATGTCTAAAGAGTGTTCCTTCTTTAGCTAGTTCCATTAGATTAGGTGTTGGCATGTTATAGCCATAAGGTTGAATATATCTCCCTGTATCATGGGTATGGATATATAACACATTCATAACAAGACATCCTTTCCACGTTCAAATAGCTTTTTTACTACTCTTCTTTTGGAAATGCGTTTGCAGCAATCCACATTAAAACAATACTCATTAAACTTCCAGCAAAAAAGGGAATTAACCCTGGAAGAAATTGAAAAACAAACAGCAAGATGAAGCTACTCATCACCATCACAAAGGTTTGAAATGGTTTGCCAAGAGCAATAACTAGAGAATACTTGATATACTCAAATAATTTATACTCGTAGTGCACGAATACTGGGAAGATGTATAAAAACACGACAAAATAAAGAAAGAGTAGAATAATAAAAATAAAAGAAATTGGTTGCAACAGACTGCCCGTTGATTGGAAGAAACGATAATCAACATATAATAAATATCCAATTACGATCATACTGAACCCTAGAATGTTTGCGCGTAAGAAATCCTTTCGATAGGCATGCCAAAATGTTTTAAATATTGGCGCATCCACATCCTTCATCAGCCACTTACGAATAATCGTAAACATCGCCACAGTTCCTGGAAAAAAACCAAATACACCTAAACCAACGATAGTAAAAAAGATCCAAAGAAAGTTTACATATGCTAACTTCATAATCCATTCACTGAGACGATACAGCTTTTCTATTAAACTGGTCATTCTCCTTCACCTTCCTCTCAGAGCTCAATTCATTTATAAGTTTTCCTGACAATTCCCGCTATTAGCTTCTACGTCTGGAGGAAAACATAAGACAACCGTTAATTCGGTATAACCTAAATTTTCCCAAACAGTTCTTTCTACAGACGCTGGTATAAAGATTTGATCCGATTGATGAATAGCTATTTCTTGATCAGACCACTGTAGCTTCCCATGGCCTTTTACTACAATCACGATGAAAAACGATTCGGATCTCTGGCGCTCGAATACACCCTTCACTTCTATCCGATTCATTTTGAAACGATCTGTACTAGATGTTCCTATTAATTCGATTTCGTGCCCTCCCTTCCCTTCTTGAATAGTTTTCGGTAGTATTTTTGAACGGTTTATCATTTCCTCGTATGAATATGAATCATAGCAAAAGCAATCCATCATGTTATCAAAGCCAAGCCCTTGATGACATGCTAGATCTGGAATTCCCATGCCATTAGGTGTTGTCTTCTCAACACGAAGCGTTAAATCTGTTGGCTCTTGTATTTCTATAATGAAGCACCCTTCACCAATCGCATGTGGAACACCACCTTCTATTAAAAAGACATCATCCTTCTTTAATGGTACTTGGTGTAAAGAGGCAATCATTCCATCTATGTCTTGCTCTTCAAATAATTGACGCCACTTCTCTTTCGTTATTCCTGGTTTAAACCCCATTAGTAGATACGGGTCACAGTCGTTAACCTTCCTGCCTCCTAATATCATCCAGGCTTCTGTCTTACCAAATTCAGATTGAAATAGACGCTTTGCTGTATTCTTTTCAGGATGGGTTTGTATGGTCAGTCTTTCACTAGCATCCAGAACCTTAACAAGCACTGCCAACTTAGAGCCGTAAACTTCCGTATGCCTCTTGCCCAAAAATGCTTTAGGATTCGTTTCAATAACTTCTTTCAAAGTGATTTTTTCTTGACCTCCTAAGTCTATGAAACTAAGACCTTCATTAGCTATTGATTCACGACCTACATTTTTTGCCTTCGTTATCGAAGCAACCCACTCTTCAGGAAAGGAACCATCGGAAGATTGACACTCGCCCTGCCATTCTTCTAGCAGCTTACCACCAGTATAAGTTCGCCACACTCGATTTTTTTGTAGTTTAATTGGTCGAAAGCAGAGTTCCTTATAATATTTCTTTGTTTCCAATTAAATCCCTCCCATTCGAAGTAGGAATGTCTTAATTTCATACGGTTTAATGGAGAATGTAAAAGGTGACTGGTCATTTCTATCTTCAATGGGTTGTTCCATCAAATTACATTCCCGCCATGAATGAATGGGTAAATCACTGCATATTTCAACATGCCCTCGACTCCCAGCATATTCATGTAGACGAATAACTACTGTTTCTTCATCATCCTCCGCCTGCTTAACCGCATCAATCATGACATGATCTAAGGAACAATGAAATAACGATAGCTGCGCTTTTACTGGCATTCCTGCTTCAACCCGAACAGGATTGTTTAGTTTCCACGCTTCTTGCACGACGCTCCCTTCTCTCCAATCACCTGTATGCGGCAACAAGCTATACGTAAATGCATGCCTTCCTTGATCTGCATGAGGATCAGGAACAATTGGCGAATTCAATAGGGTTAAACGTATTACATTGTCTTTAATGTCATAGCCGTATTTACTATTGTTTAGCAATCCAACACCATAGCCACTTTCCGACAAGTCAGCCCAAAAATGTCCGACCGTCTCAAAACGTGCATAATCCCAGCTTGTATTCCAATGCGTTGGACGCTTAACATTTCCAAACTGGATATCATACGTTGCTTCTGTTGCCCGAACATCTACCGGGAAAGCAACCTTCAGTAACTCCTCTCTTTGATACCAATCAACGGTAGTTCGAAAATCAATCCTGCGATTTTCAGCATATAAAATAACATCCTGTTCTATCATAGAATTTCCGTAGTTCCATTTTAGGTGTAGGATTAGTTGTAATGCATTCATCTCTTTTATTTCGAACGATTGAAGCTCTACTACTTCCTTCATTTTCTCTTGGTAAAACAAATCAATCCCCCAAGCATCCCCACGCAATGGTTTGTTTTCAAATACCTGAAATACATTTCCACATGCTTCCTCAGCTAGAACCTCTCTTCCTGCCTCACGGTCATACATTCGAGTAATTTGACCTAAGTCATTCCATTCCACCTTGTAAAATGGGGTCATGATTGCCTTTGCCTCTGACATTGTTTCAAAAGCGTCGGAACTACCAGTTGGTACACCTTCACCTTTAAAAGTCAGTGATGTATATCCCATTGACGGCATCTCTTTTACATGCACTAACCATGCTTCTTCCCCTAGAACGCATTCCAATTCCTCTCCGTTAACATCGTACCAGCTCCCTGACGAATCATTAACAAATTTAGGTATGGATATTACATCTGATCTCGACCAAGAATCACTATTAAAAATAGTAACTACTTCACCATGTTGATCTCCATCTGTTTCCTGATTGGCAGTAGATTGAACCAATACCCCTGCATTTTCATGCCAAACTGTATGTAATAATTCCTTTGCCACCTTATACTCGCTTGCACAGTCTTCATTCACTTCTGGTATCGATGTTCCAGGAATAATATCATGAAACTGATTCCGCAATATAATTTCCCATGCACGCTTAAGCCTTTCCTTCTTATAACTACTCCAATTTAGCTGCTGGACACTCGTTAATACGCCTAGCCATTCTACCTGTCTAGATAACAGTTCAAGCTCTCGATTCACCTGTTTAATGAAAGCCTGACTCGTATAAGTTCCGCGATGCAGCTCAAGATAAAGCTCTCCATCCCATGTATGGACATACTGATCTGTCTTATTCACCGTCTCTTTTAGTTCTTCAAAATAGTCATCACTCCGACTCGTTACTACTTTTGGTAATCCTGGCATATCTTCTAAACGGCGACGCATTTCAAGCATTTCTCTGTTCACACCGCCACCACCATCACCATAACCGTAAGCTAATAGCAAATCCTGATTTATGTTCTTATCTTGATATCTTTCCCAAATTCCAGAAACCGTGTAAGGAGTAATATGACCGTTATAGCAATACCTTTTCACATGATCGTTTACGACAGGTGTTGTAATAAAATGCGTTAAAATTTCTGTTCCATCTATTCCTCTCCAATAAAACGTGTCATGCGGCATTTGATTATATTGACTCCAACTAATTTTTGTTGTCATAAAGGAATCAATACCTGACTTTTTTAGGATTTGAGGCAACGCCCAACTATAGCCAAACACATCAGGTAACCATAGATTGCGGCATTCCACGCCAAATTCATCGCGGAAGAAACTGGTGCCTTGAAGAATTTGTCTAACAAGTGATTCACCTGACGGAATGTTACAATCCGCTTCTAGCCACATCGCCCCTCCTGCTTCCCACCTTCCTTCTTTTATTCTTTCTTTGATTTGTTCATAGATTTCTGGATAATCTTTTTTGATATAGTCATATAATTGTGGTTGTGTTTGCAGAAATGTGTATTCTTGATATTTTTCCATCAAACGAAGCACAGTGGAGAAAGAACGAGCAGCCTTTTCCCGTGTATGCTTCAACCTCCAGAGCCAAGCAACGTCAATATGTGTATGACCAATACAGTTAACAGTGATAGGATGATTGTTATGCATATGTTCCAATCGGGAATGTAAAACATCACATGCTTCTGCAACAGATTGGTAGAATCTATCGGACCCAGGGTATGTCCAGTCAATTTGTAAAAATGCCTGATCCAGTGCTTTTAACAATTCCATTCTTTGTGCGCTATTCTTATCCAAGACATGAATGGTCTCTATTACTGCTTTCCCAGTAAAGTATAGATCATCAGTTAATTCTTCTAAACAAGCAATTTCCGCTTGTTGGATTTTATGCTCTTGTTCTACACGTTTTCCCTTCCCATGTAATCCCGACCATAAGCGAAAGTGCAGGGAATGCGCTGCACCGGACATATCGTTAGGAAATAATACCTCTACGTGATTCGAATCAACACCTTGATATGGCTTACCATTTAAAAACAACAACGCTTCAAAACCAAGGTTCGTCTCTTGCCCAATCTTTCCAAAGTCAAATAAGCCAACAACTTGGTGTCCCGCCCATTCAGATGGTAGTTCCACTTCACTCGCTAGCCAAACATAGGTATCCCAACCACTCCAATAATCGCCAACAAGTATGGACGACCATTCACCATCCTGAGGTGGATATTCCCCAATACCCCCATCTACATCTAATTGAAATTTAAATTTTGATAGTTTAATTGGATTTACATAGCGATAGGGCTCCAGCTCTTGTATTCGTCGTTCCAGTTTATCTTCTGTAAAAAACATACCATCACTCCGTAAAATAAATTATTACTACTAATTATAAATACACTTAAAAGATAAGCCCCTAGGTGGATCAACCACAAAGAGGCTTGTTAGAAACCTTATTTGCTCCAGATTCGCTCCCATTCACTCGCTACTTGGCCAGGAATAGGTCCGTCTAATAAAGGGTCGTGATTCTGTTCCATCCATTGAACAACCCGTTTCCTTAAGTCCGTCAATAGATGGCTATAGCTAGCATCATGTATGAGATTATTCTGCTCGAGCGGATCTAGCTTCAAATCATACAGCTCTTCCTTCTGATTAGGAGTGCTATATGCATCTCTTACTACACAACCGGATGGACTTTGATAAATGTCTGCAGGCATGTACACGGAAGGACCTGCTTCAAAATTCCGGATATATTTATATCGATTTGTTCGTACACCGCGCATTGGATGATATAGGTCATGCCACGATAGCTCGCAGAAAAATTGATTTCTAGCTTTCTCTGATTCTTCCTTTAATAAAGGTAGAAAGCTTTCACCATCTACATTAATTGGCGCTTCTCCACCTGCTATTTCTATTAGCGTTGGCATTAAATCAATATTGCAAAGCAACTCATTTTGCACGCGACCACCTCTAAAACCGTTCGTCCATCTCATAATAAACGCGGTTTCTAACCCCGCATCAAATAGCGTACCCTTCGCCCGCGGAAAGGCAATCCCGTGATCGGTCGTATAAATGATCAAGGTATCATTTTCTAACCCTGTATCCTTAAGTGATTGAACGATACGACCAACTGCCTGATCTAATAATTTGACGGAGCCTTGAAAATGGGCAAAATCATCTTGCGTCTGTGAAGTATTCGGTAAATAGGATGGTATATCTACTTGCTCTTCTTGCACTGGTTCGTATTCATCGAATAAATAGCCTTTTCGATGCGTTTCATGTAACCCTACAGAAGCATAGAAGGGCCGAGAAAGAGTAGTGGATGCTTTCTCCTGCAAAAACGCCTCCACCTTATCTGCCACATCATGCGCTCGGTTTCCAGGAACCGCTTCGAACCTTTCATAACCAATTGCCTCTGGTGAGGAATCATCGTCGATTCGCTCGTGACTTAGTCCGATTAGAACAGATTCATATCCACATGCAGTCATTGCTTTCGGCAATGTTACAATCTCAGGCTTCATACTAAACCCTAAATGACCAAGCCCCATCAACCCGTGACGGTTTGGATACATTCCACTTATCATACTTCCTCGACTTGGACTGCATTGCGGAGCTGGACAAAAATATTGATCAAATCGAATTCCTTCTTCTGCAAGCTGATTAATTTCGGGCGTTTCAACCCCTCTTCCGTAGCAGCCTAAGTACCTTCCTGTATCATGCGATGTAATGAGAATAATATTTGGCTTCTCCATGTGGATCACTCCATTTCTATTAAGAAGGTTTTTATTTCATAAGGTTTAATTTTAAAATCGATGGATTCACCCTTGAAAACATCACTGATTGGTCGTTCCATTAAGTCAGTTTCCTGCCATGAATTAATCGTTGCATCGCTATTCACCCGCACCGACCCTCTTGCTCCTTTAAATTCATGCACACGCACAACAATTCGATTATCATCCTCTGCCTTCTTTACTGCGTCGATCATCACATGGTCAGCAGATAAATGAAATAAAGAGAACGGTTCGTCATGCTTCCTTTTCCCTTTTATAAAAGTAAGTGGATTGTTAAGCTCCCAAGCTTTCATAACGGTATTACCTTCTCGCCAATCTCCTTTATGAGGGTACAAGGAATAAGTAAATAGGTGCTCTCCTTGGTCCGCATGCGGATCAGGAAAAATACCGGATTTAATTAACGTAAGTCGCATGACGTTATCTTTAATGTCATAGCCGTATTTACAATCATTTAATAAACTTACCCCGTAGCTTTGTTCAGACAAGTCCGCCCATTGATGTCCGACTGTTTCAAAGCGCGCTGCATCCCAGCTAGTATTCCAATGCGTGGGTCTTTTCACATTTCCATATTGAATATCATACGTCGCTTCTGTGCTTCGAATATCTACCGGAAATGCGACTTTTAATAATTGCTGTGATTCATGCCAATCGACTTTTGTGACAAAATCAATTCTTTGTTCCTCCGCATAAACAATCATATCCTGGACAATGCTCGATTCCATATACTCCCATTCAAATCGAATGATTGTACGCAACGGACCTGACTCTGGGGTGCTTACCTTTTTAAGATTTAGTATTTCCTGCATTTTCTCTTGGTAAAAGATATCAATATCCCAAGCATCAAAACGCATAGGCTTATCCTCAAAGACTTGAAGAACATTGCCTCGTTCTCCCTCAGCCAATACATCACGCTCTGCATGTCGGTCATAAAGTTTCGTTAGTTGCCCTTGTTCGTTCCATTCCAACTTATAGTATGGAGTGGTTATACTAGAGGAAGTGCAGCTAAATGGATTATTCTTCTCTTCAGCCTCTTTACTAGCGTCAAAGTAAAGGGTAGAAACGCCCATTGATGGAAGCGACTGAGCTCGCACCAACCAATTGTTTCCTAAACGTTGTGCTTTAAGTGCTTTTCCATTCCCATCTAGCCACGTCCCCGATTCCTTGTTTAGCTCTACAGGAATAGTCACATAATCATCCCTTTGCCAAGGAGATGAATTGAACACCGAAACGGATTGGTGATCTTTTTCATCTACAAGGCTTTTTGCAGTTTGGTTCCAAGCCTTGCTTCCAATTTCTTGTGCCTCTTTATGCTCGATTAAACTGTCTTCGTATACTTCACCAATCGATGACCCTGGAATGATATCATGAAACTGATTTCGTAATATAATCTTCCATCCATCTGTTAATTGCTTCTGTGGGTATGAAGACCACGTGGAACCTAACGTACTAGCAATAACATTGATCCATTCTGCCTCTCTGTATAAAAGCTCTAATTTACGATTCATTCGCTTAATTAGCGCTTGGCTCGTATACGTTCCACGATGGAATTCTAAATATAGCTCTCCATCCCACGTATGTACGTACTGATCAGTACTTTCTACACTCTCCTGTAACCGTTCAAAATACTCATCTGCTCTTCCTGTTACGACATTTGGCATTCCTGGCAACTGTTCAAAGCGTCGACGTCTTTCTAGCATGTCTCTCGTGACCCCTCCACCACCATCACCATGTCCGTATGCCAGCAGCAATTCCTGGTTAAATTTCTTGTCCCGATAGTTATCCCAAATGCCAGTTACTTGGGGAGCACTTAAGGTTCCATTATAGGTGTACGTATTTTTTCCTTTTGGTGCGGTTGTAATAAAATGCGTCAGCACTTCTGATCCATCAATCCCACGCCACTGGAACGTATCATGAGGCATACGATTGTATTGACTCCAGCTAATTTTAGTTGTCATAAACGTATCAATGCCTGATTTTTTTAATATCTGCGGCAGTGCCCAGCTATAGCCGAACACATCCGGTAACCATAGATACGTTGATTCCGCACCAAATTCTTCACGAAGAAACCGTGTGCCAACTAAGATTTGCCTAACTAATGATTCACCAGAAGGAATATTACAGTCCGCCTCTAACCACATTGCTCCTTCCACTTCCCAGCGGCCTTCTTTAACGCGCTTTTTAATTTGATCGTATATTTCAGGATAATCCTGTTTAATGTATTCATATAATTGTGGTTGTGTCTGGAGAAACGTATAGTCAGGGTACCGTTCCATTAAGCGTAAAACAGTTGAAAATGATCTAGCAGCCTTTTCTCGCGTATGCTTTAATTGCCAACGCCACGCTACATCAATATGCGTATGGCCGATACAACGAATTGTCACTGCATGGTGCTTTTCAAGAACAGACAGTTCTGTCAGCAACACCTTATGAGCGACTTGAATAGAAGTATAAAAATGATCCGAACCTGGGCTAGACCAATCAATCTCTAAAAAAGTCCGGTCTAATGCTTTTAGTAAAGCAATTCTATTCGGGTCATTCTCATCCAAAACATCTACTGTATCGGATATAGCCTGACTAGTAAAAAACAAATCATCTGTTGTTTCGTCCAACCAAGAAATGACTGCTCTTTTTAGCTTGTGTTCCTGCTGCTGCGGAATTCCTCCACCTTCCGTGCCAGACCATAATCGGAAATTCAATTGTAGCTTCTTACTCGGAGAATCATCTGGTAAAAATACCTCCTGATGATTCATGTCCACCCCTTGATAGGGTGATCCATTTAGATACAATAAGGATTCGAAGCCAAAGTTCCCTCCACCTCCTGTTCTACCAAAGTCAAACCGGCCGACAATGGTTCGCCCTTTCCATTCGGCTGGAATAACGACTTCTGTAGACAGCCAAGCGTAGAGGTCACGACCACGCCAAATTTCACCTACTTTAATTTCCTCCCATTCTCCATTCTGAGGCGGGTATGTCCCCACCTCACCATTTTCATCCAGCTGAAAATCGAATGAAGGTACCGAGAGTGTGTCACGATACCGATATTCAGATAATTCATTTATACGAATAGCTAGCTTTTTCTCTGTCCAAAACATATCATAAACTCCTTATTAGAAAAGTTATGTTTAATTACTCATCAATAGTTGTTATGCTAAATGGAACTGCACATATATTATCCTTTAATAGAACCAATCATTACACCTTTAAGGAAGAAGCGTTGTAAAAATGGATACACAATTAATAGTGGTGCTGCCGATACAATCATGACGGCATATTTAATAATATTCGCTACGCGCATTTGCTCAATAAGCGATTCTGGATCCGCCGTATTCATTAACTCTGTAGACATCTGATTCAGGACAAGAATCTCTCTTAAAATGAGTTGTAATGGATAGAGATCACGATCGGATAGATAAATTAAGGCATTAAAATATTGATTCCAATGCCCCACCCCATAAAATAGAGCCATTACTGCTATAATTGGAGCGGACAATGGTAAGACAATTTGAAAGAAGATTCGAAAAGTCGAGGCTCCATCAATTTCTGCCGATTCCTCTAACTGCCTCGGTATCGTCACTTTAAAAAAGGTAGTTGTTACAATGATGTTCCACACAGCTGCTGCATTTGGAATAACCATTGCCCAAATGGTATTTGTCATTTGAAGATCTTTAACTAGTAAATACGTTGGGATCAGCCCCCCTTCAAAAAACATCGTGAACACTAACAATCCCATGATTAATCCTTTTCCTTTTAAATCTTGCCTGGAAAGTGCATAAGCACATGGCAACGTAACAGCAAGATTGATAAAAGTACCAAGTAATGTGTAAAAGATCGTATTACGATAGCCCATCCATATTTCAGCATTTTGGAAAACCCTTTCAAATCCTTCGAAGGTAATCCCCCTTGGCCACAACCACATCTGACCAGAACTCACTAATGCTGGGTCGCTTATGGATGCACTGCATATATATACCAACGGATATGCAATTATAAGAATAAAGAACCAAATTATAATTTTGTTACAAATCTCAAACAATTTATCTGAATTTTTTTGTCCTAACATCGTTCACACCCCTTTACCATAGACTCGTCCCCGTTCTTCTTGCAAGACGGTTAAAGGTGATTAGTATAATGAAGTTAATCAATGAATTAAATAAACCGATTGCTGTGGAATAACTGTACTGAGCTTCCAATACCCCACTTTTATACACATAGGTTTGAATCACTTCTGATGCAGATAAGTTAAGATCATTTTGCATTAATAAAACTTTCTCAAAACCGATGGTCATAAAGTTCCCCATATTTAAGATTAGTAGAATGACAATCGTTGGCAAAATCCCTGGAATATTAATATGCCATATTCGCTGCAGTCTGGATGCACCGTCTACTCTTGCAGCTTCATGCAACTGTGGATCAACACCCGCTAGTGCTGCTAAATAAATGATCGCACCCCACCCAAGCTGCTGCCATTCACCTGAAAATACGAAGATCGTTTTAAACCAACCTGGCTCGGTCATGAAATTAATAGGCTCAAATCCTAATAATTGAATAAATAAGTTAATAATCCCCGTTAATGGATTAAGGAAAGCCACTAGCATCCCAACGAACACGACTACTGAAATAAAATGTGGGGCATACGTAATCGTCTGGGCTACTTTCTTAAACTTTCCTTCTTTTAATTCATTAAGTGATAATGCGACGATAATCGATACAGGAAATAATGCTAGTTGATACAAATTTAGCTCAAGTGTGTTCGTAATAATTCTCCAGAAATAATAGGAATCGAAAAATCTAGTGAAGTGGTCAAAACCAATCCATTCACTTCCCCATATACCTTTTGTTGCGACAAAGTTCTTAAACGCAATTTGTAAGCCATACATAGGATAATACTTAAATACTAAAAAATAGATTAACGCCGGTGCTAGTAATGCATACAATTGCCAGTTTCGATGCAACTTTCGAAAGTTTTTCCTACTGAATTTGCGGTTTTTAGGTATTTTCTCGAAATTCGTGCTACTGTATTGGCTATTCATCTGTTAAACAACCCCTTTCTTTAAACCCTCCCGCACTACTGGTCACGATGTCTTCTATTTAATCCCGCAATCACTAATTTATCTAAGTGATTCAAGCGGTGCTACATTTCCAAAGTTAAATGCATAGTTTCCTGATGGCTTTGCCCAAGATACAGCATTTGCGATAACGCGCATAATTTTCTCGTTATAATAGGTTGGATTAGCCTCATGACCCGGTCTGAAATAAAATATTTTGCCTTTTCCTCGCGTAAATGTACAACCACTTCTAAAAACTTCTCCACCAGTAAACCAGCTTGTAAACACAACTTCTTCCGGATTCGGTATATCAAAGAACTCGCCGTACATCTCCTCCTCTTCCAGTTCAATGTAATCGCCAATACCCGCTGCTATTGGATGACTTGGATTAACCACCCAAAGACGTTCTTTCTCACTTGCATCCCGCCATTTTAAATTACATGTAGTACCCATCAATTTCTTGAAAATTTTAGAAAAGTGCCCAGAATGGAGGACAATTAATCCCATCCCGTCTAATACGCGTTTATGAACCTTATTAACTACTTCATCTGTTACCTCATTGTGCGCCATATGTCCCCACCAAATAAGGACGTCGGTTCCATTCAGTACTTCATCCGTTAGACCGTGCTCTCGTTCATCTAATGTAGCTGTCGATACTTCCATTTCTTTATCGTGCAAATAATTTGCAATCACATCATGAATTCCGTTTGGATATATATTTCTTACCGTTTCATTTGTTTGTTCATGTCTAAATTCATTCCATACTGTTACGCGAGTTGATGGTTTAACCATAGACACCTCATCCTTCCTGTGCATTACTAGCTCTGTCTATATAAATTTTTATAACTTAACTTCAGATCCAGTCTGAGCGGACTCATAGATTGCTGCTAAAATTTTTATCATGTCAACACCTTGCTCCGGGGTGATAATCGGTTCTGCTCGATTTTGTACGACATCAATAAAGTGGTATATATTTGTCTCATGATCCTTTTGCTTACTTTGTTGTAAACGTGGGGATACATCACTTAATGCATTAGCAGTTTCTGTAAACACCTTTAAATCTCCATTTTTACAACTTACTCCAGCTTTCGTACCACGGAGTTCATAGAAATTCCTTTCTTCTTCAATATTAGAAGCCCAGCTAAATTCGATTTGCAGCGTAGCTCCATTATCGAACCGGATAAAACCAGTTGCTAAATCCTCCACATCAAAAACGCCATCTTTTTTTGCTTCACCAAACTGACTATGTGGCGAATCATCAATCGTAGTATTGGCAAATTTATTATAGGTAGCACCAGTTACAGAAACGGGACGTGGATTACCCATTAACCACATGGCTAAATCAATAAAATGAACACCTAAATCAATAAGCGGTCCACCTCCAGATAGTTTTTTATTTGTGAACCATCCGCCTTTACCCGGTATACCCCGACGTCGGATCCAGCCACATCTTCCGGTGTAAATCTCTCCCATTAATCCATCGTCAACAAACTGCTTCATCCATGTGGAGGAAGGATTGAAACGATTGTTCCTCATAACCATTAATTGCTTTTCGCTATTTTTTGTAGCATCGGCCATTTTTTGTGCTTCTTCCGGATTGATTGCGTCTGGTTTTTCACAAAAAACATGCTTACCATGCTGCAGAGCTGCCACTGCTATTTCAGAGTGAAACAGATTCGGTGTACAGATGTCTATGATATCGATTTCATCATTTGCTAATAAATCGTGAAAATCTGTAAATACATGAGGGATCTTATAATCCTGTGCAACCTTATCCGCTTTTTCTCTTTCAATGTCACATAAGGCAATAATTTCGGTTTCCGGATGAGATAGCCATGCAGGGATATGATTGTTATTTGAGATGCCTCCTATGCCAATGACGCCAACCTTCAATTTATTAGACAAAACTAATCATCCTTTTCTGATTAATAGTGATTTAAAATAGGGAGAGGGGAGCTAAACTTCCCCTCCATTTTAGTATATAATTTGATTACTCAGCTTCTTTATAACGCGTATAAGCAGCTTGCATGACTTCTATATAATCCTCTACACCCATCTGTTCGATTGTAGAAACATACTCATCCCAATTTGATAGTGGCTCAGATCCAGCTACAAATTTAGCTGACATTTCCTGAACATACGTGTCGATATCCGTTTGAATCCCGGCAATTCTTTGTTGCTCTTCTGTTGTTAATAGTAATGGTGGCCATGGATCTTCTGGAATATTATCTTTAAGAATTTCAGCACCCTCTAGAGCCGCAGGATGGCTGTTACCAGTAAGATCAGATTCTTGATAAATAAAGTGTGGCATATTTCCACCAGTCCACATCGTGTACTGACCGATTGCTTGGTCAAAGCTCATTCCATCTGGATTATTCAAAATCTTATCTAGGTATGCTAGCTCACCATTATCTTTTACTTCATAGGTTTCTCCTTCAATACCCATACGAATCATTTTTGAACCTTCTTTGCCATAGAAATAATCGACCCAACGGATCGTTTCTGCTGGATAGTCATTTTCACTAGTAATTGCGAACGTACCTTGTACTTGAACCATCGGCTTAACTGGAGAATAAAGGGTATCCCCATTCGGTCCTTCTAATGCGTCCATTGCGACATAATCATCCACTTTATCTCCCATTGTTAACGAGTTGTTCGCAATGAATGAACCGACAATACCTTGTTGTCCTTTACCTACCCAGTTATTGTTCTGTACAAATATTTCTTCATCAATTAATCCATCTTCATACATTTTCTTCGAGTACTCAAGCATCTGCTTGTAACCTTCTTCGATTGGATAGAACCTAACATTTCCATCACTGTCTAAATCAAAGTTTCCTGACTGATAACCTGCGTTACCAAGTCCAAACGATCCTCTTATAATTTCAAAGAATCTAGGTAATCTAGGTGGCCCACTATAGCCAAGTTCATCTGCTTGGCCATTTCCATTTGGATCCTCTTCGACGAAGGCCTTTAATGCTTGATAGTATTCGTCTGTTGTTGTAGGCACTTCGAGTCCTAAATTATCCAGCCAAGTTTTATTAATCCACGGTTTTTCAATTCGAGGTGCTAAATAGTTTACAGCTTGTGGTAATACGTAGATGTTTCCGTCTGGTGCAGTAACTGATTTTTTGATCTCTGGATATTCATCAAACATCGCTTTAATATTAGGAGCATATTGATCAATTAAATCGTTAAGAGGGATAAAGACCCCTTGGCTTCCATAAGTTACAATGTCACTTTGCGATAATCCAGCTTTAAAAAAAGCATCTGGTAGGTCACCACTAGAAAGTAAGAGATTTCTCTTTTCTTCCCAACCTGGTCCAGGAACAGGTTCAAAGTTGACATTTATTCCTGTTTTTTCAGCATATTCCTGTAATACAATCATTTCATTCCAGTCTGCTTGATCAGGCTTTTTAGCCCCAGTCATATTAATTTCAATGGATTCGCTCACAATTGGAAAACCAGTTTCATTGAAATTTTCACTTGGCTCCGCTACTTCATATGAAGTTTCTTTGTCAGAAGTACAACCAACCATTACGAATGAAAGTACCAGAATCGAAAACAAGAACATCAATCTTTTTTGCATTTTAATCAACCTCCTTAGAATGGTAAAGAAAAATTATCATCTGTAAGCGATTACATTTAACACCCCTTTAATTCAGAGAATTACTTAATGTAACTATAATTACTTTTATGGTTCTCTGTAGCAAAGAAGCGTACTTTGTTACCGCTTATGAAAACGTTATCATATTCAATCAAAAAATTTCACGTTGAATTCCTTTCAATTAAACATAAGGGTAATTCCAAATTAATTGGTGCAAACTCACCATAGCTCCTTAAATAATTAATCATAAGTTCCATTGTCCTCTTGCCGATAGCTTCAACTGGCTGGTTAATAGTTGTTATGCCGGGTTCCATAAGCTCTGCAATCGATTGATTATCGTACCCTACAACAGCTAGTTCGTCCGGAATCTGAATGTTATTCATTCTCGCTTCTTTGATGATCCCCGCAGCAATTTCATCACTTCCTGTAAATACTGCAGTGGGTCTGTCTTTCATCGCAATTATCTTTCGTAAAACACGCCTTCCATCCTCAATATCTACTACACCTCTAAACCAACAACTATCTGAATTCGAAAAACCAAATTCTTTTAAAGCAAAATCAAATCCGAGTTTTCTACCGTGCATATTTGTGTTTGTTTTTTCACCGCTACAAAATGCAATTATTTTGTGTCCTTTTTCCAATAAATGACGTGTAGCAAGGTAGCCTCCATTAAATTGATTGGATCCAACAACAGTAATATTATTGTTCGTTGGATATTCGTTACAAAAAAATATTGGACCAAAGCTACTATAGTCTTTAATATCTTCCCAATCGTTTTCAATAGAAACCATGATGACTCCAGCGATTTGTTTTGTTTTTAACATATCCAAGTATTCCATTTCCCGCATTTTATCCGATCTCGTTTGACAAACAATTAGCTGGAAGATGTTTTCTGCTGCTACCATCTCCATCACTTCAACGAGCTTGCTGAAGAATGGATTAGAGATTCTTGGTACTAATACTGCAATGGTCTCCGTAGTTTGCTTACGTAGATGGCGAGCAATGGAATTTGGGACATAATTTAGTTCCTTCATCGCCTCGTATACCAACCTCTTTTTTTCTTCTGTTACGTATGCATGATTGTTAATGACTCTTGACACTGTAGCACGGGATAATCCAGCTCGCTCAGCGACATCTTTAATAGTTGCCATCATCTGCCTCCTGCCTCCTTACCTCTTCTACGATCCCTCCTTTACTCCTTTCAAGATCTCACAAACATGAAATCGTTCTCATAAATAACCAAAAAAATAGGTCTGGTGCAATTAAGCTAACAATTAGAATGTGAGGCTGTTTTAATTGCTTAATACAATAATAGTATAGAAACAATACTTAGGCTAACACCTCTTTAACCAAAGTACCTTTTTCATTTAATTCTCATTGTTCTATTTTGCAATTCCATAACACGAATATTATTTTTTCACTTGGTCTATTAATTTTTTATGTTCCTTTTTACCTTCAATATTGTAGGAAAATGAGAAGTATGGTTACAATCAGCACGCTTATAAGGGTAAAATTATTGTTGTTGTTTGCTATTTTTAGCAAATATGGTCTCTGTTGGCCGCTAAATCATCAAAACTGTTAATTCAATCGAAATAAGGTCTCCTGTGTCTAGTGAAAAATTATCTAAGTTGCATTCCTTTGTGCTCACCCCCGGCATTAAGTGCAACTACAGCTTGACGCTCTGTCAGTACTTAGAGGATTGACTAGAAGAGGGAGGTAGGGCCGAATCTAGATAGCGAAGCGCAAGGTATATGCTGTCTTAACTTTAGGAAAAAACTCCCTTGGGACCCAGTTCTCGATCACAGGGGAGTTGAAAGCCCATCAGTCTGATTGCAAGCTATCTTTTAAATAATTTGCATCCGACATAAGCATTTGGTATGCAGCTTCGGAAATTGCTTGTTTCTGCTTCTCTTTCTCCAGCTTTTTCTTAAACAACTCTAAGTGTTTCACCGCCTTATCCACTGACTCTTTTTCTCCAAAGTGTTGTACTAAGCGCAATTGATTATCTAACGGTTTCGCTTTGTTTGGTCGATCGATCGCACCTGATTCAACAAATCCCTGTAAAAGTGAACGCATTGCTTCAGCATTCGTTGTCACATAGATCGCATAGGTATGCTCGTTTACATTACCAGCATGATCCTCTGCTGTGACAATGAGTTCATGCTTGCCGGTTTTACCTGCTAGTTTGATAGTGTCCTCCGCTTTATAGGCTTCACCATCAAACATGGCAGTAACGGCAGCTACTCCACTTTCTTCATCGGTTACTTCCCATTCGAAGGAAATTTCATCGGTATCAAGCACTGTAGCATCCGTCTCAAGCACTTGCCCATTAAGCATGGTAGTGATTTCTGGAGCTTTTTTATCCGCTTCTTTGATAACGAACTCAATTGATTTCCACGCTTTGTGTCCCGCATTGCTAATTGCCTCTACGACAATGGTGTGTGATCCTACACCTGTAATAGGTGTACCAGCAGTCCATGCTTCATTATCCACCCTAACAAGCATCTCCTTGATGCCGCTGTTAAACCGTGTTGTTTTATTAACTGCCATAACGTTGTATGGGCCATCTGCTTCTGTAGCAGCGCTAATGGTGTACTGGTTAGTAAGGTCCATCCATAAAGAATCAGCTTGTGCGATATCTGAAAGCTTATAGATCCAAGTTGCATCTTTATTTACATAACGTCTTCCCCTATCATTTATTCTGCTTCCATTATCCTTATATATGACATTCCCTTCTGCGGAAGATCCTGTAGCAAACTCGAGCACCGTCTCGTCATCTTTAGAAACTTTTATATTTCCAACTTGAGCACCGAAACCATCTTCCTTTACACTATCCTCAAATTTCACATAAATGCTGTCACTTTCTGTTGTAAACTCACTAATATCTATACTCCCCACTTCTGCAGAGACAACAGGAGTAACACTCTCTGTGTAGGATTTACCATCTTCCACACCATCAATGGATATCGTCGGACTTATTACAGGTTCATTTACCAAATGCAGATCCGCAAATAATGATGGCGTATCACCTTGACCGACCCACATCGACTGTCCCCAACTATTTTCATCTGCATCAAATGTCATTAGAGAGAACTTCATATTGTCACCATTTACCAGGACTGATCCATTACGTAAATCACTCCAAGGAATCGCTACTTCCACAGTATAATAGCCGTCTGTCGACTTACCGGCTATTTGTGCATTTTCTGGCAGATTTGTTGGAGCATTATTCATCGTTCCCCAACCTGCCATAAGCGGACCGCTTCCATCTCTACCTATCGGCGTAGCAAATAGTTTGTAATTAATTGCTTTCGATTCATCATATAAATACAAACCTACTGCATCATTCTTATATATTTTATCGCTACCAAATGGAATCTGCCGATCGCTATCTTCTACTCTGGCGAAATAATATAGATTATTTTCATCCCACATGACTCGAGAATCCGATTCAAAGCTCACATCATCCCACACATTGCCAAACTGGGAAGTAACCTTATCAAAGCCATTATAAGTTATACTTTCCGCTTGCTCCCACACTGCGTCTAAATCGCCATCAACTGTGATCGCTTCAGTCGTTTTCTGTGCATCATAAATCGGGACTTCTGCTTGATTGCCCGTGTCAACCAACCCAGCATCTACTGCCTTTTGATAGGAAATCATAAATTCATCTGGTGCTGTAACGATGAACGTATTGGAATCCAAATTGTTCACAACATCCCAGATCATATTAATATCCATATGTCCTTTAGGAACATGAATGGGAACAAACGTCACACTTTCCCCTGACTGTTGATTCGCGATATCATTTAATGCATCTGTCATTCCACTAACAGTACGTTGTTCAAACTTAGATATGATTGGCAACGCTGTTGGCATCCAAGCCATTCCATTCACAACCTGCTGTCTGGAAAGGGCGTTTATTTGACCCCAATAGTCATTTACCACTCCATTTAAGCTATCACCTAAGATGTCACCATAAATTTGCGCGATATCCTCGTGGGCACCTTCTTGAAAAGGTAGAAACGTTAAGGACGTCAAATCCAATCTTTCTAAATACGGTTTGGTATCTTCCAGTAATTGTGCAATGTCCTGCTCTTTCATTACATCAGGAAATGTATAACCGAGCCCTGAAGCTGAGGCAACAAAGGTATCATTTTCTGTTGCATTTTGATAAAAGTACTCCAACATACCCGGCGCCATGTCTTCCATTAAAGGTTGAATTTCCCAACCAAAAGGAATCTCTCCGCGTCCATCCATGTTCCATTGTGCACCTTGAAAATCACTAACGAAATTCAGGGAGTCACCATCTGACAATACAAAGGTAACATAGATTTTGTTCGGTTCTACCTCCACCTCTTCTGCTGTTACTTTTTGCGGTTGCTTAAATGGTTCCTTTGGCGTAATAAACTGGTGTAAGGAGAAGTTCGGTGTTCTTGATGCAGCTAGTGTGCGTTTTCCATGCTCAGAAGCCTGTTTTAAGTCTTCTTTCTCACTTGAACGAGCAGGGTGCCAGCCTAGAACGACCCCATCCTTATCTAACTCCTCTATTAACTTTCCTCTTAGTGCATATTCCTCGGTGTGATTGACATTACTCGATAGCTCAAAGAAAAAACCACGGTGCGCAACAACATAATCTCGTACCTCATTGGTGTACCCAACAGCACCTCCTGTTAAGGTTTCTCTGACCAATTGTTCATAATTTCCATCTATTTCATTGGCAATACTAACCTTATACTGATTCATAATATCAAGAGAAAGAAGGTCAGCACCTTGTACACCATCAATCTTGTAGGTCCAATACGCCTCTTGATTAGCAAAACGTTTGCCTCTGTCATTAATTTGTGTATCAACTTCCTCCACGAGATGAGTTAATTCTTCCTCTGTATTGGTAGCAATTTTAGCTACTAACTCATTACCTTTTGTAACCATCAATGAACCTAATTGTGCACCTAATCCATCGTTTGTCGTACTATCCTCAAAACGAAGGTAAATCGTATCATGATCTTTCGTGTGCTCGGTAATGTCTATTGCTGGTGAAAACGGTACATTCAGGGAAGCAACCGTATCATGCGCAGCATTTGGCCATTGATTTTCTATTGCCCAATCATAAATTTCCGCCTTTGACATTCCTTGAAAGTCCCCACGCAGATCATGCTTTACCTGCAATGCTGGCAGATTTTTAGATTGCAAGAGATGCTCCGTAACTGGTAATAGATCTTCAGTAGAAGCATAGTTCGTAGCGATATTTACCGTGTCCGGCACTTCAAGGTCCATAATCGTATATCCTTTGATCGGCCATGATTTTTTTTCAAATAATTCATAAGGATCATCCAAGTACGTCGTATTCAACCCATAATAATCTTCATACCACTCCAACCACATCTCTTCACTCTCTTTAAATATAAGATAGATCCGCTTATCCTCTCTGTTGGCAATTCCTTGTAAACTAGTAAACATTGTTTTTTCCCAATACGTTAATGCACGCATGTCAACGACGTAAATTTCTGCTTCTGTAGAACTACCTTCCTGTGCGTTCAACGTATAAGTCGGCGTTACTACTCCTGTTACTAGAATGATTACCATAAACTTTAGGAAAGCATTCTTTAAGCTAGTCTTATTCAAGCGACTCACCCTTTCTTACCATTTCTATATCGCTTATCATTAATAGACTCTTAAACCATGGAAACTTCAATTCGATCGATAGTAAGAGTAGCGTTACCCTCATACGCTACTCTATATTGCATTTGCGCTGGCGGAATCGGACTATCAATAATTGGAAGCGAAAACGGAACATCAAAGTACTCATATTCCCCTGATTTAGCGAAATCTGTAGCCTTAATATCACGTGACGGTCCGACTGGAGCATTACCCGGAATATTGGATACCGCATCGATTCTGGCAACCCGCAAATCCTTTGTATTGTCATCTACCTTCATACGGAAGCGAGCAACATAATTCCCATTTTTGTCTTGGTCTTTCGTTGGTCCCCAAATCACATGATTACTACTAACATCACCGTTATGCTGTCCTTCTATTGCCTGCCAAGCGAATCCATTCAAAGCATCTGGATCATTGATACGCTTTCCTTGCCTATGCTTTAAATCCTCCGCTTCATAGACCTGATCGTCCACTGCGATTGTGTCGAAAGTAATCGGCTTGGATACGACTGGACTTTCCCCATTTATGGAGTATTCGAGTGTCCCATTCCCTTTACCTACAGATTCCGGTATATCCACTGTAAAGGATACCTGTGCAATGTCCTGCACAGGCAGGGTAACTTCTTTGTTTATAATTAAGTCACTCTCTAATTTATTTGAAGTAATTTTCATCTGGAGATCAACACTAACCGATTGATCATGGAAGCTTTGAAGTGTAGTCGTTACGACATTCTCCCTACCAATTACTAAGTTACTCTCCCGTGGCGTGAAACTTTCTGGTGATTCCACAACAATCGTACCTGGACGTGCTTGCGCATAGAGCGCATAAAATTCATCTGGTGCAACTACTTTAAAGTCAGGGCCAATTTTCTCCACTACTTCAACCATATCTGCTATCGTTAACCGGTGAGCAGGTATGTGCAATGGGACGAATATCGGTCGCTCTGGCCGACGTTCTGCTAACTTCCTTAAATCCTGCACCCAATTCTCTACTGACTCATCACCTTCAGGATTCGATGTTGGCAACCAGACAGTAGCATCACTTGGACGAATAGGAATACGACCATTTCCATTTTTTTGCTTACCACCATATATGCGCACTTTCGTCGCACCTCGCCTGACGTAACCTTCCATCACTCCGGTAAGGTGATCGCCAAGAACATCCGCATAGATTTGTGCCGTCTCATCTGTTACTGGTCCAGTAGGGCTCATTAATGACAGCATTCTCTCCCCTGTCTTCTTTAAGTACGGCTTCGTGTCTTCGAGTATGCTACGCAAGACATCCTTAGGCATTTCTTCTGGATAAAAATAACCTATTCCCGATACTCCATCTACGAAGAAATCATTTTCTGTTGCGGTTGCTTGAAAATAATCTAGTAATCCAGGTGCGATATCTGCTAATAAAGGCTGGATTTCCCAACCGAATGGTATTTTACCTCTCTCCGGTAGCTGCCACTGCCCACCTTGTCCTCTTCTTGCAAGAAAGTTAAGTGAGTCTCCATCAGAGAGCACAAAAGTTAAATATATCTTATCCTCCAGCGGACCTGCCACCTTTGGTCTACTAGCCTTTCGTTTGAAACGTTGGACAGCACCAGGAACTTTAACCCGGTTATGAAAAGAAAAATTAGCAGCATATGTGGATGCGCCAAGCGCTAGTAATCCGTGTTTGGATACTTGACTAATGTGCGCGGTTTCTCCAGCTCCTTGATGCCAGCCAAAAACATAGCCTCTATGATCCATCGCACTATAAATACGATCCTTAAGCGCGTAATCCTCGCCATTACTCGCAAGTTCAAAAAAGAAACCTCGATCAGCTATAGTAAAATCTCTACTTCGATTGGATGTATAAAAACTATTTGTCGGTATTTTATCGGCTGGGGCTGGTTCAGGCGTTCCTAAATTGGCAACACGAGCATGATTTGCTTTTGGCCATTGATTTTCAAATGCCCATTCATAAACTTCGAGCTTGGACATTTGACGGAACTTGCCACGTAAGTCTCTGATTACATCTAAGTCAGGCATCTCCCCCTTATGATCCTTAAGAATTTCCTCCGTAACAGGAAGCAGATCTTCAATACTGGCATAATTTGCAGCAATATTTGCAGTAATAGGGGCTTCGGTGTCTACCAATACATAGCCTTTAAACGGATGCGTAACCTCACCTTTTTTGTTAGATTTTGAATCTGCGAGCTGATCAAACAATAAGTATGGGGATACAAGCTCTGCAAAGTTTAAATGATTATACTGTTTATACCACTCATAGAAATACCGTTTCTCTGGCACAGGGTGTCGATCATACCAGCTTTCCTTACTTTTAGTAGGATAATAACAAAATACTCGTGCATACTCTCGATTGGCGAACCCTTGTAAACAACTAAACATCAACATTTCCCAATAGTTTGTATCACCCATATTAGGGACGAAAATTTGATTGTGCTTGCCGTTTCCTTTAGAATCCTTTGCTTCCACAAGCCACGGAAAACTACTACCAATTGCACTTGCACCTGCCAAAGCACCACTGTATTTTAGAAAATCACGTCTCGAAACCTGTTTTGACATTACCTATACCTCCTAGCAATAAATTAGTTGCTCAAAAAGTTATTAACATCCACAAACGTATGAAATCGTTTACATTTAATCAAAATAAAACAGACTCTATCTTAATCTTCATTCACAGCTTTTAGTGCTTTTTTCTTTGACTCATCATTGTCTTCCACCAAGTTGGCGTTGTTATCTTTTGACTCTTCATCCGAAAAAACATCCTTTGTTCCATTTTTAAACTCTCGTAACGTAATCCCGATTGATCTACCTAGCTCCGGAAGTTTTTTCGGACCAAAAATAACCAACGCTACCACACAAATAATAATTAACATACCAGGACCAATGTTTGAAATCATCCATTTACCTCCTTTTTTTAAGTATCCTCATTGATGAATGGTTGAAAGCTAGCTTCACTGTCTCTTCGTTTCTTAAGCATCACCTCCCTAAATGAGTAAATCACGGGTACTGAACGAGGTAATCTTGAATGTTATTGACTATTTGCTAGTAAGTAAGAAAGTACACTAACTGTCGAATTTCGCTGTCCAGAGCTTATCCTCTTTTACTTGTTTTCGGTAGATAATCTTGGACAAAATCGTACTTATTTCAAACAAAATAACAATTGGTATGGAAACAACTATTGCTGAAATCACATCTGGTGGGGTAACAATTGATCCAATGATCAGAATGAGTATATATGCATATTTACGAATACCCTTCATTTTATTAGGATTTAATATTCGAAGTTGTGTTAAGAAAATTACTACTAGCGGAAGCTCGAAAACGAAAGATATAGGTAATACAATATTAAACATAAAGGTAAAATATTGTGTAATCCCAAACGTCTGCTCCAAGCTCATATGATTCGTAATAAGTAAGGAAAAGTGTATCGCTAAAGGAAATACGACAAAGTAAGCAAAGGATAACCCAACTAAAAATAATAGAAGTGCAGCAGGAATACACCACAAAGTAGCTTTCTGCTCATTCTCTCTTAAACCGGGCTTAAAATATGCCCAAATCTGATACAAAATAAACGGGAAAGAAATGATCAACGCTGTCATAAAGGCAAATTGCATGTACACACGAACCGGATCCCAAGGTGAAAAAACATTCCACTGCATTCCGTTTGCTGATGGCAATTGTCTAAAGAAGTCAATGACAGGCTGAGCTATTACAAAACCAATGATCATCGAAATCATAATTACAAGTAAAATCCAGATAATACGTTTACGAAGCTCTCCTAAATGTTCATCTAAGGTCATCTTTTCTTCTGCTTGCATAATCTCTTTCACCCCTTCTTGCATATATTTGAACAGTGACACAATTTCCAAATTCATCTAGAATCTTTTCTTTCAAATCGAGTAGAGCTTTCTATAACTCCATTACATGTGGTTCGAATTCAGGTCGTTCTTAAACACTCACTAATTCAAGCGGACCAAATACTAAATCAAACAATTCCCATCCCGGCAATTCTTTCGATGCTAGGTGCTTAGTTAATGTTACTCCCATAACTGATAATGGCATGTACGGATGATCTTCCGATTTTCATATAAGATATACAAAAGATTCATCCTCGTCTAATTGCATTTCTTCTCACACATCAAACATCACACCTATTTGTTTGTGTATTACCTTTATAGTTTATAGCTCCTCGATGAAATCGTTTTCAATTATCACAAAAAAAATTGTGACTTAATAGGAGTATCCTCCATATAGATTTTCAATTATTTGTTGAATGTTTACTGATATATAAATCATAATAGATATGCTCCATTCTTCGCTAACATCCCTTTAACCAAAATTCATAATTATTTATTTGTGATTGTTATGTTCTCTTTCTTGGATTGCCGATAAGCTTCTGGAGAGCAGCCTTCTAGTTGCTTAAATATTTTACTAAAATGAGATAAGTGCTTAAAACCGACAGTATAACAGACTTCAGTGACAAACTTATCCGGTTCGAGAACAAATAGAATTTTTGCTTGATTTATTCTTCGTTGATATAAGTAATTAAAAACAGTGACACCAGTTACTGCTTTAAATATTTTTGACAAATAATATTTACTTAAATGAAGTTCCTCCTCCAGCATTTGCATAGATAACTCTTCCATATAATTCTTTTCAATAAATGCCATTATACAACGCACATGATTTTCTTTTTCACTAGAAATTTCTCTTACATCTTTCATCGTTTTTTTGCAAAAGGAGCTTACAGAGACTAAAAGGTTTAAAAATGTGAGATTGTACTGATAATGAGATACATCATCTGCTTTCTGCTGAAAATCAGCCATCCTCTTCAGTAAATCTTCTACTTCCTTTCTTCCCTTTATGTCCAGTGTAATTCGAAAGGACTGTAGCTTTTCAAACGGCTGTAACATTTCTTCCATTCCCAGCGGTCGAAGTACCTTGTGGAAATAGGTCGGGTCAAAGTGAATGACTGAGCGAATATAATCTTCCTCTTTAAATATTTTCGAGCGATGCAACGTCATTCCATTCATAATAATTAGATCTCCTGGATACAAGCTGTATACTTGGTCACCTATTAAATATGTACATTTTCCTCCATGAAAATAAAAAATTTCATACCAAGTATGTGAGTGAAATTTAATCTCCGGCTTATTCTGTCTGCTGTGCCAGAATTCAATTACCTTGTTCTGTGTACCTGTCCACTTCATCTTACT
Source organism: Radiobacillus sp. PE A8.2 (assembly GCF_045635475.1). Lineage (NCBI taxonomy): Bacteria > Bacillati > Bacillota > Bacilli > Caryophanales > Bacillaceae > Radiobacillus > Radiobacillus sp. PE A8.2. The sequence goes on along the minus strand of NZ_JBJGXI010000001.1, from coordinate 268,029 downwards.
CCCTCCATATCTTAGAAAACATTCGCAACATCTAACAATGCATACAAATCTATTTTTTTCTATGCAGAAAGTTAGTTTCCTCCATATCCTGATAGTAATAGCTATTTGAATGAAATCTTGGCTGCTATTTTTGCTTCCATTAGTAATAGTTATGAGAATATGAATTCCTGTATTACATTCCTTCACATTACTAACAATTCGAGAATCGATACGGAATAGCTTTCATGGTATCCATTATGGGAATCTTAGTTGGTACTTATCACCGCAAAATAAATGCTTCAAAATTTACTTGTCCGGTTTTTTTGAATCGTTGGGATTTCTGCACAATCCACAGATCTCTGATTAAGGTAAAATCCTTAATATTCACTTCGAGTAATGTACCGTATTTCAACTCTTTTACTACTGTTAGTCTTGGTAGGATGCTAATTCCTAAGTCTGCTTCTACAGCACTTTTAATGGACTGCATACTACCAAGTGCAATCGCATTTTCAATCTGATTTAATATTCCAAACTTATCCAATTCCTTTTCCACCCTCAGACGTGCTCCAGAATCTTTCTCTCTCCAGTTCATAATTTCTTCTGTTAGTTCATTAATGGAAACTTCCGGTCGGTCCTTCCAACGATGAAGGTCGGACGTTACTAATACTAGTTCGTAATCGGCAAATTATTGAAAGTTTAAAGCTGTATCCTCGACTAAACTTTCTACCAATGCAATGTCATCTCATTTTCTTCTAATTTAGTTAAAAGAAAAGGTGTATTACCGATCGACAAGCTAAATTGCAAATCAGAATACCGGTTCTTAAGATTCTCTAACAATCCTGGTAGCAAATACTCTCAGATAGTTAGGCTTTCTCCTATCCGCAAGGCAGTTTCACGGGTTCCCAACATCTCTTCAATAGCCTCTACAGACATTTTCTCTTATTCTAATATCTCTTTAGCATATGGATAAAGAATGTCCACAGCTTCTGTGAGCATTAACTTACCCTCAGACCGATCAAACAGTAACGTATCGTATCAATTTTCAAGCTGATGAATACGTCTTGTAACCGTTGCCTGTGAAACAAAGCTTGCGCGTGCTGCACCACTAATACTGCCTTCTTCCACAACGTGACAAAACATTCGTAAACTCTCGAATCTTATGCATTCAACCACCTTTTAATACTTCCAATAATATCTAGTATTCATTCTATAATAGCTCAATTCCTTTGTTAATTCGATTGAAGCATAATCACATTTAGTTATACCCCATAACAAAATGTTAATTTACGCTAGGCGATCCCTCTGGGACAATTAAACGAAAGAATAACGTAGAGGGCAATCTAGTTGAATATTTCAACTGGCCTATTACTTCTAACGATTGGTATAATAGCAGAAGGATATGGAACTATTGTCGGAGCTGGTGAAGGTACGGTTTTGCCGCTGATGGGGAAGGTCCCATTCACAAAGTAAACATCGATTCTGTCTATATCGATAAATATACGGTCACAAACAAGCAGTTCAGCGATTTTATTGAAGCTACTGGGTATGTTACCGAAGCAGAAAAATTTGGATGGTCATTTGTTTTTTATATGTTTTTATCTCCGGACCAAGCTAAAAGAGTCACGCAAGTAGTTCAAGGGTCACCATGGTGGTGCAATATCACAGGTGCCAACTGGAAACATCCTGAAGGACATGATTCAACACTTAGTGGTCGAATGGATCACCCTGTTATCCACATATCATGGAATGACGCACAAGCCTATTGCGCGTGGGCTGGTAAAAGGTTACCTACAGAGGCCGAGTGGGAAATAGCAGCGCGTGGTGGGCTCGAACAGAAAAAATATGCATGGGGAAATAAGCTTCGCCCTAAAGGGAAACATCGCTGTAATATATGGCAAGGCGAGTTTCCAAGGACCAATACAGGAGCTGACGGCTATATCGGAACAGCACCTGTGAACAGCTATGAACCAAATGGATATGGATTGTATAATGTTGCCGGAAATGTATGGGAATGGTGTGCTGATTGGTTTAGTCCAACTTATTACCAGGAAGGGCATGATGACAACTCTGCAGGACCATCTTCTGGCACTGGAATAGTAATGAGAGGTGGCTCCTATCTATGTCACAAATCTTACTGCAATCGATATCGTGTAGCCGCTCGCAGTTCGAACACACCAGACAGTTCAACCGGAAATCTCGGCTTCCGATGTGTCTCGGATGTAGAGTGATATGCCTAAAATGCCGGATGATTATGTTCATCCGGCATTCATAATTAGTCAAACAACTCTACCTATGGTTTTGCCAATGTTTCTCGAAAACTTCCCGATTTGAAGCACTTCTTTGAAGCGAATCAATCGTAGTAGCTTTAGTTATAGTTGGTTTTTGGTCTTCAATTTTATCAATATACTGCAATATATCATGAATCTTTACACACGTCACGCATGACAAATCCGTGGCATATGCAAGGACTCTTTTCCTAATTCAGCCCAAATATATTTTAGTAATAATTCCTGCTTTAACTGACTGTGTAGAGCACTGTCCCACAAGTTATTCAACTCATTCGGGTCCACTTGCAAGTCAAATATCTCGCCGTACGTATGGTTATAGTAAACGGTGATTTTGTACCTTTCGTCGACATATGTCTTTTGATGTATCGTTGTTGGTTCATGGCGAAACTCACATATTGCATGGTCACGCACTTTTTCTTGATTTCCAAGCCACACTTCTTTTTGGTCGATACCGGTCATTTGAACTGGTATTTCTTGTCCAGCAAAAGATAAGAAAGTTGGCGCCAGATCAACCAGTGATTGAAGTGCATTGGATACTTTACCTGCAGGAACATGATTTGGATAACGAACGATGAATGGCAGCTTTATGAGATCTTCATAATGAAAACCACCTTTATACTGTAAACCGTGTTGGCCGTAAAAATGCCCGTGGTCGGTCGTGAAAATTACGATTGTGTTTTCGGTCAATCCAAGTGCATCGAGCTTATCTAGAATTTTCCCTATATATTTATCCATCATACTAATCATGCCATAATACGTACTGACTAATTGCTTACGATCCTTCTCGGTTATATTACGATGTGAATGGTAACCATGTATTTCCTGCCCGGTTTCCTGTAGATGGGTAAAATCAGGGTCATCTTCCTGCGTCATTTGGAAATGTGGTGGATTTTTATCATGTTCCCCAGGTACCATTTCAGGAATGGTAAGCTCATCCGGGTCATACATCGTATCCCACGGTTCGGATACAAGGTATGGTGGGTGTGGGTCAAAGAAACTAGACCATAAAAAGAAAGGCTCATCATTTTCATGGTGATCATCTAACCTGGCGTTTGTCCGCTCAGCAATCCATGTATTGTAATGATATTTTTCTGGTATATCCCATTTATGCAAAACTGATGGATCCATATTACCTGTCGGAGGCAGGAAATAATCGCGCCAATTTACACAACCCTTTTCCTCTAGCCAAATGGCATAATGCTGACCAATATGTGCTTCATTTGTATGGTTTCTAGCCAGCTCTACATGGTCAAACCCATAAAACGGTTCATTAAAGTTTCTCCAATATTCCAGGTCTTGCAAAATAGGGTAAGATTCTAGTGAAGAATACTCCTCGGAACCGCGTAACGGTTGGAAATGGGCTTTACCAATTAGAGATGTTTGATACCCGGCTTCTTTCAAATCCTCATTTACTGTATGTTTATCTTCATCCAATTTCGTGCCGAGTGTCCATGCACCATGTTGGCTTGGATACATGCCAGTCATAATCGAAGACCTTGAAGGTGTACAAGTTGGATTTGGACAATACGCTCTTCCAAACGTTGTACCTCCCTTTACTAACCGGTCTAAATTTGGAGTTGAGATTTCATCGTTAAAAGCACCAATTGTATCCCAGTGTTGCTGGTCACTCGTAATTAATAAAATGTTAGGCTTATTCATTTATTTGCTCCCTCCCACCATCGATACGTTCATCATAGTGGAAAACAGTGCAAACGAAAATAGCAATATGTTACTTGTGTTTGTCATTTTGTTAGGTTAAGTGTAGGATGGAAATGAAATATTGAAATAAGAAAGGTGATATTTATGAAAGCGTATGAGATGGAATATGCCGATCATTATTATTTTTCATCGATGCCTGTAAGAGGAATAGGCGGTCTATGGCCACTTCGAGCTGGTAGAAATATAGCGAAGGAAAACTATCATATTGGACCTAGATTTATTGAGTGTTATAGTTTTCATTTTGTCATGGAGGGCAAGGTAAGATTCAAACATGCAGGTCATCAGGTGGAACTGCAAAAGGGAGACTTGTATTGTCTTTTTCCCCACATCGTTTACGAATATGATTCATTACCTTCCAATGAACCTTTAAGCATGAGGTGGATTGCTTTTACCAACCAACAAGCTAAGCATATTGTTGATTCACTAGGAATGGACGCCCAGCAATCCTATATGAGAATGACAAACTATCATGATTTACATATGACATTAGAACATATTTTTACATTATTAGATGGATTTAATGACAAAAAACTGGAGCATGTCACACAGTTGCAAAGTCGATTATATGAGTTGATTAACCGCTTATTAGTGCAAGCAAATAACACAATCTCTGAATCAGCTTCTGATTGGTTACAGCGAAGCAAAGATTATATGGAAAAACATTTTACAGAAGGGATTACAGTTGAAGATGTTGTAACATACATCGGGGTTCATCGTTCTTACTTTTCTGAACGATTTTCTCGTCGATTTGGAATTCCACCTATGAAATATTTACAACAACTACGACTTGAAAAAGGAAAAGACATGCTAAGAACGACGGATTTTACTGTTACAGAAATAGCCTTATCCCTTGGATATCCAACATTATATGCATTTACAAGGGCATTTCGTAACTGCTTTGATATCCCGCCAACAGAATATAGAGTACGTGCTAAAATGAATAATTTAGTATAAATTAGCTTCTTGACTTTTTTATAATCCAAATTGACGCTTTAGACATATTAACCACTTGCCCACCCAGACCTTCATAATTAACAAGCGAACATTTAAAGTGTTCCTTCTAAATTCTGCAATCTCTAGTCGACATATTGTGACAAGCTCGGGAAGTGGCACCAACCTCTATTTTTAACGAAAATGCTGTTAAAGTAGAGTAAAAATATTGGAAATACCTTTGCATAAATGGAACAATTCGCTTGTCTTCTGAAGCCTCTTTATATTGGATCAGGACTTTTAACATGATTATCTCCTGCCACCAGTCTTTTTCAGAAAACTCATTGTTATTTTGCTTCAGTTTTATCGGTCCAAATGTTCCATCATCTCGTTGACTATTTAAGGTCCATTCAATCCATTTCTGTGCTTTTTGAATTAGGTTCTCATCTTCTTGTATAAAAGCTGGTGGAACTAAACCATCTAAGTAATAGCTATCACCATTTCCTCCTAACCAGCCGTTATCTGGTCCTACATCCTTCCACTGTTCCTCTAAGTGTCCTGTTAGTCCATTTGCTTGAATTTTCATTTGTTCATACAGCCAACCATTTGGTTTGAAACTGCCGGAAGCTAATGTGTGAAAAGATGCATTACGTATTTTTCTTTCCTTTGTTACATGCATTGCATTCAACCTCCTAAAACAGAAATCTTCTAACTTCATTTTAGTGGTGTAATTTTCATATGATAATCAATAATCAAATCAATAATTTGCACAATCCTAACATTGAGGAGGTGTTCAAATATTAGTTCAGGGTTTTAACAAGTTTTACTATAAAACTTTTGACAATACGTTACACTCCTGAAGTGTGAATTTAAAAATACTAAAGAGGCTTATAATTCTTACAACACAAGCCTCTTTGTCAGTATTCTTTAGTTTGTAATCTATCAGTCATGAAAGTTTCTTACCCAATCTTTGATAGATGCTACCTTCCACGTATCACCTGGTCCACCTAATTCACGGTGCATTTTTTCTGTTAAATCAAAAGTCTTGGGACGATCCCCAACAAAAATGATTTTAGTTGGCCATAGCATCCCTGCTAGATGAGCTAAGTCAGTATAACGAAGACAATTAATAATCTCTAAATGTTGACTGGTCTGCGATCCATCTTTAGAAATATTTTGCGTAGCAGGGGGATTTTTCAGAATAACTGCAGCTATGTTTCCATCTAATAACGCAGCGTATAGTGCAGGCACAACCATTTCTCCTTCCGCTGCAAGAACGATTGTTTTCGCATCAACCTCTTGCATGTTCCTAACCGCATCTATTCCTCGAAGAGTGTCCCAAACACGGATCGACGCAATCGTTCTTCCTGTTAATGCAAAAGAACGTCGTAAATACCAGTCTAGTTTCTCCCCCCAAGCGGTTATACCTGTTCCCCTTGTATCAATGTTAGCCTTCACCCAATCCTCACCAAGACCATCTAGAATGTTTTGGGATGCTACTCCCAATTTCTGATTCTTTAACACAATAGCAGTTTTAGATGGAGCTTTACCTGCATGCCCACACAGTTCTCCTGCCAATCTCCAATGTGCATCCGATTGATAAGTGAATTTCACAACCCAGTCTTTATTTTTATTGCAATACTTTTGATGAATATCCACCTGTAATGGCGGAATACGCTCTGCTTTAGGAAATGCTGCAAAGCTCTCTTTTTGCAGGTTTTCAATAAGTTCAGTTTTTCTCTGTTGATGCTCTTGTTTTGATCGTACGTTTAGCGAATTAGTAGGAATAAACCAATCCTGAACAGATGTCGATTCATCATTTGTTGGTAACTTGTGATTATAAACAAGGAGAGCGTCTTTCTCCTCTCTCCACTCATCTACGTCCGTGGCTTCCGTATTCGATTTATTCGTGAGCCAATCCAAAAACCAGCCAAATATAGCTTTCCTTGAATCAGCACTATAGCTATGCGGTCCATAAAATTCAATGTATTTGACGAGATTGCCACATTCGAAACTTCTGTAAAAATCCTGCAGCTTTTGATGTACGAACCGTACGGAATCGACTTGGAAATGCATATCTTGATCTGGTGTAATAATTAGTATTGGTCGCGGCGCGAGCAGAGCACAGGTCTCGATTAATGACCAACCGTATGGATTAGAAGGAAATACACAATCGCAATGTGTATTAATTGTCTCCTCACGAATATGGGAGAAAATTGTTCCTGTTCCACATGAAGCAGCAATCGTTTTAACACGATCATCGGCAGCGGCAGCCCACCAGCTAATGGAACCGCCACCTGATTGTCCGGTCATCCCGATCCGCTCTGCATCTACATCACTTCGTTCCTGCAATAAATCGATTCCTCTAATCGCATTCCACACTTCCACTGCAGCTGGTGTGTACCCTTTACTAATCCAATCATACATACGATGAGAATAGGTACCATGATGAATACCTCGGACCTCTCCATACTGAATCGTATCGATAATCAACGTTACAAATCCTAACTTGGCAAATTTCCTCGGATGATCCTGATAATGTACTTTCTGCTCGGAGGAATGGCCACATAGATAGACAATTGCAGGTGCTGGGGCTTTTAAATCATTCGGGATATATAAATTGGCTGTTACATATAACCCCGGAAGACTTTCATAATAGAGTTTCTCTATCCGATAATTATTCCTGCGTATTTCTCCTGTTATGGTCACATTTAGTGGTGTCCGTTCTTTCTCCAGATACGTATCAATCCCTAACATTTTATGAAATTCTACCTGCCTCTTTTGTCGCCATTCTTCAACTTTTTTTAAAGATAAAAGATTGGGTAAATCCTTATCTGTAATGTGTTCAGCAATTTTAACGAGATATTCTCCAATGTGCATACCAACCCCCCCCAGATGTCCTAGTTTTTAGTCAATGCAAATCGATTGGTCTTCTTTACACGTTCGTCTGCCTCAATCGTAGATCTAGTAGCTAGTAATATATCTTCATGATTCACAGTTGATACTTCACCATTAATACGCTGAATAAAATCTTTAGTAATCGTATTCGCTGGTGATTCTAGCTCAACTTTTCTCAACACTTCATCATGGGTAACAAGTAATAACATTTCTTCGGAGGCTACTAATGGATCCCCTTCTAAACGAATTTCTGCAACACCCTCTGTTCCCGTGACAAAAATACGACAGTCTCCCCATGTCCAACTACTTTCCGGGTTATACCAATCTGCATAAAGCTGGGCTAAAATATGTCCATCCATCTCAACTTGAAGATTTGCCGTGTCAAAAAAGTTAGGGTATTCAGGCAATATATTTTTTGCCATTAAACCGTTTGATTCAATTACATTTTTACCAGTTAGCCATCTGAGCAAGTCATAATCATGCACGAATAAATCAATAACAATTCCACCACATTGTTCCTTCGAAAAATGCCACTGTGGCCGATTCTTAGGGGTTAGTCGGTGTGGTTTACGCATACTAATGTTTACGATACTTCCTAAATCACCGCGATCCAGCATCTTTTTTAAAGTATAAATACTAGCTCGAAACCGTTCAGTTAACAGCATTCCAATTTGAATATGCCCTCGATCTATGACAGCTTTTAGTCTCTCATAAGCTTCTTTACTCGTCACCGCAGGCTTGTCTATCATGACATGCTTACCGTAACCCTCACACTTCTCGATAATGTCAATCTTTTCATTATTAATTTCTGCACAACCTACAATATCGATCGACTCATCTAGTAATGTTTCCATATTAGAGACAAGTGATAGTTGAAACTCTTCAGCAATGTTTGTAGCTAATGTAACATTTTCTTTTTCATAGATTCCAGCGCATTCGTGACCTAAATCGAGCATTTCTTTTATAAAAATGCCTATATGTGCGTGCTGGCAACCTATAATGGAAAACTTCATGTATCCCACTCCTTATTATTTTTTGTCACACTCTATCTTCTAGACAGTATTACCTCATGATCTGTCTCGTAAGATTCATAGATACCTTCAACTACTTCAATAATAGATTTGGCATATTGGCCCGAGCTGCTCAATGGCTTTACACCATCTATTGCTTCTATTAACTCTTTAAATTGCAAGTGAAAGGGTGGTGCAGACACTTCAACTTCAACTTCATGGAACTCATTTCCTTTGCTGATCCATAACCCTCTACTTGTTTGTAGTTTAATCATGCCATTGGTAAAAATAAATTCTGTTTCGTGTTTTGGGACACCAGCATATCCAGATTGAGCTATGGAAATAGGCACTCCATTTGTTGTTTCCAAATAAAGGAGACCACTGCCTTCCACATCTCCTCTGTCGCCGTAATAGCTAAGTTTTGCTTTTACTTTAGCGATACGCTGTCCAGTAATCCATTGTATGTTGTCGATGGAATGACTACCTAAATTCATCATGATTCCACCGCCAGCTTTATCCTTTTCCAAAAACCATTGTGGTCTATTCTCAGTAAAATAATGAACATGCCGTGTGTCATTAATCATGACAAGATCGCCTAGATTTCTTTGCTCGATTAGCTCCTTCGCCTTCATATTCTGTGCGATGTAGTGTTGCGTATGACCAACCATCAGCTGTACCCCGTTTTTTTCCGCTGAAGTGATAATTTCTTCACATTCCGACATGTTCATCGCCATCGGTTTTTCCAGCAAAATGTGGCAATGACGATTCGCACTGAAAACGGCTGCCTCTTTATGTAGGAAATGCGGAAGCGTAATAATGACGATATCCGGCTTTTCCTCGTGAATCATCTGCTTATAATCGGTATAAGCCTTCAATTTATATTGTGCAGCCAAATCTTCAGCCCTTTGCGCATTAATATCTGCAATTGCAACTGCTTGCATTCGGTCCATTTCCTGAATAAACTTCAAATGACTTTTGGCAATCTTACCTGCACCTAATATGGCTGTTCGAAAGTTCATGGCATCCTATCTCCTATCTGAAAATCCAAATAATATCTCTACTTTAAAAATTTAATTGCCATGTCATAGTCCGTATAATGGATGTATCTACCTTGCAGCCAAAACAAATGAGAAATATGACTAGTAGCGCCTTTAGAAACGATTGGCCGTACGTTATTTAAGGTTGAATGACTCGTAACAACCTCCACGTTCCAATTATCACCATTATCATTTGTCTGCCATTGTTCAATTTCAAAGATCCCATTTACTTGTTTGGATAGATAGACAATTGTTGGATCAGCGTGATCGAGAATAATTCCACCAGAATAATAAGGTTCGGATTCTTCCTTTCCATCCGGTGTTTGTGGAAACCAGCTACCTGCCGAGGTAATCTCCTTACACTCCCATTTTGTTCCTGTCCATCGTGCATAGTGATAACGGTGGTCAAATGTAGTATGGAAGACAGCATAGACAATTATTGGATTCTCCTCTTCGTCTAAAGCAATGTCCCAAATCCATGCCTTATTTCCTGTTAAACACGCATCATAAACTTGATCCACATCTGATGGTGCTATGGGTAGCTTTTCAACATTATTAATTTTAGTTCCATCGAGGTTATAAATAGCCCCTGCATAATAGTAAGCACAATAAATGCTGTTAACCGCCTCCTTATTCGGATGGCCGTCTGTAAATGCAAAAAATATTTTATCGATATCATTGGAAACATATTTAATATACGGTCTTGCACCACTTCCCGTTATGAGCGTATTTACTTCGCTCCAATGGATCCCGTCGTTTGTCTTCGCGAAACTAGGCTTAAAATTCCCACCACGCCAGAACAGATAAATAGTATTGTCTTCCCCTTCTAATTGAATTGGGTTAGGGTAAGTATAGCCATGATTCCCCTCCGAATTTCCAAGGATCGTCCGCTCTTCTCCCCACATTGAAATATCTTCTGGACTTACAGATGTACAATAAAACAAACACTCGCCAAGGTGCGCCGAATAATAAATCGTGATATAACCCTCTTTTGTCACTAATATTGTTGGGTTTGCGTGGTCATCTATTTGAAGATTAGCTTTTATTTTAGTTGATTGAATTTCACCTGTATCATGATCGTAGTAACCGATGACAACATCACCCATTTTGGTTAACCACCCTATATATGTCCGCTTGTAAACACCCTCGTAGTAAACAGCTCTTGGATCTGCAAAAAAACACCAAGCACCATCATTCGTTAACGTCCTTTGTTGTGATAGTTTTTCTGTATCCATTCGATAAGCTCCTTTAATTCTTAAAATGGGAGGGGATGCATCGCCAGTCTCTCTTTATAGCTTGGTGACATAATGGGAGGTCTCCCGGCCTGGCACACAAGCTGATCACCTTCAGTAAGACCTAAATTTCGCCTTGCAAGTAAAGTGACTAATCGGTTCCTCCATTTCACGAGCATCTGTTCATACGCTTTAGACCCAGCTAGATTATTTAATTCACCAGGGTCTTTCTCCAAATGAAATAGCTGCTCTTCTCCTATTCTAGGGAGCCAAATGTACTTATACTTACCATCCGTAAGATATTGCATTTCTTGTTCTTCTGCATAACACGTACTATGTTCCCCGTGTACATAATTCCGCCAAGTTGTTTCTGTACCTGACATAAGGCCGAGCACACTCTTTCCATCCACACTATCAGGTATGTCCGTACCTACAGCATCTAAGATAGTCGGCATCACATCTTGAAGCGTGACGGGAGCATCTACTGTTTTTTGCTGCGGTATTCCAGCGGACTTTGGCAGCCGAACAATAAAGGGAATGTGTGCAGAACCCTCATAGGCATAGGTTTTTCGCCATAGATGGTGGTCACCTAGCATGTCACCATGATCAGATAAGAATAAAACCATGGTATTATCGAGCTCTCCTATCTTTTTCAAGAAAATGAGCAAGCGGCCAATCTGATGATCGATATGATTGATAAGACCGTAATATCCTGCTCTTGCTCGCTGGATTTCTTCTTCTCTACGCTTGCCTCGCCATGCTTCTGGACGAGCAGCATCAGCTAGCACATCATGACAAGAAGCCCAATCACCGATAAAAGGTTTGGGAAGCTGTTTGTTTTCGTATAAATGAAAGTAATAGGCTAAAGCATCGTAAGGAGAATGCGGTCTAGCAAAGGATGTCTTTAGAAAAAAGGGGTTGCTAGGATCTCTCTCCTTCAAAAAACGAATCGACTCATTCACTGTCCAATTGGTTGGATGAAGGAATTCTGGTGCGTGATAAGGACGTGCCATCCATGAATTCCAATCAATACCATGATCCGTAATGCCGTAATCCCCATCCTTGTGTTGATCAAACCACTGCTTGTAGTCTGATACAAAGTTTGGATCCTCTTCCCTTCCTGATTCATCTATGACGGTATGGTGAAATCCATTCAATGATCGTTGCGGAAAGAAGTGCATTTTGCCGATCCCTTGTGTATGATAACCTGCTTTAGCCAATTCACCTGGGAGCGTATGTTCAAAGCCGATTCCCATTGGGCCTTGCCCTTTACCCATTCCAAGAACCCCTGTGTTCCACGGATCCATCCCTGTTAATAACGAGGCGCGAGCTGGAACACACGATGGACTAGGCGTATATGCCTTGGTGAATACAGTGCCTTCTGATGCCATCCAGTCTAAATTAGGTGTCTCCATCACTTGATTACCATAACAGCCCAACGTATCGAATCTTTGTTGATCGGTCATGATCAGCAGTACATTCATCTTCCTCCCCATAAGCGGTACTCCTTTCCTCTAAGAATTCTTTCAACTTAACAAAAATCTAATTGATGATATTCCCATTTATAATGTGGGACTGCATTGGCTAGCTGATCTAGAATATTCTGATTTCCGTTATGCACGGTGATCGTCCCTTCCTTTACTCGAGAACTAAAATCAATTCTCCCCATCAGCCATTTCGTCAATGTACTTTCCTTCATTTCTAAAGTAACAGTTTGCTTATTTGGGCTGTCCTGATTTGATTTTAGTGCAATAAAATCTTGCTCGGGTGTCCAAATCTTTAATTCCACACCAGGCAAGACCAAATCGTCCTTCCATAGCTTTTGAAACAAGGCCTTTGAATTAAAGCTTTTACACATTACTTGAATCCCCCGTTGGTTCGATTCAAATCCAAGTGTCCTTAACAATGGCAAGAAAGGGTGGTCGTCTCCAGTATTAATGGATAGTCCTTCTAAACCCAATTTATCAGCAAAGGAACAAGCAGCTTCTAAAACTACCTTCATATTCGACTCGTTAGCGTAAGTAGCTGCCATTTCTAAAATAGTTAGTCTATTTTGTGCATATTTCCTAATAGGCTTTTTTTGAGTGGAAGCAATTAAATAGGCAATCATTCTCCCTTGCTTCTTCAAAGCTAATAAATAGAAATTTGCAGGTCTTGATGCAAAATAAGTCGACTCCAAGGCTTCCTTCCAGTATCCTTTTTCTCTTTTTGGAAAGCCAGCGTAGGTATAATAGGTGTCCTGAAAGATTTCTAATAAATTTGCCTGATTTGCAATGATGTCTTGTTTACCTTCTGTGATCTCTACTTGTGGATGCTGCTTGGAGATGGATAAATCAACGGAATGGTTTCTTGTATAGAGTAAATCAACGTGTCCTGTCTTTTCGTAAAAATGATACGCCTTACTTCTTTCATCTCCCCGGTAAACAAATAATGCGTCTGCCTTCCCTTGCAAAAACTGGCCAGCAGCATCAATCATTTTGCCACCTACACCCATGCCTCTATATTCCTCTTTTGTACCGACTGCATTTTCAAATGCAGCGGTGATCGTTAGTTGTGGAGTTATTTTTACTTGTTTCAAAAACATAGGGATAAAACCAACTGGTTCATCCCCTGCATATGCAAGGGAACCAGTTTTTGGGCCGCCACGATTCCAATCTTTTACGGTTATTGTTGGAAATATATTATTTCGAATATCGAGGGCATTTTGTAAATTGTCGTTTGATACCTCTTTTGACACAATGTCGAGAATTTTCATATGCGCATTCTCCTTTATATTCGCTCTTCTACATGGTAAATCTAACTTGCACGGCGCTTACCTTTTGTCGTAGTTTCCCGTCACAATGGTATGCTTTTCCTCCAAATAATCTGCTGCGGAATCCCAACCCTCGTCTCGTAAACGTTTTACCCATCGTTCCAATTTTATATATCGAAATGGACCTCCAGATTTCATGACATCCTGCATCGGATCAATCATGAAGTGGTGACGATCAACATTCGCCTGTGCCCACTCCGCGATCCGATGATCCATTAAATTTACTATTTCCGGATATTCAGTTGCTACATTTTTTATTTGGTTTGGGTCTGTCTCTAAATCATACAAAACGACATGCGGAAAATCATAAAAACCACTATCATAGGTGCGAATAAACCACCATTTCCCATCCCAAACGGCGCGTTGGCAAGCATATAACCCATGCTCTAAAACGAGATAATCTCTATCCCAACTCGTACTATTATCCTTTAATAGATTTGAAAATGATTGGCCATCCCAGCCATGTGGTATATCCAACCCTGCCACATCGGCAATAGTTGACATGACATCGACATTATAAATTAACGCATCACTTTCAGTATTTGCATGGGTAACACCCGGCATTTTAATAATAAGCGGAACATGATGGACAGATTCGGTTGCCATCCCATGCTCTAAATAGATGCCTTGTTCTCCAAAGGATTCACCATGATCGGCGCTAATAATAAAACACACTTCCTCTTCTAAACCGACTTCCGTGAAATAATCTACTATTTTCCCAATTTGCTCATCCATAAAGTGAATACCGCCATTATAGCCATTAATCAAATTGGCCAGATCTTGGCGGTCTTTAATTTCCATTGGCATGGAATCTGGAAGCTTAGGGTTTTGTGCCCAATGTAAAAAAGAAGCTGATTTTGGATGTGCCATTTTGCGATGTACTTGAATCGTCTCATGATCAGGAAAATCAGAAATCGGTTGATCCTTAAACTGTTCTATGTGCTCTTTAGGACACGTATAGTTTGTATGTGGATCCCAGAATTGAATATGAAGAAAATAATTGTCCTCTTCACCATACTGCTTTAACCAATCCAATACATGCGCATTCACTTCATCGGCATCCTCTGCACCACCCTTTAATGTATGGGCGTGCACTTCACTCCAACCTGCCAAATACCACCTTGCCTCATGTCGATCACCAAAACTAGAAAACGTTACTGTCTTATATCCTGCTTGACGCAAATACCGAGCAAACATCGGATAACGTTTACTATGCTCACTTCCTTCAAAATCACAGCCTTCTCCCCAATGTGTTAAGGCACCATTGTTTGCAGCGAAACGAGCCGAAGCAAAATTCGCCCTCGAAGGAACACAAGGTGAAGCTGCGCAATACACCTGGTTAAACCTCATCCCTTTTTCCGCAATACGATCTACATTTGGAGTCGTTTCTCTGTGATAACCATAACACCCCATGTGATCTGGTCTTAATGAATCGACATCGATATATATGATTCTCATATTCTCACCTCTAGTTTTCTATGAATAGAAGACTTGAGCACACACGACTTAACTTGTTCTACATCGATTAACTCATCATCTTTTTTCGTTGATTTCTAGATGATTCGTACGTGCCAAGAATGATTTCAAGTGATTGAATGCCGTCACGTCCTGTAACGATTGGCTCTCTGTCTTCTCTGATCGCCAGTGCCATATCTCTAATTTGTAAACGATGGCCATCCGGAATCACTTTAAAGGCTTCAAATATCGGTATTTCTACTTCGCCCTCAACTAATTCTAATTTTGTGATTTCCCCACTTGATAGGATCAGTGTTCCATTTTCCCCATGAAACGTGAGTGAATCAGGTGTCTTATACGCTGTCGTGGAAGCCTCGATTACACCCATTGCACCATTTTTAAAATTCAACAACGAAATGGCTGTATCTTCGACCTCGATGTTGCGCAAAACTGCGCCGATTTGGCCATAGCAGGATGCTACTGGACCAGCAATCCATTGCAGCATATCTACTGTATGAATTCCTTGATTCATCAATACTCCGCCACCATCTATTGCCCAGGTTCCACGCCAACCTGCTTTGTCGTAATAGGCTTGTTTCCGGAATGGCTTGATATAAGCTGAACAAAGACTAAGCTTTCCTAATCCTCCACCTTGAATAAATTCTCTAACATACTGGACGACCGGTGACATTCTCCAAGGAAATACTGCAGCTAATTTCACTTCATTTTGCTCACACATCTCAATCATCCGATACGTATCTTCTATTTTTAACGCCATTGGCTTTTCACATATAACGTGTTTACCTGCCTTAGCTGCCTTGATTGTTTGTTCCGGATGCATGCCACTCGGTGTACAGATACAAACTACATCAATATCATCTTGACTTAGTAGCTCATCATAATCCGTATAGGTTCGGACACTATATTGATCTGTATACTTCTTCATATACTCTTCGGAGACATCACAGATGGCAACTAACTCAGTTTCTTCCAATTTAACAATTGCTTCTATATGAAATTCTGATATCACACCGCACCCTAGCACAGCGAAACGAACTTTTTCTCTCGATCTCATGATCCATCACAATCCTTTATGAAAATTTTTAAAAGTTCAAAATTCGAAACTATACTTATAGATGTACAGACTTTCCAGTTTCTCGGCTTTCATTAGCCGCTTCGATAAAGCGAATGACCTCTATGGTTTCTTCTGGCTCAATAGAAGCCTTCCCTGTCTTAAATAAGTTTAGAGCATCTTCTACTAAACCTGCATAAATTGGTTTCTCTTGTTTCGTAGCATAAATAAAATCGGTTTCTGATTCTCTATGAATGGAAGCACCAAACAGTTTATTCCCTTTTCTGTTTCCTCGAACGGTTCCGATTCTTCCGTCCTCCCAAACACCGATCACATACTCATAATCCTCGTTGGTTGTGGACGTAACTTGTTTACAACCCTTACCCATAATTCGGTAGAGCACATCAATGGAATGGATACCGTACCAATACAGTCCAGGAAGCTTCGGCTGTATGTTCATTGGTCCGAAACAGTCAGCACCGATCACATCACCAGAACCCTTATCGGTCAAATTATTTTGCAAATTTTCCGAAAATCTTATAGCTGAAGCGCTCATTAATGGAACATTATACGCTTTCGCTAGTTCAAACATCTGTTTTGCTTCATCGGTTGTAACCGCAAATGGTTTATCAATAAAGGTAGGTTTTCTAAACTTTACAATGCGTTGAAATAAGTCTAAATGGACACGTCCATCAACAGCAGTTAAGAATATGGCATCGGATTTCTCCGCTACTTCTTCCGGTGTGCTTAAGATTTCCACACCATGTTCATCCCGAAGTGCTGCCGTAATTTTATCCACTCTGGAATAGCTTACTTCCAAATCTGGCGATCCCCCTGCATAAGCTACTTCAATTTTCCCTCCTGGAACATGAAAAGGATGGGAAGGATCATTTAATAATTTTGTAAATGCTTCACAATGTGATGTATCTAGACCGATCATCCCTATACGCAAATTAGTATGCAAAAAAACTCCTCCTATTTTTTGTGTTGACTATTCTTTAACGGATCCAATCATAACGCCTTTCACAAAGTATTTTTGTATGAACGGATAAAACAATAGAATTGGTAATGTAGATACAATGATTGTCGCAAACTTAAAGGATTCATCTATAATGGCATCTCCTCCTGATGACCCTGTAATCGCACTGTTTTGAAACTGACCTTCTAGTACCAGATTACGAATTATAACGGTAAGCGGATATAAGCTTTCTTTATTTAGATACAACAGTGGGAACATAAAATTATTCCATAATGCTACCGCATAAAAAAGAGATATAGTAGCTAATACAGGTTTAGATAGTGGTAGAATGATACGTATAAATACACCCATATCATTGAGTCCATCGATTTTAGCACTTTCTATCAAATCCTTAGGAATCCCTTTGAAAAATGTACGCATAATTATTAAATTCCATACACTAACTGCCCCAGGTAGTACCATAGCCCATATGGTGTCTAATAAGTGTAATTCCTTCACCACTAAAAATGTTGGGATCATCCCACCTTGAAACAACATCGTAAACACCATAAACATGGTAATCGTTTTTTTGAAAACCATTGGTCTTGATAGCGCATACGCACCCATTGAGGTGACCGACATCGAGATGAACGTCCCAAGAACTACATATAAAATCGTATTTTTATAACCCGACCAAATACGATGATCCGATAACACAACTTTGTAATTGTCTAAATTAAATCCCTTTGGCCAAAACGTTACACTATTTTGTAGTACATAAATATTTTCACTTAGTGATACGTTTATCATATAAATGAAAGGATACAAGCATACGGAAATCATGATAAACAGGAAAATGATATTTAAGTAGTCAAACCAACCCATTTTTTTTCGTCTCATATTCGAATCCTCCTTACCATAAACTGTTATCTGTCAGTTTGCGGCTAAAGTAATTGGCAGAGCATACGAATATCAAACTGATGATACCCATAAATAAGTCAATTGCTGTACCGTAACTGAAGTTCCCTTGGACTAAACCTACCCGATAAACGTAGGTAGAAATAATATCTGCTGTTTCATACGTAGCTGGATTGGCTAATAAATATACTTTTTCAAAACCAATATCTATCATTCTACCGATATTTAAAATGAGCAATATGACGATTGCTGGTGTGAGTCCTGGTAGGGTAATATGTAGCATTTGCTTCCAACGGTTTGCCCCATCAATCGATGAAGCTTCATACAGTGATGGATTAATTCCAGATAGTGCAGCTAAGAAGATAATCGACCCCCAACCTACATCCTGCCAAACCTCAGAAGTTACATAAATGGAACGGAACCAACCAGCCTCTTGAAGAAAGTTAATCGGTTTAAATCCAAAATATTGGATCACTTCGTTCACCATTCCTGATGTTGGTGATAAAAACATGGTAACCATGCTTGCCACAACAACTGTAGAGATAAAGTGAGGCAAATAACTAATTGTTTGAACAATCCGTTTATATATAATAAAACGTAGCTCGTTTAGTAACAAAGCAAGAATAATAGGTGCTGGAAAACCCCAAATAATTTTATATACTCCTAATAAAAATGTATTTCTTATAATCTCCCAAGAATCTGGATTGTGAAAAAACAATCGATAATACTTGAGGCCGACCCATTCACTATCCCAAAATCCTAAAAAGGGATTGTAATCTTTAAATGACACGATAATCCCAAGCATTGGTATATATTTAAATATGAAAAAGTAAAGAACCGCAGGAGCGACTAATAGCAGTAAATATTTATCCTTTGAAATTTGTTTTAAGAGCGATTTCTTTTGGACCTTTTTTGATGAATACTTTAATGAAGCTTCTATTGGAGCAGTAGGATTAGACACCGATTTGACACTCCCTTTCTATCGTTGATTTTTCTGGATGGCAATGTGTATTACCATCCAGAATGAGATTTATTATTCGATTGTGCCTTGACGCTTCCAAGCTACTGTGTACGTATCGATTACTTTTTGCAACCCTAAGTCTTCTAATTCCGAAATAAATTGATCATATTCATCAAGTGAACGATCACCGATGATGAATTTCGCTATTTCTTCCTCGTAATGCTTCTTAACCGCTTCTCCTTCTACAGACATAACTTCTTGTTCTTCTTTTGTAAAAGTAGGTTTTACTATTTTCTCTGGATAAGCAGTTTCTGATATGGTTTCGTACACTTCTTTTTGTTCATCATTCATCATGGAGTAAGCAGCTTCAGGATTGAAGTAACCATAAGTTCCGTATGTTCCCATACCAGTTTTTACTCTTAAGTCATCGAAACTAATGTAAGTATCGACGATTTTCTTTTCACCATTTTCATTCACAAATGTCTGGCCTTCTTCACCCCAACTCATTGTTTCAATACCTTCATCAGAGTATAGGAAGTCAATATATTTAAAGGCAGCATCCATATTTTCAGAAGTGGCAGCAACTGCAAGACCTTCACTATTGTAATAAGCATCTATTACATACCCCGGGCTTCCGGCACCAGCTGGTGGTTTCATATAAGCCATTTGTCTACCTTTACCCTCTGTAAACATATTATTGAAGTAATCAATTCGACCAATATAATCGACTGTCATAAATGAACTATCTGTTGCAACATATTCTGTCCACTGCTTTGTATTAATAGAAAGCCAATCTGGTGGGATGAGTCCTTCATCATAAAATGTATTCATTCTTGTCACCAATGCTTTGAATTCATCTGTAGTCGGTCCGAATTTTACTTCTCGTGTTTCTAGATCTGGAAAATAATTATTATAGGTTCCAAAACTCATAGATATATTACCAAATGCGCCTATACCACCTCTAAAAACTAGTGGAAAACTATCTGGATAAATTTCTTTCAGTTTCTTACTTACATCATATAGCTCATCCCAAGTTGTAGGAACTTCTAGACCATTTTCTTCAAAAACGTCCTCTCGATATTGCCAAGCACGTTGATTTGAAAAACTAGATCCTTCTGCAATTGCTAAGTAAACAGCTCCATCAGGAAGAGTTGCTCGACTTCTTACATCAGGATTTTCTTCCCAGAATTTTTTAAGATTTGGCATTTTATCCAAGTGCTTTGTTAAGTCAACAAATGCCCCTGCCTGACCATATTTTGAATCATCGCCTGACCAAATATTGAATAAATCCGGTAAATTCCCTGATGCCATCGTAATCGATAATTTATCTGCATATTCTCCAGAAGGTGGCTGTCCTTCAATGGTGATATTAGTTTTTTCTTTGATCCAATCCCAAATAGGCCATTCATCTTGATATGGCCAGCTCGCATGCGAAGCCAAGAACAGTTTTAGATTTGCGCCATCCTCTGACCAATATGTGGGCTTTTCATCTTGTTGTTGATTGTCGGGTGTTTTGTCGTCGGCTGTTTGGTTACCATTATCATCATTTACTTCCCCATTATTTGTATCTTGGGTGTTTTGATCATCTGCTGTAGAACTATCATCTGAACATGCAACAATTACTGTCATCGTCAACAGTAATACTAGTAAAAGGAAAAACTTTCTCAACATTTAATTACCCCTCTCTTCTAATAAGGTCCAATCTCATAATTACCTTATATAGTCATTTGCAACGTCATATAGTTTAGGAACGATCTAACCCCACTATCTTTCGTTGTCAGAGACGTTAAATAAGTATTATAAAATTGATTCAGTAAAGCAGCCTTTTGTATGCAAACAAGCAATGATGAAAAATGGTTGATACCTCCTTCTAAATCAAATATGCTTAACTAAATGTTACATTTAAATCATAAACAAGAATTACACTCACCGTATATTCACCGATTTACTTTTTTATCGCACAAAAATCACAAATATGAAAATAGTATAAATATTTAATAAAATGCAATACGTCAAATAAGTACTTTTCGCTTATAATAAATATCATACTATCAATTATCTTTATAGGGGGTCAGCCAAATGAAGTATATTCTTAAACTTAAGCTAGCTGCAAACTCTCTCTTCATCCGAGTATTTCTATGTTTTATGATTATCATTACACTTTTAATCTCATCTAACTTCCTATCTATTACTTTCTTTCAGAATTACATTCAACAGGAAACCATTACTTACAACACAAATAATGTAAACAACACAGTGAAGAATTACGAAGAACAATTAGAAGGGATTGTGGATCAGTCCCTCGTATTTTCGATTGATGAATTACTCAACACAATGTATTACCAAACCCTAATGGGCGATGATTTTAGCTATTTAATTGCTGATAAAATAATAAAAAGAAATAAAAACTTACTTTTAAGTAGTGATTTTCAATATGTGGACGATTTATTAATTACATTTGATAATCAAGACGTTGTCATTAATAAGGATGGTATATACTCGCTGCAATCCATGTATACAAAGTATTTAAAGAATCCTAATTATCCTTACGTTTTTTGGAAAGATCAATTTCAGGAGTCCTTTGATAAGAAAATTTTACCCGCTACTACTTTTACTTATTATAGTGGAAATAACAAACAACTAATTCCAATTATTGTTAAACATCCTTTGTTTTCGGAAATGTATGTAACCGCTTTCTTAGATGCTGATAAAATCTTCTATAGTGCACATCAATCGATCAATTACAAACTTGTCATTTTGGATAACAATGATGATGTTTTATTTTCTACAACTAACCAAAATATTGCCCAATTGCCTATACATAAAAACACGGAAGGGCATGTTAAAATTAATGATCAGTATTACTTTTATAAAAAAGGATCGTTTAGTAATTTAACATACATTAATATTATCCCTACGGAGTATATTGACGCAAATATTTATCGAATGAACACGATGGTTGTTTTATTTTTAATCATTTCCATTATTTTAGCTATCATTACTTCCTTCTGGTTTAGTAAACGATTTAATAATCCAATTAAAAAGATTTTACAATCGATTCAACAGGTGAATGCCTTTGAACCATTCAAAACAAATATTAATGAATATAGAGAGATAAATAAAAACTTAAATACGTTAATGCAAGAACATCAAACTATAAATCGAAATCTTAAACAAAAAAACAATTTTTTAAAAAGCTATGTTTATATTAACAAAATAAAAAATTTAGACGGAAACAACAATGGCATTAAAGACTTTAATTTTACAGATGAGCCTTATAAATTCTTAATGTTTAATATTTTTCTTAAAAATCGTTTTAAAGAGCTTGCATTAGAAGGGAAGGCAGCAAATCGATTTTTAAGGGATTATCTATCGCATACGACTTCCGATTTTTCACCGGAAGCAGTCACATTTCAAGCTGACAGATACCAGATTTTATCTCTTATATTTTTAAACGGAAAATCTGAAAAAGAATTAGCAAACTTTGTAACTAGTATGAAAGATGCTTTCAATGTGGACCATGATTATTACTACGTTACGATAACTGTAAGCGCTACACATAATCATGCTTCTCAGCTTACAAATGTATATGAAAAGGTACTTCATGCTTCCCAACAAAGGAAATTAGATGATAAATCACAAATTATTTATGACATCGATGTAAATAGCGAAGAATTCTTCTTAACACCAAATCAAGAGCAAGAATTCCACATCCATCTACTGGAAGGTAATGATGCTGTTGTCATTACCTGGGTTGAGCGATTAATGCGACAAATGTGTAAAAAAGGAATCTCTGCTACTCACATTCGAGAATACGCCTACTATATTGTAAGTAAGATCAACCAGACGTTACTATCCTTAAATTTAGATAATGGTCCTTTGCAAACATATTCTGAACAATTAGAGTTCTGTCACACGTTAATGGAATATGATGAGTTCTTCGAGAACTACTTGCTCACAGCTACAGCACTGATCAAAA
Organism: Radiobacillus sp. PE A8.2; assembly: GCF_045635475.1. Classification (NCBI taxonomy): domain Bacteria; kingdom Bacillati; phylum Bacillota; class Bacilli; order Caryophanales; family Bacillaceae; genus Radiobacillus; species Radiobacillus sp. PE A8.2. The sequence goes on along the minus strand of NZ_JBJGXI010000001.1, from coordinate 244,781 downwards.
AAAGAAAGGAAGAACATGACTCGATCACATCATTTGTGTTTACCTATATAAACGAGCATTATGCTGAAGATATTTCACTCGATATCTTAGCTGACCAACTAAAGATTAGTACAGGATATCTATCTACCTATTTCAAGGAAAAAACCGGTAAAAACTTTATTGATTATCTTAATGAGCAAAGGATAGCCAATGCAAAAACATTACTGTCTGACACCAACTTAAAAGTTCAGGAAATTGGAGAGAAAGTTGGCTACTTGAACGCTAGCTCCTTTTATCGCATGTTTAAACGAATTACCGGTGTAACGCCAGGAGATTATCGGAAGAAAAATGTGTCCTAGTACAAAATGAGAAGCTATCTAAGAAAAGCGCAGGCGCCTTGCTCACCCCCGACAAGCTTAAGTAGACCCTCTATGTGGCGCTTTTTGCCACAAAGAGGGTCTACTTAAGACCTCGAGGGGGTAGGCGCCGGAGCTGGACACCTGCGCAAACTTTCCTATCATTTTTTATAAAACATTCGCCGTAGCAATATTAGTATAGATATTATTCCTACCAATGCCTCCGCGTTCTTCAATAATTGGGTGATAATAAAGTCTGTCTTGTTCCAGTTCTTCAATCTCCTCTAATTCCCCATCAACATAGCTCTGCAATCTTTCCATCGTTGTTTCCATTCTTGCTAACAGTCCACCGTATCGTATATCCAAAACTTCCCATCCGAATGGCTTGTTTGTCTTATGCCACAATCTTTTGTGTGTTTGTTTTAACAGGTTTATTCTATTCCTTAATGTTGGAAGTTCACTTTCCAACATGGATTGCAGTCGCACTTTGTCATTTGTTTCGTATAGATGCTTTAACTTATTACCTAAATTACTCTTTATACTTAACACATTACACAATTCAATCGGGACATCAAATAAATATGCCCAATCTTGATTGTTGTGTTTCGCTTCTTCTAATTGTACTTTTAATTCTAGATAGTACGTATTCAAATCATACTTCTCCACATGCTTATCGAAGAGCCCCATTAATGGGTCCTGCCATAGTAAAAACTTCGATGGATTATCTGGCTGTCCCGGTGTTTCTGTGATACTTTCTGCAGGTCGTGCACAAGGAGGATAATCTAATTTACCTAAATCCATAAAGCCTTGGTAGCTAGCTTGTGTACAAAATTTAAAGCGACGCTTTAATTTCGCTGTATCCAATTCCTTACTGTACCCATGCTCAGCGAAAAGCTGTAATCCAAGTAATGCCGTAAAGACATTTGTTTCTGCACCATTGTCTCCCCAAAAAGTAGAAAATACTTCTTGGACGCCTTCTTTCTTGCAGGCGGAAAGTGCAGCATTCGTTGTAGTAAATGTTTTATCATAGTTAATGGTCATGCCGTTAAACGTCCAAACTGCCCCTGCAAAAATGGGATCAGAACCGAATTCGCGGTGTTTATTAATCCACTCACAATAAAATTCATGATCATTATGATAATAATCCCAATACACAAACTGAACATTATCAGGTATTTCCTCTATAACCGCTTCTGGAATAACAAGATCTTTATCATAATATTTGCCGTTTTTAGAGCCTAACCGAAAATACATATCACTCCAGATCATTGGTTTAAGCTTGTATTTTTCCGTAATGTATTTCACTCTTTCTAAATGTGCGGACATAATCTGAAAGCTGGATTGATAGCCATTTTTATCTAAGTACTTGCCTCTCCCAAGAAAATGCGCCTCATCCATTCCGATATGAATACGATTACTTCTAAACGGCTTAGATGCCGTAGCAATCATTTTCTCGATTAATGAATAGGTTTCCTCCGCATTCGCTAGTAGTATATCATCGGTATCCTGGATTGGTTGTGTAATTGGCCACTGTAAATAGGTGGCCAGATGAGCAAGGGTCTGAATACAAGGAATGACTTCAATTCCTAGCGCGGCAGCATAATTATCAATCTGTTCTAATTCAGCACTCGTATAACGCCCTCTCATATAGCCAAAGTATGGTTCCCCCTCAATTGTATATGTATCTTCTGTATATAACATAAAGGTATTTAATCCCATTACAGCCATCTTACGCAATAACAATTGCACCGTTTCCACTTTCATTACCGCATTTCTCGAACAGTCGAACATACCGCCATTCATCGTAAATTGTGGTTCTTCTTTTATCTCAAAAGAGCTTTTGTCCTCCATTGCCTCCATAAATAAACCGAGTGCACGAAAAAAGTGAATGCTTTCCTTGTAACGAATCAAGCCTTGATTTTGATTAAGCGAAGCGGACAAGCTATTTTCTTCTGTTTTTTCAACCTGTATGTGCAATCCATCAGATGCAATCGTGACGTGTAGCTCTTTTTCCAGAATTTCTATTCCCTTTTCAAGCTCTGTCATGTCACCGGTAAAATGAATCTTCACCCCTGACCTCCCCTTTCTGATTTAAAGCTTATTTTTGGTTGTGGAAAGCCGTTACTAATATAATGAAACAATCTATCCACAGAAGACGGTTCCGTTACTTCTCCAACCACTATGTTACCTAATAAGATGATGGCATGATCGTGGATCAGATGAACAGGGAGGTAACTGTCCCCATGTGTAAAAGCGTGTATAAAACAATGACGCATGATGGTATTGCCTAATGTAAGGACAGTATGCTTGTTGTCTATGTCTCGTTGCGGATAAATATCACAATGATCAAAACAATAGTTTTGATCAATATTCATACTTTTATTGATCGCAAACTGGCCGCTTAGGTTACATTTGAAGAAATCCACAGCTTCCATCAACGTTACATCGATATTATCGAAAATAGAATTACTTGCTTTTATTTTCCCAACGTCTCGCATATGCTCCACTTGGGAATAGTTAACTACTATTTTTTTTGCCCGCGATAATATTATTAACCTTGACTTTTCGATTTCTACTTTATTATAAGTAAAGCTTGCTTGATCATCTGACACGATTTCCCCTACCAAATCCTCTACGTATAAATCAGTTAGAAATGATAAATGACTTTTAATTCGGCCAGCTACATGTTTTAGTATAAGATCACAGTTTGCGACGTCCTTGGTTGTAGCATCCTTTAGAAAGACCATTTCTTCCTTGTCATTCCTATTAAATGTGTCAGCATTGAGACGACCCGTATTTGATATGGCTATCTTAAATTTTTCACTTGGATCTATTCCATTAATTGCATTTTGGTCAAACCGGACAGCACGCAATATATGTCTGGGTCCTTCATTCACTAATATGAGGTTATGAATCGATAGCTCTTGAGGAATTGCTAACTTTCCTTCCTGGTGTTTACCGTTCATATAAAAATCCATTCCTGTTACGATCAGCTTGGTTTGCGGTACTTTCGGAGTGACTGTAACATTATTTAATGAAATCCTAGGTAGCTTAAGCTGCCTCGTATATTGAAAATCAAACTCCCAACCTAAAAACATATACATGACCTTATATTCAGAAAGGTCATCATACAATTTAATATCCAATCCATCAATCGTGACGTTTCCTTCATAAGACATGCCTAAATCAGTTCGAAAAGTGATGGCATTGTTCTGATTTACACTACTGGTTGCCTCTGAATAGTCAATCCGCACATTTTTAATGTACGTATTTCCTTTTCCCCAACCAATTTGAACGCCACCATTATTGCCAACAATCCGGACATTTTCGACTGTTAAATCACTCATTCCAAAATGACTATCCGTACGATTAAGTACACAGTCCCGTATCGTCATGTCTTTAATAAATTCTGTGTTCATAGCGCCCCATCCTCTTTGAAGCACAAGATCAGTCAGTTTAATTTTAGAAGAAGTGTTTACTTTAAATATATATTGGCTTTGCGTAGCATTGGTCGTAGTTAACTTTCCACTGTTTTCTCCTATTCCACCAAAGAAATGAAAATTGTACGTATCGATTATTTCAATCAGAAATCCTCTAAATCGGCTCGTCTTCTCTTCAAGTGGTAAATCTTCATCTATCCCACTAAGTTGAAAAGAAACATTGCTTCTTTTAATGGAAAAAATCGTGCCTAAAATTACGCTATTTTTCTTTTTCACGTTAATAAATGGTGCTTTTACAGTAATTGGGCGATCCAATATACTCTTTCTTGTAAGCTTGAGATTGCCAGTGGTGTAGTCTAGTAATAGACCTCCATCAATTAAAGTTCCATTTTGACCAATTGTAAAATTTTCATGTTTGAAATAGTCCATTCCATTTTCCCTGACTGCCAGCAGTTCATCGCTTTCTACAACGAATAAAGAGAATTTATAGGCTGATAAGGCAGGGATTGTTAAGGCATCTTCTTTTAGCTGGGATTGAAGTGTTGCGTTTACTTCTATTTCCTCTACTGGTTCATCACTTTCCAGCTTATAAAGGGTTAATTCATCCATATTATCATCCAAGATTAATTCCATACCAGATAAATCTGTATCCGTTTTAATCAGTGGGGAACCATGTAAGTCTGTTGTTGCTAGATTAATTTTTCCTCTATGCTGTTCCACCTTTAATTGATGTTTATTAGCAAATTCATGACATTGTTTTAATGCCAACGTATCATCATCAATTCCGTTTAAAGGGGCACCGAACATCTCATAAGTTACATGTGTCAATGGTTTATAAATATGGTCTGATTGGATCGTTTTAGCCATTCTACTCCTCCTCTCTAAAAGATTATGATCCTCTGTCTTTCAATCAGCTTCATAAACTAGCTTTCCTTTCTTTATCGTTTGCTTGATATCAATATTTCCGTCTCGTTCTGTGAATAATACAACATCTGCCCTTGATCCAATTTGGAAGGTGCTGTCTTCCAACTGCATAAATGCAGCTGGTCTTACAGAAGCCATATCCCATGCACCGGCAAAGGTAGTAATTTTTCTATTTACAAGGAATTGAATTCCTTGTATTAATTTACTTGCGGATCCAGCTAATAACCTTGGATTGTCTGCTAAATGAAGCTTGCCTGTTTCAGTTAAAATAACTTTTCCGCCAATATGAAGCGAATACTCTCCAGGTTCCATTCCACATAACGACACTTTATCACTCACAATCATCGCCTTTTCCTGCTTCGCACGTAGAAATACCTTTAGTACGGACGCTGGTAAATGAAAGCCATCAGCAATCATACAAGCATATAATTTATCATTAGCGAGCTGTTCCCAAATATAATTCGGATGTCTTGGCAACATGACGTGCGCCCCATTACCAAGATGCGTCGACAACCGCGCACCGGCATCTGCAGCAGAGTTAATTTGCTCCGCAGAGGCAGCAGTATGTCCAATCGAGACAGTAACGCCGTGCTCTTTGCACTTCTTAATAAATGCATCTGTTCCATCCCATTCTGGAGAGAGCGTAACAATTTTAATTTTTCCATCTGCGGCAGCTTGCCAGCTACTAAATAGATTCCAATCGGGGGCCATTACGTATTGTGCATCATGGGCACCTCTTGGGCCATCTTCTGGAGAAATAAATGGACCTTCTAAGTGAATGCCAGCAATCACACTGTTAACCATCTCATCTTGATGACAAGCATTGGCGATAGCACTCATGGCTTGTTCAATTGCTTCCGAACTATTCGTAATGATGGTTGGATAGTAGGAGGTCACACCGACCTTTACTAACGTATAGGTTATTTTTGTGACCGTTTCTTCTAATAATGGAGACTGATTGAAATCCATTCCTAAATAGCCATTAATTTGTAAATCAACTAATCCCGGTGCAATGATTGGAAGATTATCCTGTTGATCAGATGTCGGACATGCTTGTATGTCCTGTATGCTCCCATCTGTGATATCAATTATCACTTCATCACCTGTCTTATAGTGGAGTCCATGGACTTGATAGGAATTAGGTGAATCTAGAGAGACCATTACATAGCCCCCCTACCAAAAGCCTCTTGATCCAAATAAAGTGTACAATCTGCATGCTTTCTTAATATTGTAGATGGTGTGTCCGTTGTGATTGGATCTTGGAGCGTTTTTATAACAGCATTATGCTTCGTAGGACCTGGTACAACACAAAATAAATGAGAAGCACTTAACAGCATGGGAATTGTCACCGTTAATGCATCCTTTGGAACATCATCAATCGTTGGGAACAATCCTTCATTTACTTGTTGTTGCCTGCAGATATCATCTAGTGGAACAACTTTCATCTTCTTTGGATCCTGAAAATCGGCAACTTCTGGCTCATTAAAGGCAATATGGCCATTTTCACCAATCCCCAAACAAACGATGTCGATCGGTTCTTTTGTTAATAAATCTACATATCGTTGACATTCTTGTTCATAATCGGAAACATTGCCATTAATTAGGTTTACTGTTTTAGGTTTCACTTGTTTAAACAGGTGTTTGTTCAAAAAATATGCAAAGCTATTATTAGAGTTGTGATCATAACCGATGTATTCATCCATATGAAAAACGGTAACCTTTGACCAGTCAACATCTTTTGTTGCTACTAGTTGCTCTAAAACTTCTGACTGAGATGGTGCTGCCGCAAAGATCATTCTAACGTGCCCTTTTTCTTTTATGACTTTATTGATCGATTCAATAACATCTCGTCCCGCTGCTTTCCCCATCGCAGTTCGATCTTCAAAAACTTGATACGTTAAGTTCTTTGCTTGCCCCTCTTTTATTGGGGTAATCGTATTTGTCATAACGAAAGCCTCCTATTAAATATTTTTTCTCTGTTATACTATCCAAAAAATTTAGTTATCTTGATTTGCGTCAGTTCCATATATTTTTGCCGCTAACGCTCGACCAGTAGGTGTTGCAGCTAATCCTCCTTCAGCTGTCTCGCGTAAAGCACTAGGCATCGTTTTGCCAATCCGATACATTGCACCAATTACTTCATCACATGGGATTCTACTTGTAATACCCGCTAATGCCATATCAGCTGATACGATCGCATTTGAGGCTCCAGCTGCGTTTCTTTTGACACAAGGTACTTCTACTAGTCCAGCAACAGGATCGCAAACGAGCCCGAGCATGTTTTTCATGGTAATCGCAAATGCTTCCGCGCTTTGCTGGGCAGTTCCACCAGCCATTTCGACAATGGCAGCAGAAGCCATTGCAGCAGCAGAGCCTACCTCTGCCTGACAACCACCAGTCGCACCTGAAATAAATGCATTATTAGCTACAATGTAGCCAAATGCCCCAGCTGTAAATAAGTATCGTATCATCTGCTCTCGAGTCGGGTTTAGTCTTTCTTTAACGGCAAACAAGGTACCAGGTACACACCCAGCACTACCAGCTGTTGGTGTCGCACAAATCGTGCCCATGGCCGCATTCACCTCATTTGTCGCAACCGCCTTACTTACAGCATCCAACAGGAGATTACCAGATAGAGGATTTTTTTCTGCTATATACTGTTGCAGCAGTACTGCGTCACCACCCGTTAATCCCGAGCGGGACTTCACCCCATTTAAGCCTTCTTCAATGGCATTTCCCATCACCTGTAAATTACGTTCCATCTGCTCCATTACTAGTTCTCTTGTCGTATCTTGAACGTCTATCTCTCTTCTAATCATTACCTCGGATATAGGTATACACTCCGTCTCAGCAATATGAACTAATTCTGCAACATTACGAAACAAGTTATCATCTCCTGAAAAATACTAGAGTTGTTGGCGCTTAATATTTAATAGATTGTTGTTTGACAAAAACTATAGACAGCGTCGTAGCAGCAACGGCCCGATTCCGATCCGGGCAGTCGCTTTCCGCGGGCCGGATTCAGTCTCCTCAGAAGCAAAGACTCCTCCTTGCGAGGTCTTCAGAACGCACTGTTCCCACTGGAGTCGACTTCCCGAATCTCAGATCTAGCGTATAGATCTCTTACATAATTAGCCAACAATACTAGTCTACAATCTTTGCAATCTGCAATATATGATTGGCGACTGCTAATTCTTTTTCTATTTTGTCACTAACATTTTGATCAAGTTCCATAATCATCAATGCATCTTTGCCTACATCTTTCCGGGAAACTTCCATATGTCCAATATTAATCTCGTGCTTTGCTAGAATCTGCGTCACCGATGCAATGGCACCAAAACGGTCATTATGCATAACTAAAATGGCAGGGTGATTACCAGATAAGTGAAGCTCAAAGCCGTTTAACTCTGTAATTTCCACCTTTCCTCCACCAATAGAAATGCCGACCAATTCAAAGCTTTCATCCTCATTTCCCAGCTTAATCCGAGCTGTATTTGGATGATCCGTAGAAGCCTCATCCTGAACAAATTGGACGTTCATCCCTGTTTCAGCAGCCATCTCTAGTGCTTTACCGATTCTTGTGTCATCCGTATCAAACCCAAGTAGTCCTCCTATGATTGCAACATCTGTTCCATGCCCCTTATACGTCTTAGCAAACGAACCATATAAATGAATTTTTGCCCATGTGGGTCGCTTTCCAAACAAGGTTCTTGCTGCCTTTCCAATTCTAACTGCACCTGCCGTGTGAGAACTTGACGGGCCAATCATAACAGGTCCGATAATATCGAAAACAGAATTAAACTTCATACTTTCACCTCCAAAGTGAGTGAAAATTGTAAATCGCGATCAAGCGCTTTTAAGCTAGCAATTGATAGACTAGCAGTCCTTTTCTTAATTAACGTTCATTGCTTTATATTAACATCTATCGCTTTTACTTATTATATTTGCTGAGCCACTTCTCTAAGTTTTGCTTTACAAACTCATCGTCATGTAGATGAGGATAATCTCTATAGACGCGATCAATTTCCTCCATCTGACCGGGTGATAATTCCTCATCAGGATTCAAACACCAACGTCCTTCTAACAGACCCTGTCTTCTTAATACCTCATGGATTCCTGGAATACACCCGTCAAAGTGATGGGCTGGGTCAAAAAAAGCTGCATTGGAATCGGTAACCTGAATATTTCGACTTAGCAGTTCAGCCGGTATTTGCTCCTTGTTTTTACGTACTTGCTTTATCTCTTCTAACAGTTCTACCGCTTTATGCGTCCAAACCGCCCAATGACCAAGAAGTCCCCCTACGATATCCTTTTGCACCGTTTCTCCATTTACATTTATTTTGTAGGAAGTGAGCAAATCAGCAACAATGTTGTCGTCATTTCCTGTATAGAGTACAATATTATCTCTTCGACTTGCATGACATACTGCCCTTACCACGTCCAACGTTTGATATCGATTAAATGGGGCCATCTTGATCGCCATAACACCTGGGATCTCAGCGAACGCTTTCCAGAAATCATAGCTTAATACTCTTCCTCCAACAGATGGTTGTAGATAAAAACCAAATACAGGTATCATTTCAGCAATCTGTTTTACTCTTTCAATCAATTGTTCTTCAGACCAATCCTGTAATCCCCCCATACTAACGAGCCCAAGGTCATACCCTAGTGTTGCAGCAAGTTTTGCTTCTAAAACAGCTTGCTCAGTCGGACCACATATGCCAGCTATTTTAATAAATGGACGGGAGAGCTTGGCTTTCTCCACTTCCTCTGCTGCCATGCGAAGGACAGTTTCTAATAAATTGACACCTTTATCACGGATTTCGAATTGGGTGGAATGTACAGCAACCGCCATTCCACCTGCTCCCGAATCGATATAGTATCGCGTTAACGCACGTTGACGACGTTCATCTAATTTTCTTTCAGCGTTTAGCGCTAAAGGATGAGCAGGAATAACTGTACCCTCTCGTAGCAGGGCTACTACATCTGCTTTAAGTCTTTGCTCCGCCATTTAAAATGCTCCTTCTCTTTCCTGGAAATGTGTCGGTTTATTTAATGTAGCTCCGTCTTCTTGTACCCATTCGGCTGTCCAATCGATCATTTGTCTTAAACTAACGCGTGGATAACCAAATAACTGGTGAGACTGCGAAGCATTATTTAGTAGAGCTGTACCCTGCTCTTGATGGATAAAAATCGGCTCTGTCTCAAGCAAGCTTCCAAATCGCTCTGCTACCCACTTAATCGATACTGTTTCGGGACCAGTAATATTTAAAAGGCGTGGAGGTGTTTCAGCAATTGCCAGAGATCGAATTGCCATTTCATTGGCATCCCCTTGCCAAATGACATTTACATGTCCCATCGTGAGGTCAATTGGCTTGTTTTCCTTCACGGATTTGGCAATTTCTAATAAAACACCGTATCGCATATCAATTGCATAATTGAGCCTAAACTGCACTAATGGAATATCATATTTGCGGGAAAAGTGTTCAAACACTCGCTCCCTACCTAAACAGGATTGTGCATACTCTCCAATTGGACCAGGAGCTACGTCCTCAGATGCTCCTCCAGATGCAATCGATGTGAATGGATAAATGTTACCTGATGAAAAAGAGACAATCCGTGCGTTTTTATATTTCTCAGCCACTCTTCCAGGTAAATAAGCATTCATCGCCCAAGTAAGATGTTCTTTTCCTGTCGTACCAAATTTATTACCAGCCATATAAATCACATTTTCCACTTCCGGTAGTTTTTGTAAATCACCCTCATTTAACAGGTCCGCAGCAATTGTCTCAATTCCATGATTCTCTAAATCGATGCGCGCTGCCTGAGAGGAAAAACGAGAGACAGCGATCACCTTTTTGTCTACACCTGCTTGATCGATTGCATTTTTAGCAAGCTTTGCTAAACTTGGTCCCATCTTCCCACCAACACCTAGAATGATAATGTCGCCACCTAATGTCGAAATGTCTTCTACTAACTTAGCAGAAGGTTCTGATAACTTATTTTCAAGTTCATCTATCGTTTTCATATTGCATCTCCCTTTTGTCATGTAGTTGTTAAGTTTATCGTAATACTTGATGACACCTATTTCAATTCCAGATCTTTCGTAATATTAGATAGAGTTACTAAATGAATTTAGCAACTCTATCTCCGTTCCTCATGTTCCTATTAAAATTATCTTATGAATCGATTGAGCTCTTCACCGGAAAAGTATCGGTAGTGAAACAATTCCCTATTCCTCACTCACCCTTTTTCTCCAAAACCAATAAAAAGTAATGCCACCAATGACAAGTAATAGAATCCCTGCAATAAAGTAGTTATACATATTAGTAGCAGTCTCAGGTAATTCGTCTGCCTCATCATCTGTATTTTGGTCCTGGCCGTCTGATGCATCTACTTTCGCTGTTGCGAATACACCATACGTAGAGAAGTGTGATACCTCTAACAGGATAGCCCCATCCTGCGCATTACCTCCTTGCAACTCCCACTCTCCTGCTGTTTCATTCCAATAATAAATATTGACTTCATCGGCATCGTGATGGTCTTCGTCATAGCCTAATGTTAGCGAAATCGTTCCGCTATACGTTTCACCGTCTGGGAACACAAAGTCAAATGCATAAGCAGCACCTGCTGTTTCGAGACCTTGATCCTCCACATCTGGCTCAACCGTTACCACCTTAAGTGTCGTTCCGTCTGGTAGGTCGTCTGGTAAAACTACTTTTGATATTCCATCTGGAAGCGTCACGGTAGTTCCAGCTTGGACCGTGATAACTTTGTCTAGTTCAATGGAAATTTGATCTGACGTTTGGTCACTATCCCCTTGTGTGTCGCCATCTTCATCTGTATCACCATCATTATCGTTATTCCCATCTTCACCTGGATTTTCACCGTCGTCTCCAGAAGAACCTGCGTCAACAGTCACATCAACAGTCGCCGTGAATGCACCATCCTCTGTCGTTACCGTAATAACCGCATTACCTTCTCCAATGGCTGTAACCAAACCAGTATCATCCACTGTCGCAACTGTTTCATCGCTGCTAGACCAATTTGCGTTTTGGTTTGTTGCATCTTCAGGTGTTACGGAAGCTGTTAACTGTGTGTCTTCACCTACTGTCAAGTCAACACTTTCTTTATCAACTGTTACACCTGTTACCGCTGTAACAGCAGGTTCATTCACCTGTATTTCCCATCCCATTTGATCATAGTATTCTAGATCAATCGGGCGATTTCCGTCTTTATCCATCGTGTAACCATTCAGCATCCATAACCCAGTGGAAGCTTCTGGAAGTAACTTGAAGCGAACAGTTAAATGCTTACGATGACTACCATCATTGACATATTCCACACTATCCTCAGCAACGTATAGACCATCTGTTTGTGTTTTAAGTAAATTAATCCAGTCTGATCCATCTTCTCTTACATTAACAGCTGAACCGTCTGCCTCTACAAAGTAATTGTTTTCCGCATTAAAGTCGCCTTCTTCATTACCCGGCTCTACATCAACATCGGCATCATGAATTTGCACACCGATTTTAGCAATATTATCTGCACCTTGTGGGTCAACAGCCATCGCATGAAGGTCATACCATACACCTTTTTCCACCTCTGTGACGATATCACTTGTATCTGCTTGGGTTACATACATATCTCCTAATTTAGGTGCAGGATCAGAAGTATGCGTCTTATATTGATCATAGGCATCTTCATACAATACGCCGTCTTCGTACACGTTATAAGCTAAATATTCTTTCGTCGGATCATTATCTGTCTTGTCAAAGTCGTAATATCTTAGCTCAGCAAGTTTATCTACACCGTTGACAACCGTATAGTCTTTACCTGTTGCATTGATATTTCTGCCGATATAAATGTCATGCGGCTTACTTTGATTTAAGAAAACTTCTTTATCACCAGGACCAACATATACTGGATGATAATCATTTTCATATGGTCCAAAATAGTTTCCAGTCACTTCACCTGAACCTGCATGAAATATAACCCATCCTGTATTCAACATGACATTATTTCGCACGACCATTCTGCCATCATAATAAGCTGCTGGATGCAAATCAATGCTATATTCTCGAACAATTGGATCATTTGTATGCATGTAGTTATTCATTACTGTCAAGTTAATCGCTGTAGACGCAATCACATCGTGTCGATTTCTTTCAAACTCACTATCTCGAACATCTAGCGTCCCCATTCCATTACTTTCAGAAACAACACCGTATCCGCTATGTTGGCGGAAGTTTTCATGGAAATAAGAATTTCGTACAATCATTGTTTTATCAAAGCCAAGACCTGCCATTACCAAGCCTTGCGAATGTCGTGTAAATTCACAGCCATAAACCTCTCCGTATCCCGTGATTAGTTCTACGCCATTCAGTCGTAAATCAATTGAATTTTGGATATCCTCGGTGCGCTGGTCATAACCGTTTTGGTCCTCCAAACCACCAACAAAACGGATGTCCTCAAAGCGCACATTATCTGTAATGACCTCAAGCATATCAAAGGTATATGGAACATTATCATCAAAAACAATCTCCGTTGGCTGACTATCCCATGTTGGGGGCACGTTGTTGTCCTCTGAATCTACAATGTCCCATTCAATTTCACCGACGTTTAGTAGCTTCGCTGCACCCTTCATTATGATCGGTTTTTGAATCATAATTGTTTCTTTGACTTGATACGTTCCTGCTGGTAAGTACACCACATCACCAGGAGCTGCCGTGTCGATTGCAGCTTGAATGTCTTCACCAGTAAATCCGTTAACTGTCACCGTATTACCACTTGGTGTAATCGGTACCAATTCAGGCTTTTCAGGACGTGGTGGAACATCCTCTGTCGTCTCTTGAACGGTGAGATTTTCAACCCGTAATGCATTCGGATTTTTCGTTTTCAATAAAAGTCTTCCTAAATCGTCTGGCACCGGAGCTCCCGACCTAAAGTCATAATCTGCTGCAATGAGATTGGTTTGGCCGTCTGGTGTAGTCACCCATGCACCCAATTTTTTATGATCAAGATCAATAATCACTTTAAAATGATAGGTAACGTATCTACGATATTCGTACCAGCCTAATTCCTCATAACTTCCACCATTTCGCGCATCAAATCTACCATCCATGTTAAAGCGGATAATAATTGGAAGGTCTCCCCATTTGCTCGGTGTAATATCCGAATCCATAAAAGCCATTACCCCATCAATACGTGAACTCATTGGTATAGCGTCATACTCGACGACTAGTTTCCCTGTGTTTTCAGTCCCTAAATCATATAAGCCAGAATAATCCGTTTCCGAGTACCAAGCACCTGGAATACGTTCGCCAACGACGGTGAAGTTGACTCTTGCATTTTTAACAATACCATCGATATTGGCTGTCGCATTCACTGCCGTATACCCTTGGGCAACCGGAGTGACAAGCCCTGTATCACTAACTGTAATCACAGATTCATCTTCACTGGTGTACGTTACACCTTCTAGTGAAGTCAGATCCACTTCAGTACTATCCTCTAATATCCCTCTCAACGTAAGCTGAGCGGTTTGATCTAACGTTAAGTAATTCGAAGTTGTCGTCATGATCACGCTAGATAAGTCCTTCTCAGAGCCTACTTCATTTAAAATAAGTTCTTTGACATAAATCCGCGCTCTTGTTCCTTCTGAATCAGTAGATGTTGCATTGGAATCCACTGCGTTTATCTTCAGGGTATGATCGCCGGCTTCTAGCCGCATTTCACCGAGATCCACTGTGGTTTGCTCCAGTTCATCTGCGAGAAAATAATCAAATGTTTTATCTGCTCCCTCTTCGTTTTGGAAGGTATTTCCATCTATTTCGATGGTATAAATGCCAGAGTGACCAGTCTTTAACCCATTCAGCTTCACATCATATTTTGCTGTCTGGTCAACGGTAATCGTCGTTTCTGCTGAATCCCCAATAACCGTGTGAATATTCGTATTCCCACTAGAAGTGGAAATCTCTACTTCAGGGTCTCCAGCATTTCCGCGCGTAGCCGTCCACTCCGTATCTGCAGGAAATAAGCTAATCAATTGGGTTGCCCCGGCAGCATTCGTTACTAACACAGCCCCGCTCGGCAGAATCATCGATGTCACTAATACAATTACCGTAAGTACTTGTAACAAATATCGATATCTCGTTTTCATCAAGTTGTTCCTCATCCTCTCGAAAATAATTCTAATAAAATAGATAATTAAATTCGTGACTTACCTACCCACTATGTACCATTTGGGTAATGCTGTCCGTGTTACAGAGAGTTTCTTGATTCAGTCTGCTCATCTCTTCCTATTCCTTCAGACGATTCTTCAGCCTGTGCCTGAATATTGTGGAAGTCTTTATGATTCATTAAGGGTTGCTCATGTTCACCTCCATCTATTCATTTTGAGCGTAGGATACCTGATCAGGATATTTAAGATACTGTTAGAGGACAGATAAGCCTAAGCTTTCAATTATCATACCTTCTTATTAGATATAAGTTCTATTTGCAATTTTACTATTTTCTTACCTGTTCCAAGAAATTATGAATATTGTATATATATCGTAAAAATTGAAATAAGTAATGGCATGCGATGAATAGTCCGAATGTAGTAAAGTATCTTCAACCTAAATAAGCACCTCTTCCATTGAAGACATACTTGTTTTCTAGGAATGGAGCTGTCTTGTTTGTATGGCAAGGTGGGGAACTACTTTTGGCAGATTAGATTTTTTTCAGGATCAATATTTTGCGGGTTTTTGCGCAACTAATTACCATTTACTTCTAAATATTCTCGCTGTTTTACTTAAATTCCACCTTACCTAAAATCCATCGATCATTCCCTTTTCATCAATCAAAAATAAAGCAACCAATCTTAAGCTTCATTAAGCCAAAGATGGTTGCTTTATTAGGCATAGAGAATCCACAATCATTTCCGCATCCCTACCTGATATTATGTCAAGAAAATAGACACAACGAATAGGGAGAAAGTTGATTTTCCCTACCGTGCTTCGCTTGCTGGCCTCTCTGTTAGGAAAAGGGAGACATCCCTTCTCCTAACAGAGAGGATAATATCTTCTACACATCTGTATTAATCCAACGCTTATAATACTGCTTCTCATAGACAATTCCCTATTAAGAATTGCAGCATTATTAACCTGCCTGTTATATTATGGTTTAAACTTTCAATAATCCTTCAACTTTATCTCAACAAACTCTTCCATCTGGCTGTTCGCACCTACCATCGCCAATTCTTCTTTTCGATTTAATTCATCTCGATCGGCCATCCATGGTTCTACACAAACAAAATCATCATTAGGTTGTGTCCATAAAACCCAATATTTAAATGCTGAACTAGTCTCTATCAGTATCCCTTGGGAACTGAATAAATTTGTTATGATACTTTTATTACCACCATCCGGTAATACAAATGCTTTTTTTACACCCGTCATATTAACAGAGCCTGTAAATTTTTTCATTTTAAGATCATTATAATCGAGATACATTGTTGCATCCGAATTAACAGAAAAGCTTTTCTTTTCTGTTTTAAAATAAGGGTGAAAGCCTGCATAAAATGGCATTGGTTCAGGGGAATGATTACGATAAACTTGTTTTATAGTTAACTTATCTTTACAAAGTGTATAAGTAAACAATAGTTCAAAATCAAATGGATAAGCTTTTTTCGTTTCAGAATCACTACTGAAGCTTAACGTGATCCATGCAGCAGCATCATCACATTCCGCTTCTACAACTCTCCATAGTCGATTCAACGCTAAGCCGTGGATTGGCATAAAATATGTATGTCCTTTCCAGTGATAGCGTTGATCTGTTAGCTGGCCGCACACTGGAAATAACACGGGGATTCCACCACGAATTTCTTTACTCTCATCGTGTAACGTATCCTTATTAAGATAGAGAAGCTCTACTCCTTTTAATCCAAAACTTGTGATTAGTCCTCCTCGTCCAGGACATACGGTCAGCCAAGATTTGGAATCCGTATCTAGAAATGTATACATTTCATATGATTCATCTATATAAGTGTTTAACGCGTACACTTTTCTCCTCCTAAATAAGCATTAATTTTCTATTTCTGCTATACTGTTCGAATCTTTCTTCGCTCGATTGAGTATATAGCTGTGATTGGAGAATAAATTCATATTCTTATCAATGATTAAAGCAGCTGCTCCTAAGGCTGTACTCTCCTCTATATTAGACAACGTTATTTTTATATTCTTACCATAAGTACCTAAAACTCTTTCAGTAATGGAATTAGTGACAGAGTCTTTGATTACATCGTGAGCCGACCCAATTGAACCACCTAGAATAATTAGCTCCGGATCGAAGAAAGTTACAATATTGGAGAGGCCAACACCTAAAAACACGCCTGATTCCCTCAAAACTTGTTGTGCCAACAGCGAACCTTTCTCTGCAGCCTGTCTAATGTTTTTTATTGTCACATCTTCTATATCTGTTTGGAAATACATGGATCTTTCTTCGTTCGTTGCTAATTTTAATTGTGATTTTACCTTGTCAATGATCTTCTCTTTGGATACTAACGTTTCTAGACAACCATAGTTTCCACAGGTACATTTAGCACCAAATAAGTCAACTACGCTATGTCCTAAACCACCCGCTTCTCCGTGCACACCACGATAAAGTTGATTTTTCAAAAAGATACCACAACCAATACCTTCATCTGCCATCACGTAAATAAAATTTGAGCATCCCACACCCTTACCAAACCATTTCTCCGCTAATGCAGCGACGTTAGCGTCCTTATCAAATTCGATTGGAAAATTAAAGTATTCCTTTAATCTTCGCGGTAGATTTGTTAGCTCCCCTTTCATAAAGTTAGGCGACTTCAAGTTGTGTTCATCTAGATATAATGGTCCGGGCAGACCAACACCCATCCCTAATAATCTATCCCTATTTACACCCGATTCTTCTAACATGTCTGTAACAGAATTTTTCGAGAACAATAGAATATCATCAATCGCATTCGTTGACTGATAGGATTTCTTCCGAAAAGCAAGTATTTCTCCATTCAAATTAGTTAGTGCTAACTTCATACTTGTTCTTCCAATTTCAAAACCTAGTGAGTAATAACAATTTTCATTGAAATCTAAGAGTATTGGCCTTCTTCCACCGCTAGAAGGTGCAAATCCTTTCTCTTTGATAATATTCATTTTTAATAGTTCTTCCGTTATTCTTGTTATGGTAGGTTGAGGGATATTTATTTTTTCTGATATCTCAATACGAGAGATTGGACCTGACTCTTTAACTAATTTTATTATTTGATTGGCATGTAGTTTTTTAATTGTTTGATTACCCAATTTTTCCCTCTCCCTATCATTGTAGTGTTAGTCAGATGTAGAATTTCTAATTTTTTTACTCATCTTAACTGATAAAATCATCATAATTACAGCTGCGATAAGAATACCCAAGGTAATTGGTCTAGTTATAATCTCCATCACATTTCCTCCAGTTGAAGATATAGCTAATAAATAGTTATGTTCTATAATTGGACCAAGAATTATCCCTAGCAATAACGGGGGTAATGGATAACCAAACTTGAGCAAGATAAATCCGATTGCCCCGAATGCTAGTGTTACCCAAACATTAAACAAGCTAGTCATTAATGCAAAAGAACCTGCAACTACAAGGACACAGATAATTGGAAATAGATAAGCATTTTTAATTTTCACAATCTTAGTTATTAAGGAAGATCCATACCACCCAGCGGTAAATACAAAAATTTCCAGTACCAAAATACCTATAATTATCATCATCAGTACATTAGTTGAACCGTCAAACAGATCAGGTCCAATTTGAATACCATGTAGAGTAAAAGCACCTAACAATATTGCCGTTGCAACATCCCCTGGTATTCCGAAAGTAAGTAGTGGAATAAGAGCAGCCGACTCTGTGCCGATTGCACCTGATTCTGCAGCAGCAACACCATTCAATTCACCTTTTCCATACTTTTCAGGTTTTTTAGATGATCTAACTTCTTCACCGTAACTCAGGAATGATGAAATAACAGCTCCAGTTCCCGGCAAGGCACCAACTAACACACCAATTACACTACCTTTGGACAACGTTTTAAGTGACCCTTTCACTTCTTTTCTATTTAGACCTTCTCCTTTCCTGCCTAAATTCCCACCTAATTTACTAGGATCAAGTTGTTGCGGAAATTGAAACCGTTTGAATATCTCTGTGACTGCAAATAATCCAATTAGCGCTGTAACCAAATCAATTCCTTCATATAAGTAATAACTTCCAAAAGTGAAGCGCTCTACACCAAAGAGAGGATCAGCACCTATAGTAGAAACAAAAATACCTAACGTTGCAGCTATCAATGCCTTTGTTAGTGATTTACCTGCGACACCCGCTACGATCGATAGACCAAATAAACCTAGTGCAAAGTATTCTGATGGACCAAATTGTAGTGCTACTTTAGCTAGTAATGGAGCAAAAAGTACTAACGCAATAACCGATACAACTGCAGCAAACAATGCAGAAAAAGCTGACATTTGTAATGCTTTTTTGGAGTAACCCTTTTGTGTTAATGGGAACCCATCTAAACCTGCAGCTGCTCCGGCTGGAGTACCTGGTGTATTTATTAATATTGCTGTCATTGACCCACCGTATAGCGCACCAAAATGTATCGCAAGTAGTAACAAAATTGCAGCTATTGGCTCCATCCCAAAGGTAAATGGAATGGCTAATCCTAAGGCCATCGGATCCGTAAGGCCAGGTAAAGAACCGATTATTAATCCTAGTAATACTCCAACAACCATTAATAATATGATATAAGGATCAGCTATCGTTTGCATTGCTTCAAATAAATTCCCCATATTTTAACACCCTTTCTATATTCCAAAAAATCCAGTTGGCAAAGAAATTTGTAACAAAAATTCAAATGAACTCCAGATAATCACTCCTGATACGACAGAATAAATTGCTGCCTTATACCATTTTACTTTTTGGAATACATAAACTAACGCAAACATACTTATACAGGAAGCTATTAAAAATCCTAAAACTGGAATAATAAGAACAAATGCGATTAAGATAAAAATGCCTTGCCACAGCGCCTTGTTATTAGGTTGTTGTTCTGCTACCTGTGGCTGCTGTTGCTTTTGGACTTCTTCTGTATTTTCCATACTTCTCTTCTTGATAGTATGTGCAACAGCCTGAAAAATCGCCAAGAACATCAATAGACCCGCTACTAATTTTGGAAAAAGAATCGGGCTATCCAATCCGGTTTTTAAATCCTCTGCAATGTTCGTTTGAAAATTTATAATGTAAAGAATAGCTAAACCGAACATAAATATGACAAGTGATTCTACATATACTATAAATTTATTCATCATGAATAAATCCTCCCTCAAGGAATTAATAAATAGGAAGGAAGACATAATCGCCTTCCTTCACCAATTACTATTCTTCCATTACTTCTATAAGCTCTGTCAAGTTTTCTTGATTGGTTACAATCTGCTCTTGCATGGTGTCTGGTTCTGTTTTAGTAATTAAAATGTTATTATTGTCAGCAAATTGATTAAAGTCATCTGATTCCATTGCTTCTAAGAAAATATCTTTTAATTGACTAACTAGTTCCTCAGGCATACCTGCTGGACCATAAACGCCAAATGTCGGTCCTCCCACGATATCTATTCCTTGTTCTTTTAACGTAGGAACATCTGGGAAGTTTTCAAAACGTTCTGCACTTGGGAAACCTAGTATTTTCAATTCACCATCTTGCACTTGTTGATAGACATCCGATACATTAATAACACCCATCTCAACATGCCCACCTAGGATAGCTGATACCACCTTCTTACCACCTTCAAATGGAAGGTGACGATAGTTTACGCCAGTTTCTTGGTGAAGCTGCTCAGCAAAAAGGTGACTGAACGTGTTAACACCAGGCGTTCCAACTCTAATCTCTTCTCCAGAATCATTAAAGTACTCTACCATTTCAGCCATCGTGTCATACGGCGCATCACCAGCCACTACTGGGTGCATTTGGAAATCCCCTATTCCAACTATTGTTGTAAAATCATCTGGGAACGTGTAATCTACTTCTTGAAGTAAAGGACGTAATGATAGCTGTCCACTAGGAAGCACTGCTAGTGTGTAACCATCTGGATCTGCTTTTATTAGTTCCATTGTAGGAGGAACACCAGCTCCACCAGGCATATTCTCAACAACAAGCGATTGACCTGTAATATTTTCAAATTCCTTCGTTAGTGCGTGCGCTGCAAGGTCCATTGTACCACCTGCGCCAAATGGTGTAATGATATGAACGTCGTCTGTAGGATATTCACTCGCATCCTCCGAACCACTTGCCCCTTCATTGCCACAAGCTACTATAAACAACATCATAATTCCGAGAAAAGACACGTACATTAAATTTTTGAATCTCACTGTAAAAACACCCCTTTGTTTTATTTACTAACTATGATAAACGCTACTAGCGTTGTATCTCCTTATATAACTCTGCTAACCCCATTCGTTCAAACTGTTCCTCTGGTGCATTATACTTAAATAAGTTATCTGCTAAACAGCGCCTCAACCGTTGTACCTCTTCTGGAAAAGACTCGATTACATTATGTTCTTGCTCATAGTCTGATTCCATATGGTACAGTTCATCTGGCAGTAGAGTAAACTTTAACTCATCCTCAGATTTCATCTGATAACGTTCCATTGTTCTTTGCGGAGAACGAGCATTACCATCACTCAATGTTGTTTGATGCAAAGTAGTTACTTCAAACCTACCATCCTGCATGCTATTTAATCGTTCTCTGGACTCCTTGAAGTCAACATGCTGACCAAAGTCCCAAACTTGGTAGTGAGAATCTGTGTACCAATATAATGGACCAGACTTTTCAGGTCTCTTAACAAGTACCCACTTACCATCCGTTACGTAAATTGCTCCACCGAATACACCAAAAATGACACTATCTTTATCTGTACAATCTTTCTCACCAAGAACGATAGGCAACAAGCTCTCTCCATGTATATCATCTGGCAATGGTACGTGAAGAGAATCTAGTATCGTTGGATGTAAATCTGCCATTTGCACCAAAGACTGCACACGTTTTGGCTTCGCATCTGGATGGTAAACCACTAAAGGTGTATGCGTAATATGGTTATATAAAGTTGGACTATGCTTACCTATCCAGTTATGCTCACCAAACATAAATCCATGATCACTGGTTAAGATAATTACTGTATCTTCCAAGCGACCTAGATCTTCCAATTTATCTAGCATCTTTCCAAACCACTTATCAATGACCAATAAATGACCTTTATATAAATCATGGATGTGTTTGAGCTCTGCATCTGTATATCGATCTGCTTTTCCATAACTCGGCCAAATGACCTCTTCTCCATCATAATCTGGGTCAAACGCTCGATTATATGGTGCCGGTGGATCGAACGGTTCATGCGGATCGAATAAATCAATCATTAAGAAGAATTCTTCTAGCGTTTGATTCTTCTCTAACCAGTTCATTGAACTTTGGAAGACTTTAGGAGTAAAGTAATCTTCTTCTTTGGAAAAATAAGCTGTATTTCTAGCATATTTATCCCAATTTCTACTAAGCTTCTCTTTTGATGCAGGCCATCTAACATCAATATCAGCATCAGTGATCCAATTATCATTTTCCTGACCTCGAATGAAATCCATTCCGTCAAATGAAAAATGATAGTTTCCAGAACCCGCCTGCCATAAGTGATAATGATCGGTAACAAGCATTGATTTATGACCATGTTCCTTAATTCTATTGATTAAATCTTGTTCCTTATACTCAAGCGGAGACCAGCCTCTTCTTAAAAAGTTCAGCCGACCTGTCCATAGATCCATTCTTGCTGGCATACAAGGATATGATCCAATGAATGCGTTATCAAAAATGGTGCTCATTTTTGCAAACTTCTCCAAGTTTGGCAGATCTAATTCATGCTTATGTTGATTATAAAAATCTAAGTGATCTCTTCGAAAAGTGTCACTTAACAAACAAATAACATTCAACGTTTATGCCCCCTTATTTCGTTATCAATCCAATACTCTGGATCAATCATTTCTTTATTATTTAACAATGCCACTGGCCCTTGCATGCAATCAACGCATAGGCCGAGGCAATGAAATTCAATCGTTTTAAACCCTTCATTTCTTAGATCAATCTCCGCCTCGTTACTATACATATCCAGATTTGTAACACAAAACGAAAATTCAGGTTTACAAGTTTTGGTCTGATTTTTCACTACATTCACCTCTTCGTCTAACAATACAGCTGTTCAACTTCCATACACAGAAGCCGCCTCATCATCTTCTTTATATAGGGCTTCTAATTCCTCAATCGCTGCAAACCAATTATTCTTTCGTAAATGTTCTATCCATCCATCTAAGGTCACGTATTTCCAAGGACCTGTTTTTATGACCTCTTGCAGTGGATCTACTCGATTTAGATTCACACCTAGATTCTCTTGTTGCCACTCCATTAACCTGTGATCCATTTCCTTTGCCACTTCAGGGTGTTCTGCTATGACATTTTCTTGTTGGTATGGATCATCCTCCATGTTATATAAAGATACTTGATCGAATTTGTACAAACCAGGATGATACGTTCGAATGTAATACCACTTCTCATCCCGAACGGCTCGCTGGCAAGTGTATAGAGCGTGATCCATTACTAAATGGTCTCTGAACGTTCCTTTTTCACCCTTTAATCTTGGTAAAAATGACTTACCATCCCATCCCAATGGAATATCTAATCCAACCATATCCGTAATCGTAGCAATTACATCAACATTATATAAGAGACCTTTATAATCTGAATTAGGCTGGGTTACGTTTGGCGATTTAATAATTAATGGTAAATGATGAACGGATTCAGTAGCAGATGCATGTTCTCCATAAATACCATGTTCACCCAACGATTCGCCGTGATCAGCCGATATTACAAAAGTTACTTCATCATCAATCTCTAGCTTTTTTAACGTTTCTAGAATTCTACCAATTTGTTCATCCATGAAATTTATAGCCCCGTCGTAGCCATTGACTAGTTTTTCATAATCTTTTCTTGAGTTGATTTTTCTTGGCATTGTATCTGGAAAATTATCAACTGTATGCAAAAAATTTGCTGACCGCGGGAAGCTATCATTTTGCTGTTTTTTGATTACTTCTTCGCTTGGAAATGATGGTGCTGGATGGTCCTGCCATTGTTCAGCATATTCAACGGGACATGTGTATAAAGTGTGTGGATCCCATAATTGAAGATGTAGGAAGTAATTATCATTCTTACCATTGTCTTCAAGCCACGGAATAACTTTGTCTACCACTTCATTAGCATTCTCATTTCCTTCCTGCATGGTATGTGTATGCACTTCATTCCAACCAGCAAAATACCACCATGCATGATGACGATCTCCAAATGAAGAAAAAGTTACCGTTTCATAACCTGCTTCTCTTAAGTATCGAGTAAAGAAAGGATATTTAGTTGAGTGTCCATCTCCCTCTGGATAGTAGAAGTCACTTCCCGGACCCCAATGTGTGATTGCACCATGATTCACCCCATACCTTCCAGACATAAAGCTAGCTCGAGATGGGAGACAAGGTGATGAAGCCGCATAGCATCCATCAAAGCGCATCCCCTTCTCTGCTATTGAATCAATATATGGAGAGGTTTTGCGCTTGTACCCGTAACAACTTAAATGATCAGGTCGAAGCGAGTCAATATCAATATAGATAATTTTCACTTATCAGCACCTCCATGCTTTCATGTATTAACATTAACTTAAAATCATTTTGAAATTAACTATCTAAATAAAAACGGTTACAATAATTACTTCATAGACCGACAAACATAAAAAAACCTTTGAAAGTGCTTGCATTTTATAATACAATCTAATTGCCACACACTATTCGACAAGTTACTTTCGTTTTGAAATTAACTTACTGTTATCCTATCATCTATTATTTAAAATTAGAAGTCAAAAAAAATTATAGGGTATAACTTCTTGTTATACTCAATATGATTGCTTTGAAGATTCACTATACTCAAATGTATTGTTAAGAGGGGAGTGGGAAGCATGAACATAAATACACTAAAAGCATTCTGTCTTGTTGTTGAAGTGGGTAGTATTAGCCAAGCAGCAAAATTATCCTATGTTTCTCAACCAGCAGTTACTAAACAAATCCATCAATTAGAAAGTACATATGAGGTTTTGCTTTTTGATCGAAAGGACGGACGCTTGGTTTTAACGGAAAGCGGTAAGGTTCTCTACCCGTATGCTAAGACAATTGTTGAGGATTTTAGAAGATCACAAGAAGCAGTTTTAGATAATAGTAAGGGTTATCATGAAACATTAACAGTAGGTGCTAGCTTAACTATTGGGGAATATCTATTACCAGGGCTATTGGGACAATATAATAGAAACCATCCTGATATCAATTTTTCATTAATGGTTGAGAATACTCCACGGGTTCTAGAAGCATTAGTAGAAGGTGTTATTGATGTTGCATTAGTAGAAGGTATTGTTAAAGATAAAAAACTGTTGGTGGAAAATATGGCTGATGACGAATTAATTCTTATCCATGCTCCAGATCATCCATGGAAGCAACGAAATGAAATTGATATTGAAGAAATAGCTCATGAAAGAATGCTATGGAGAGAACCTACATCAGGGACAAGATTAATTATTGAGGATTTCTTAAGGCAATATGGAGTCTTTGACAAAATAAATCAATATATGGATTTAGGCAGTACCCAATCTATAAAAAGTGCAGTAGAGGCTGGTCTTGGTATTAGTATTGTTTCAAGACTAACCGTTGCTAGAGAAATAAATCAAGGTGTATTATGTGAAGCAAAAATAAAAGGCATCTCCTTTAAAAGAGATTTGTGGTTAGTAAGAAAACAACAACGATTTAGTAAAAAAAGCGCTCAGGCATTTGCTGAATTCATACTAAAATAATCCAAATTGACGCTTTAGACATATTAACCACTTGCCCACCCAGACATTCATAATTAACAAGTGAACATTTAAAGTGTTCCTTCTAAATTCTACAATCTCTAGTCGACATATTGTGACAAACTTCGGGAAGTGACAGGTACGATCAACTTAAATTTACGATAAGCAAACCACATGATTACTAAAGCAGGGAAACTAGCACCGAAAAATGGAATCAATCCAGGTACAAGCATTAATAAATAAGAAGCACCAAAAATTCCAATGACAATCATTACTGTTCCAATTGGTTTTGTTACCATAAATAAAAATGCATGCTTCATATACTGCATTGTTTTTAATTCGAAATGGACAAACACTGGGAAGAAAAATAATACAGTCAAAAGATACATATACAGCAAAACAATAGAGAAGCAAGATAACACCCAATATAATATGCCACTTTGAGACTGAAAAAACTTCACATCTACGTAGAGAATAATCCCTATAATAATGAGTAACATCCCAAGTACATTACCTTTAATAAACTCCTTTTTATACGTTCTCCAAAATGTTCTGGAGATCGGCGTTTCAAAATCTCCTAATAACCATTTACGTATCATCGTAAACATCGCAATTGTAGCTGGAAAAAAACCGAATATTCCTAAACCTAAAACCGTAAGTAATATCCATAATAAGTTTATATAAGCAAGGCGCATGATCCATTCAGCAACTTGATTGAACCCACCTGCCCACCCTTTTATTTCCATTGATGTTCACCACCTTATATCAATTTATTTAAACAATATGATTTAGTTATCTAAATATGAGCAGCTTTTTCCGTTTTGTAAGCAGCTCCAAGCAATTTATGCATGTCAGACACCACCAAAATTAATATGGTCGTTTGTCACTCAAGTTCATCCAGTTGTAGTCCGAACGCTCGAGTCTCTTTTGATAATTTGGAGAAACCATTGGTAGCTTCCCAGATTGAGATACTAATTGATCGCTATCGGTAAGTCTTCGACGATGAACCAGTAAGCATAATTTTGCTTTGCTTCTACTTAGTAAGGAAGTAGTTGAATACGAACCTAGAGCATCCAATTGTCCTATTAAACATGAAATTTAACCGCCTTTTTTACTAACATGAAATCACCTCACCTAACAAGAACATATATTCTAACTATACCGTGAGGGTGCGTGTGTTGGCTATCGCCAACCGACATTCATCTCCCCCTTATCGCTGAGCTAAAGCCCTTCACGCGATTGAAGAGGGAGTGCTCTGTCGGAAGTGATAAAGTAATAAATACTTCTATTTCATACTTTCATATTATAAGTTGTTAGCAGATTAAATTTCCTCAGTTAGATCCCTTTGATAATCCAGGTAAATAGAGAGCCTAGATAGATGCCTATTTTACTTGGATATTATTTATTTTTATACGCTTCTTCAAATTCTTTAAGCATTTGATCTCCACCAGCAGCTCTCCAATCTTCAATCACCTGATCAAAGCCTGCATCATCGATATCGCCTATGATATATTGACTAACCGCATCTCCTATCATCGTTTGCAGTTCATTACCAAGCTTATTTTTAGTATCGGAAATTATACCTGTTGATGGATCTCCTATTAAACCAGGATCTTCTTCATTTTCTTGTATTGCTTTCAACTGTTTGACAATATATTCCGGCTTACCTTCGTAAACTACTTCTACATCCGTCATAAATATTTGACCTAAATTTTCTAATGTTCTACTAGTTGTTTCTTCAATAAATACATGCTCATCATTCTGCAATTCATAATTTACTCCTTCAATACCAAAGGATCTAAATTCTTTATTTTCTGGGGCAGCAAGTCGATCTAACCCTGCTAGAATCTTGTGCAATTCCTCTTCCGTTTCCACACTACTTTTAGGGAACATTAATGTACTCCAATAACCTAATTTAGCATATTGATAGTTTGGTCCTTCTAGATCTGAAAATGCCAACATTTTAGCATCTGGGTTAATATCAAACAACGGGTCCCAAATTTGGTCCATATTTCCCATCCAAACGCCGGCTTCATCGTTCCTAACCATTTGAAGTACTTGATCCAACTTCGCATAGGTAAAGTCTTGATTCATGATTCCTTCATCATATAATTTTTTAAAGAATTTCATCGTTTCACGATATTCTTCTGTTGTAAAATCAGGAATAAACTTTCCATCTTCAACCTTGTAATTATTTGGCGCACCAAATTTAGATATCATGAATTTAAACGCCGCTGGAATATTCCCTGCATTCTGAGATAGTACGGTTGCCAAACCTAACGTATCATCTTTACCATTTTGATCAGGGTCATCATAAGTGAACGCTTTCAATACATTATACAATTCATCTATTGTCTTCGGTTGCTCTAATCCTAAATTATTCAACCAATCTTCTCGCATGTTAAATCCTTCCCTAGCGATACTATCCTTGTGATATAATGCCCATACTTTACCATCCACTGAAATATTCGAATCTCTGATTTCATCACGACTACCTTTAAGGTTTGGATAATCATCTAGATAACTACCAACATCCCAAAATGCACCTGCACGGATAGCGTTAATAATAGAAGGTTGATTTCCCATAAACACAACTAGAATTTCGGGTAATTGTCCTGAAGATAGCGTTACGTTAACCTTATCCATCATATTCGGTCCTTGTACAAACTGAGGAGAGATGTCAGCATTCATAATTTCTTCTATTTTCTTAAATAGTGGACCATCCTCATCAGGCATATCACCCCAGTACGGTTGTAACGTGCTAATTTCTATAGGCTCTTCACTGTTTTCGTTGTCAGCGCCTTCGCTATTCCCTCCTTTATTTGTTTCTGTATTGTTGTCCTCTGAACCTGTGCTATTGTCCGAACATCCTACTACAGCTGTTACTATTGCAAAAATAACTACAAATAGTAACAATTTCATTCGTGAAATTCTGTTTCCCACATTAATTACCCCCTTGTTTTTTATGTTAAAGATGAAGAAAATCATCCTTTAACCGAACCAACCATGACACCTTTTGCAAAATACTTTTGAACAAATGGATATACGATTAAAATTGGTACTGTAGCTACAACGATAGTGGCCATTTTCAAACTTTGAGTTGGCACATCAACGGCGAATCCAGGATTTGTAAAACTTCCGGAAGACAATATAATAAGTTCTCTTAACCAAACCTGTATTGGCCACATATCAGAATCACTTAAATATAAAAATGGATGGAAGAAGTTGTTCCAATGTGTCACTGCATAAAATAATGCAAATGTTGCCAGGGAAGCTTTTGAAAGTGGTAGTGCAATTTTATAAAATATTTTCAATTCATTTGCTCCATCCATTTTTGCAGATTCAAACAGTTCCTCTGGCAGTTGCATGAAAAAGTTTCGCATTAATATAAGATTAAATGCATTAATTGCATTAGGAATCATGATTGACCAGTAGGTGTTTAACATATGAAGTTCTTTTACAACAAGATATGTTGGAATCAATCCACCTTCAAATAACAAGGTGAAAACAATCAAAAACATAATAAAACGTCTACCTTTAAATCCTTTTCTAGATAAGGCATATGCAGCTGTAGAAGTCATAGCTAAATTGATAAGTGTTCCAAAAAAAGTAATAAACACGGTAATTAGTAAGCTTCTAGGAATTTTTCCATCTGCAAACATCACCTTATAGGCATCTAAAGAAAAGGTTTCAGGTATGATAACTATATCTTTAGTAACGAGCTCTTGGGTCGTAGCAAAAGACCCACCGATAATTTGTATGAAGGGAAATATGCATATAGATGCAATTAATAGCAATAATGTGTAGTTAACAACATCAAAGGTTATATCACCAAGACTTCTGTTTATTTTCATGTCTGCCACGCTCCTTTTGTACTAGAATTTATAAGTTGTTAAAAGATCCCTTCTTCACCAAGACGTTTTGTCGTATAGTTAGCAACCACAACAAGTATTAGGCCAACCAATGATTTAAACATCCCAACAGCTGTACTATAGCTGAATTGACCCTGTGTAATACCTGTCACATACACATACGTGTCAAACACATCGGCATTTTCTCGGTTGGCAGGATTCAACATATTGTAAACTTGGTCAAACCCAAGATCCATAAAATTACCTAACTGAAGAATAAATAACACAACAATTGTGCTTCGAATACAAGGAATAGTTACATGCCACATCTGTCGAAATCTTCCAGCACCATCTATCTTAGCCGCCTCGTATAATTGAGGGTCAATGTTGCTCATGGCTGCTAAGTATAAAATTGTTCCCCAACCTGTTTCTCTCCAAATGGTTTGAGAGGTTAGCATGGTTCGGATCCAATCTGGATTTCCTAGAAAATTAATTTTTTCATTCCCCGTTTGTGCAATTAATTCATTCACTAAACCGCCTTCTGTAGTAAAGAGAACATAAGTAATACCAACGATTACGACCCATGATAGAAAATGTGGAATATAAATAATGGATTGAATCGCACGTTTAAAAACTTGACGTCGAACTTCATTTAACATCAGTGCAATAATAATAGGAAATGGGAAAAAGAACACAAGCTTGTACAACGAGATTAATAAGGTGTTTCGAAACAACATCCAAAAATCGTTATTTGAAAAAAGTCTTTCAAAATGTTCGAATCCAACCCATGGGCTACCAAAAAACCCTACAAATGGTTGAAAGTCTTTAAAGGCTAATGTAAGCCCCCACATAGGCAAATACTTAAAGGTTAAAAAATAAAGAAGACCAGGTAGAACGAGAAGATATAGCCAAAAATTAGATTTCACATTCCTTATAAATCTATTATTCATTTTTTTCTTAGGGGAAGGTGTTAACTTTCTTTCATTTTCAATTATGCTATTAGCAGACATATGAAATCTCCTTTTCCACGGTAATATTATTGAATTTTCCGAACTTTCTATGTTCACAATCATAAGTTTAAATGGTATAACAGTATACAATCAGTTTTATAGATTGTTTGAAAGTGCTTTAATATCAAGCGTTCATGTAGGAATAATCATCATAATAGGCAAATAATCATGAATTTATAAAAGGGGACTATCAAAAAGATTCTCTTTAAAATCTTTCATTTTCTTAATATTTTGATTAATATAAGGTATACAGCTATATGTATTATAAAATTGACAAAAGGAGGTATCATTAATGAGACAGACAAAATATTTTCTTCAGTTACTCATCTTCACTTTACTTATTTCTACGGTTCCTGTTCTCGTTCTTGGTACATTTTCCTATTGGAAAGCTTCAACAAGCGTGTTAGATAAAGTTACGAAAAGTACACAGCAACTTCTTGCCCAAACACAAATTACTGCCGAGCAAAATGTTAAAGTTATTGAACAATCCCTAAATCAATTAATCTCTTTACCTATTATCCACAAGGCATTTCAATCACCTTTAAATGAAAGTCAATTCCAAATGATCCAAGATGTCGATCTCTATATGAAATACACCCAGACCAAAAACCTAGGAATTGAAGAGCTTTATTTTGTTAATTTTAGAAACGAATGGGTCATTTATCCGGACAGGGTTACCCCTTTAAACGAGCAATATTATAAGGTATACCAAGAAAACATCGAACAATTCGGTAGATATCCTTTACTAGTTGACAACAACGAATACAGTCTCTACACATTCAACCAATGGGACATACCATATGGTTTAATTATGATAAAGCAATCACCAATCTATTCGACTAACCCAAACGGCCTTATCCTGGCTAGAATCGATTATTCTCAGTTAAATAGTTGGATAGCCAGTCCTGAACAACTCGGGAACACTTATATTTTAAATAATCAAATGCAAGTGATTGGTTCAAATGTAAAAGAACCAACTCAGTACCAAGGTATAGAAAGTATTGCTACGAAAGAAATACTAGATCATGTTACTTCAGAGGGATATGCTGAAACCCGTTATAACGGAAATACATATTATCTGTTTTACAAAAAGTCAGGTTACACCAACTGGACATATCTATCTGTTGTTCCTAAATCACAAATCGCGAAAGAAAGCGCTGACATCGGTTGGTTGATGCTATACACCTGCCTAGGCATTATTTTAATCTTGCTGTTCTTATCCTATAGAGTTTCATTGAAAATGTATTCTCCTATTTTCAGGTTGTCTAAAGCCTTATCCAATGCCAAAGGAGATGAACACCATTGGGATGAAATTAATTTCATTCATAATTCCTTGGCTAATATGAAGCAACAAATCATATCTCAGGGGAAAGAGCTTCATAAATTCTATGTTTTAAAGCTATTTCACGGAGAACTGTCATTAGATTTAGAGGATAATATTATAGAAACACATCCACACATCAATAATTTCGAACAATATGCTGTCTTCATTTTCCAAATCGATACGTTGGAAAATTCAAGTTATTCTAATTCTGATTGGGATTTACTTTTATTCAACATCATGAACATTGCCGAAGAGACAATTTCTGAAAAAAAGCGCTTATCACTTGTTGTTATTAACCAATCGTTAGTATGCTTAATTGGTTTAGAGAAGGATGAGTACAGTAAAAATCGAAAGGATTTGCTCTATTTCGCTAATAACACAAAACAAAACATTCAGGATTTTCAAGGATTATCTGTGAGTGTAGGAGTCAGCAGAATATTTACAAAGCTTCAAGATGCAAAAGCTGCCTTTGAAGAAGGCTTAAAATCCTTAAAATATCGTGTTCGATTCGGTAATAACGCTGTGTTATTTTTTGAGGACGTGGAACCGACATCAACCAACCGAGTTATTAAATACCCAGATATACTATCTAACCAAATCAAAGATGCTATTGAATTAAACGATCAGCAACGGACGGAAGAACTATTAAAACAATTTATTAATGCTACGTTTGACAATGAGGGTAGTGTAACAGATTATCAAATGATTTTAATTCGTTTGCTTGGTGAGATCATGGACGTTTATAATGTTGGGAACGACACAATGATCTTGCACGGCCAATCATTACCTAAAGAATTGTTAGAGTTGCAAACGATAAGTGAAATTCATCATTGGTTTATGAAGCAAGTTATTGAACCAATTATGGAACTTATTCAAGAGAAAACTAACCAACAGTACAAAAGAATTTCAGATGATATCATTCGTCTCGTTGAAACAGAAAAAAACCTTGAGATCACATTAGAAGAAATAGGTAGAAAGCTAAGCTATTCCCCAGCCTATTTAAGTCAGATATTTCGCAAGGAGAAAGGAATGTCCTTTACAGATTACCTGACTATGTGTCGTGTACATGTAGCCAAAAAGTGGCTACTTGAATCGGAGCTAACTGTGAATGAAATTGCAAAAAAGTTAAACTTTACAAACTCACAAAATTTCATCCGTTCTTTTAAAAGAGAAGTTGGTGTTACTCCTGGCAAGTATCGAACATCACAGGAAAGTAAGGAATAAATGTTGAGTTATACAAATCATTCATTTACAGAAATGCATGTATGATGAAATAAAATCTTATACGTGGATTCTTATCAAGAATTTAACGCTGGAAAATGCTTTTTTCAACTGACTTTCCAATGAAATCAATGAAAATAGTACTACTTAGCAATTTTCAGACTTATGTACAGAATTATTATTTACATCTTGCGTAGAAACCCTTGCTTTATTTTTCAAGCAAGGGTTTCTCTACACAATCTACTATTCTAATCAATTTCATAGTACTGATTTTTAGCTATCCGCATCCATATATAGTTGGATTAACCGTCTCCGAACTATATACGGATGCGGATAGCTGTATAGGTAATTATGAAATTAACTCATTCGCTTACTTTATTCATTCCACTTTAAGAAACCTATTCTGCATTTTAACTAAATTGGCATATACCCCTTGCTTTTCCATTAATGACTTATGATTTCCTATTTCAACAATCTCTCCATGATCAAGCACAACTATTTTGTCGGCATTTTCAATAGTAGATAATCGATGGGCTACTACAAATGAAGTCCGGTTATTCATTAGTTTTTCCATGCCGTTCTGTATTTTCATTTCTGTTTCTGTATCAATGCTTGATGTTGCTTCATCTAAGATTAGAATTTTAGGATCGGCCAACAACGCTCTTGCAAATGAAATTAATTGTCGTTGTCCAACAGATAACATCTTACCTCGCTCTTCCACTTCTGTTTCATATCCGTTTGGAAGTTGCTTAATAAAGGAATCTGCTTGGACAGCCTTAGCAGCTTCCATCACTTCATCATCTGATGCATCTAAACGACCATAACGAATATTTTCCATAATCGTACCAGAAAATAAAAAAGCATCTTGCATAACTAAACTTATATTTCTTCTTAAGCTGTTAATCGTTACTTTTGTAATATCCTGATTATCGATTAAAATTCTACCTGAACTAGTATCATAGAATCGACATAATAAATTTACAACTGTCGTTTTGCCAGAGCCAGTATGGCCGACAAGCGCCACCGTTTCTCCTGCTTCCACCTGTAATGTAAAATCCGTCAATGCAGTCCGGTTCGTTTCATAAGAGAAACCAACCTTGTCAAACGTCACATTCCCTCCATTAACAGCTAGTGGCTTTGCAGATGGTTGTTCTTTAATTTGCGGTCTCTCGTCTAGAAATTCAAAAATTCTTTCAGAGGAAGCCATAACACGTAGCAATTGATTATAAATCATTCCTAAGCGGGATATAGGTTGCCAAAAGTTTCCAATATAACTAGCAAACGCAACTATAATACCAATAGATATTTCTTCTGCCTGTAATAAATGTGCCCCATACCAGAATAAAGCGGCTGTTCCAAACGCACCTGTTACTTCCACAAAAGGTGGCAGCATCGAACTAATTTTAGTTGAGTATCGAAGGGCGTCTGTATTACGTTGGTTGATTCCTTTAAAGTAGTTAATATTTTCTTCTTCTTGAACAAAGGTTTGCGTTTCTCTTATACCTTGAATAGATTCATTGTAATGGGAATTCATTCTCGATTGAAAAAGGCGAACTCGCTGCCAACCACGACGAATTTTCCTTCGCATTTTTGTAGATAACAAAAACATTATAGGTACAACAATCATAACCGCGAATGCTAACTTCCCGTTTAAGTAAAATAACATGGATACAATACCGATGAGCATAATAACATCCATTAAAATATTAATGAGTCCATTCGTAAATAACTCTTGCAGACTGTTTACATCATTGTTCAGTCGGACAATGACAGAGCCCTCTGTACGTTTATCAAAAAAGCGAAACGATAAATTTTCAACATGTTTAAATAGCTTCTCCCGAATGTCATATACCACGTTTTGCCCTAGAATTGTCGTATAGCGAATTCGAATCACGTTTACAACGCACTGCAATAGATATAAAACTGCAATTGTTATAACTAGTGTAGTCAAAAGAGAAACATCGCGTGGGCGTAAGGCATAATCAACCGCATAGCCAATGATAAACGGAACAACAAGTTTAACTGCAGTACTTAGAAGCAACGTAATGACAGCAATAGGAAAATATGAAAATAGATACGGTTTAATATATTTTAATAATTGAACCATAATCCACCAGTTAAATGGCTTTTCTATTGCGTTATCATCTGGATAAACGAATCGATCTCGCCTTACATTTTTATTTAGGTTAATATGTGATGCTTCATTCATAGCGCTCGACTCCCTCTAGTCACCTTGTTATTCCCTTCTATTTGACTGGCGTGTTGCACATCATAAGTCATACGGTATACGCCATTTTGATTCAGAAGTTGTTGATGTGATCCTCTTTCAATTATGTGCCCTTGATCTAATACAATGATTTCATCTGCATTTTTTAAAGAAGATATTCGATGTGCAATAATAAATGTCGTTCTATTTTGGAAATATGACTTAAGATTAGATAAAATGTGGTACTCTGTTTCCATATCTAATGCACTTGTAGCATCATCTAAAATCAAGACTTTTGGATTAACTAGTAACGCCCTTGCAATTGCAATTCGTTGTTTCTGTCCTCCTGAAAGCCCTAATCCACGTTCTCCAACTACGGTATCGTAGCCATCCGGTAATTCTGAAATAAAACCATGTGCATCAGCCAATGTGGCTGCGCGAATAATTTTGTCCATTGATGCACGAGGGTTACCATAGCAAATGTTATCTCTAATAGTCGCTGAAAAAATGAACGGATCCTGCATGACAATTCCAATATCTTTTCGTAACATAGAAAGTGATAGTTGACGCGTATCATAGCCATTTACATATACAGTACCCTCTGATGTGTCGTACCCTCGAAAAAGCAGATTAATAATGCTCGTTTTCCCTGAACCTGTTGCACCTAGTAGTCCAATCGTCTTTCCAGATGGAATGTCTAAATTAATATTTTCTAATGTACCTTTCATTTGCGAGTAACCAAATGAAACGTGATTATAACGAATATCAGTCATCCCATTCTTTAACTTAATAGGATTTTCAGGAGTTAAAATCTCTTCTTTCGTCTCTAATAGTTCATTTAGTCGCTCTGCCGAGGTGATTGATTGCATAAATTGGTTGATAATAAAACCAATATTCGCCAAAGGCATCACAATCATCCAAATCAAACTAAAGAATGCTACTAACGTTCCTATGGAAATATCATTATTTACAACTAAAATACCACCATATCCTAGTAATATAACGACACAAAATCCTCCTAGCATTTCCATAACCGGAAAATATTTCGACCAAATGCGAGCACTATTTAATTGCGCATTTTTAAACCCTAAGTTATGCTGAGAAAATTTTTCTGTCTCAAACGCTTCATTCCCAAAAGATTTAACCGTGCGAATTCCCATAATATTTTCTTGTATCCCTGCATTCAAGGTTGCGACGCTTTTTCTAATATCTCTAAAGGACGGGCGCACCACCTTCTGGAATCGATATGAAACGATAATCAATAATAAAAGGACAACTAAAGTCACTAATGTTAATCGGATGCTATAAAAGGACATTACTGTTAATACTGCTATAAACATAAATAATACTCTTAAAAACTGTACAATTCCGTTAGACAAAAAATTGCGAATCATCTCAACATCGCCTGTTAGCCGAGCCATTAAATCTCCTGTTTTTGCTCGACTATAATATCCTAATGATAAATATTGTAATTTCTTATACAGCATGTTTCTTAAGTCATACACCGTTTCAATCCCAAATTGATGGCCTAAATATTGTGAAATAAATTGAAACAATCCTTTAACAATTGCAACGCCAATTACAGATAAAGATACGATCGGAACGAGTGAATATTGTTCTTTTAAGATTACATCATCAATGAGATATTTAGTGAGAAGGGGAGCAACTACTCCAACTCCAGTCATAGCCAATAAAGAAATAACTGACAAAATTAAGTAACGCCTGTAAGGCAAAAAGTACGATTTAATTTTCAAGAAATCTTTCATGCCGTAACCTCCATAGAATAATAATCTCCACAACCTTAAAACCTTGGACATTCATGCGTTCAAAAAGCATCTTAAATACATTTGAAAATTGTGATAATTCTCATTATACCGTCCACAATAGTTAGCAACCATGCATAGATGAATTATTTTCCATGGATTATAATGCTATTTCTAGAACAAAAGCGCAGAGCGCCGGTTAGCGACGTACGGACTGGACTGAACCGCAGGAGATAAAGGAAACATGCCCCTGCATAAGGGGTATGTCGACGTTGGACGACAAGTCCGCTTTTAGTCGACCTTCCATAAAACTTGAATCGATGTTGACTTATCGTACGGAGGTGAGGGAAGTCTCGCTAGTCGCTGGCGCTCGAAGCTGGCCGCGGCTAAATAACTAAGCAAGATATCCACAACTGTTTATTTTTATAATTTTCTTGGACGATGAAAAAACCTGGGTAACATGCCCAGGTTTCAAAGTCTTTTAGTTATTAATAGTATGTACATCGGAATATTCAGAAGGGGAGATTCCTACATTTTTTTTAAACATTCTGCTGAAATAGAATTCATCTTTGTAACCGACCGCATGAGCTATTTCCTTCAGCTTATAATCAGAAAGCGTAATTAATTCTTTTGCTCGACCTATGCGAAGTTGTGTTAAATATTCGATAGGGCTATACCCTGTATACTTCTTAAATAATCTCGAATAATGGCTTTTACTAATACCAGCAATGGCAGATAATTCTTCAAGTGATAACTCTTTTCGAAAATGATTAACCATATAATCAATAGTCAAGTTAATAGAATTAGTCGTACTCCCCTCCACTTTTTGAGAACGGAAATCTTGAGCAATTAACAACCAAAGTTCTTTAAAAAGAATATCCTTTCTCATTACAATCATAGGTCCTTTTCGTTTCCATAAATGATACAATTCCTCAAATATATGAAGAATTTGAGGTACGTTTTGGATCGTATAGTTTCCTTGTAAAGGAAAGTTTACATCGTTATTAAATATCCATTGACCTTGTTGCTGATATGCTTCTGTAAAGGAATATCTTATTACATAATGTTCAAAAGGGGAGTCTAATAAATTCCTTCTTTCCGTTACCATTCCTGGCACAAAAACAAAAAGCTTACCAGGCTCAGCAATCCAGCTTTTTCCGTCAATAATAATTTCTCCTTTACCTTTTGAAATTAGCCAAACCGTGTAAAACTTTTGTTGCCTAGGTTTCTGGTACCAGTCTGACTGATGGCTAGGGTACCCAACTAAGTCAATCGAGAAAACAAAACGATTTAATTTGGCAACGATTTCAACTGGTTTTAACAACTTCTTCCCCCTCCTTGCATGTGGAGCATAAG
The DNA here is from genome assembly GCF_045635475.1 of Radiobacillus sp. PE A8.2. NCBI lineage: Bacteria > Bacillati > Bacillota > Bacilli > Caryophanales > Bacillaceae > Radiobacillus > Radiobacillus sp. PE A8.2. Next base: position 206,390 of record NZ_JBJGXI010000001.1, on the reverse strand, counting down.
TTCGAATTATATGAAATGTAACTTATTCATCCACTAGAATCTTCTTCTAGCTTATTATTCATCGCTTCAATACTGATGAAAGCTCGGTAGGATAACCACATGACAACAATACTGAATAAACTTCCGCCAAAAAACGGGATTAATCCGGGAACGAAATAAAGAATATAATATACTACTATACAAGCTATTGCCATCACAATTGTTAATATAGGGTTCATTATACCTAATAAAAATGCATTTCGTATGTAAAGAATAAATTTTAATTCATAGTGAACAAATATAGGGAAAATATACAGTGTGATCATGAAGAAGATTACACTGCAGCGCAATGATCACCCCCGGGTAGAAAAGATATTCCCCCCAATGTCAACCATAAAAAAGTACCTAACCCACCAATTCAAAACACACCCACTACAGAAGCAGTCACGTTTTATGAACAACATTTTGGAGAGATTCACCCATACATCCGAAGTGAGCTAGAAAATAATTATCCGAAGCCGGTAATGATTTAGTGATGAAAGTAACGAAACGTGCACTGAACTATCATAAATTATCCTGAAGTTTTGTGATAAAGATCCTAATAAACTGGAAGAAGCAAGAGGTTACTAGCGTTGCAGAAATGCGAAAAGAGGCTGGAAACTTTGCACAGCCACTGAAGAAACACACCTATTGGAAAAATATTTTATAATTTTACAATTTCCATTCGACAAACTTCGGGAAGTGAAAGCACTGGAACACCAAGAACACTACCAAACACTTATAGCACTATCGGTTCTTGATTCAGTACCACCTACTAGGACACCACTTACTGGGTCTTTCCAAATAATCTGTCCTCTACCGAAGCTCATTGAGTCTTGTGCAATTTCAATCTCATGACCTTTATTTGCTAATGCTTGTGCAAGATCAATAGGGAAATTCGGTTCCACAATTACTTTCTTCCCTTCTATCCATTGCCATCTTGGAGCATCAAGAGCTGCCTGAGGGTTTAAATGAAAATCAATTGTATTCATAATTACTTGCACATGACCCTGCGGTTGCATATAACCACCCATCACACCAAATGGCCCAATTCCGTCATTATCTTTCGTTAAAAAACCTGGTATGATCGTGTGGTAGGAACGCTTGCCTCCTTCAAGACGATTAGAGTGGGTATAATCTAAAGAAAAATCGCAACCTCTGTTTTGCAAAGATATTCCAGTTCCTGGCACAACAATCCCCGATCCGAAACCTCGGTAATTACTTTGGATATAGGAAACCATATTTCCTTCTGGGTGGAACACGGGGTCAGGTTTATCGTCACAATTATATTTTATTTTCATAGACCGGAACAGTAAACCTGACCCGTTGTTCCAAACTTCGAGAAGTTACTGGCACTATTCAAAAGAAGCTAAAATATTTTTTCTCTTTTTTCTTCCTCATATACTCTTTCGGCTACGAATTATTTTAATAAAGTTTGATAAGGAATCTGTTTAGATTCAGCTATTTTCTGCAAGCGGTTCAGTAAGTCATTTTCAATTCGTAGGTTAATTGGTTTTGTAGCGCTTTTCCTAGGTGGTAGTAAATCATCTTCTTCTATATAGCTTTCATTAAGCAGCTCTTCACTCATCGCATATGTATCCCAAAAATCAACAACCTCCTCCTCTGTCATATTTTCTGGAATTTTACTGGAATCGGTAATGATAAGCCTTCCTCTTTCATCATATTGCTCTTCAACTGATGCTGCGCTGTTCTTTTTAATCATAATCAATACCTCCACCTTTTATTATAAGACTTTTTTTCGTTACTAGTGGCATCCCATCCAGTAAACGGTCTGAATCTTTTTTTACTTTTTTCGTATACAATTGCTAAAATGCGCCCATCTTCAGTCACACCTATGATTTTAACTCTTCCACCGTATGCGTTATGTTTACACCGGTTTGGGTCATAAAAAACTTCTTCTGCTTCCTGTGGTGTTATTTCGTGTCTTTGAATATGTTCAATATTATTTCTGGAGGGACATTACTTTAGAAATGGATTGGTCTTTGGAGCGCATTTGCAAATGAAAATGATTCGTCATTAGGCAGTAGGAGGCTAATTCAAATGGGGTTTTTTTCGTTTACTTTGTGGAGCATATGTAGACCGGAACAGTAAACCTGACTCGCTGTTCCACGACAGACAACATGATAAAAGGCGTTTGGTATCCGTTATTTTCTTGTCATCCTTTATTGTACCTTTCCTTTCTTTGGCATACGTTAATCCACTGCGGCGCATGCTAGCTGCTTCCCAAATTGATTCACTCGTTATATTGTGCGCTACCACTTATCGTGTAAGCCGGAGGATCTTCATCAGTACCCTCGTACTCCACTTGTACGTGCTTGACCATTGCTGTGGGATTTTTCGCTGCTCTTCATTTAGAATAATAAATTCCATATCATATTCATTTGATATAATAGCGTTCATATTGTTGTTCTCCACTATTTTCTAATACGTTTACGTTTTGTTCTGGAAGGTAGAATGTTAATGACGTCTACATATCCATCTTTTTCATGAACTGCATAATAAATTATATACATGATATGCCTGCTTTTCCCATAGGTAATTCTTCTTAGACTTTTAAAACTACCACTTTCAACCGCCCTACCTATAAACGAATTCTCAGAAAGGTGGGCTTCAATGTATGCAATAATTTCATCTTCTCTCGATTACCACCACTGCAATGTTTGTTCCCCTTGTTTAGAAAAAAACGTTGAATATTATCTAAGCATAATTCAAATTCCTCGGTGAAAAGGACTTGATATCCCTTATAATTTTTTTCATTACGTTTAGCTATCAGTTCATTTCCAGTGTATCGCTTCATACCTGGGTTATCTAAATACCTGGACAATGATTCTCTTAACTCAGGATAAACTTCCATCTCTCGGGATAAATCTTCCTGTGATAAATCATTATCCGAATCATTATTTTCAACTTCTACGGAGACTAATTTACCATCTACAACAAAAAAACCAGATTGCTTTCCATTTAACGCATTAATTAATTCTTGTTTAGTATCTTCACTTAAAGTGTTCATTTGACATCACCTCAGGCTAATTATAACAAATTTAATTTAGTTATTTGCAATTGTTCACTTATTTTAGAGATCATCACGACGATTTCCCGTGACAGACAACATGATAAAAGACGTTCTGTATCATGCTTTTTGCACCCAAACGACGATATAGTTTATTTCTCTATCCTTCATCGTTAACTTCATCCACTAATTTATCAAATTCAATTTCATTTCCACTATAATATATAAAATTACTATCTCTATTTTTTTGAGCATCTCTTAACTGTTCGAGTATTTCACTATTTGAGAAAATTTCTTTGGTCGTTTTTTTATTTGTTGTTTTTCTGATAATGCACTTAAATCATATACATCATTCGACTCTGCAATAGATAGTTCAAATGTTTTATTTTCTGTTTTAAATGTAAACTTGTTTTCATGTATCTGACGAGCTTTAAAATTTTTCCATTGTAATTTTTTACATAAATCTTCATGAAGAACAACTCCTTGTTTATCTGAGCCGATGAGTATCCATATTCCGCATAATGATCTTAACTCTTATTAGTGGACCATGGGGTAAGGTATATCGTCTCAACAGGACCTAATGTTTTATTTTCATAGACCAGAACAGTAAACCTGACCGGCTGTTCCACTAGATGCTAAGCCTGTATGCGATGATGGACCATAGCGCGGATGACAATCCTGAGCCCAATACAGACGACAAACTGAACCACAAAGTGGATCGCAACATGGACCACAAACCGGACACATTAATTAAACAAAAGGAATTGAAAGAAATAAAAAAAGATAACAACAACAGACGCCACGCGTTTTACCGTGATAATTATGGTGAAATCCATGCATACGTAAAAAATGAATTGTCGAATTGGATAGCGAAGCTTAGTGATGATTATAGTCATTGAAGCGATGAAAAGTGCATTGGATCAAGGGACGTAACACTGGGGATATGTGAAGTACATTTTGGAAATGTGGCTTGAACAAGGGATTACGACTGTGGAGGGAACTAGACAAGAGCGAATTGCTTTTCGAACGAAGCGGCAGTTGCAAAAGAAACAGAAGAAGGCAGCTTGGCCTAGTAAAAAAGATGTTGTTCTAGGCTGGTTTGAAAAACGTGGTCAATCCGTAATCAGCAACTCCCCAGCATTCTCAACAGCGTTGCTGAATATAAGTGAGGTGATGTTGAAATATCAGTCACGTATGGTGCAGTGATTTGTTGTAAGTCACAGTGACCAATCAAATCATCAAATATATAAATCTTTCAATAGTACATCTGAAGTGTGAACAACAAGAAGATTTTAAGAGTTCTTCTGTGCACACTAGTCCCTCATTGTATCCACTTTATGCGGATAATTTCACTGCCCTCAATGGACAACAAATGTACTACATAGACAAACCAATACCTAACACCGATATCTTGGACCCAATCGACACATTATGACAAACTTCAGGAAGAGACAGGTACCATTCTTACTCTCCACACTTAAAGACAGCAGTTAATCACCCTATAAACAAGTGGAGGCCACTGAAAAAGTCCGATAAATTTTGAAAAGAGTGAATACCAAAAAAATCCATCCCCACTTTCCGCCTAAAAATCAGAAGTAAATCGAACTGGTTTCTCCACTTTTCTATAGAAAAGTAGCAAGATTTTGGGATAGTGTTTTTGAAAAAACTTCATTTTTAACAGACAAAGACTTTTTCAGTGGCCTTAACAAGTGGGACGGGAGAACCGTACCTACTGACTTTTTAGCCTATCTACCATAAATTTTTGTAGTAATTAGAATTTCGCTTAAACAACTCAAAATATATCAGCAACTTTTCTTCAGTTGTGAATGGTCCATACTGATCTTTTCGAAATCTATCAATCAGTTGTTCAAGTTCAGGCAAACCCCAACTGGAAATCAGAGTGTAAATTTCCCGCAATTCTAGTTGCACTTCTGGCACTTCAAGCTTCACTTTCTCTGGATCTACAATTCTCGCAGGAAACAGCGGAACATTCCACTTCGTTAGTTTTGCAGTTACATGTTCCAATTCAGTGATTTTATCAAGGTACCAATTGCCATCTTCAACGTCAGCAAAATACTCCTCCTTGACAGTTTCAAATTCGTCTCCCCACGCGAGTCTCGTATAAAAATAATTATTCAAATGATGAATACATTTCCAAGGATACACCCCTTCCAACTCAGGATCTTGACCTTTTTTATGTATAGGGACAATCAAGTTCAGCACACCATCTATTTCCAAATCTTCATAATCATTTAAATCACATGCAATTCTATTCATCAGAGGCGGAAAAAGGTGAGTCAGCATAAAATGATCACTATAATACTCCAATACGGTTAAGGATTTGTATCTACTCATCGCCTGTTTGTTCCAATCCTTCAAACTTTCCAAAGCTTTCACTTGATTTGAATCGGGAGAATTAAGTTTCTCCGAATAGTCCCTACCCCAATATGCATATAAAATATCTAATTTTTCTGAAGCAGTAACGTTTTCTCCTCTCTCTAACATATGCCATGCCAATCCCGCATTATAGACGATATGCTCGACTTCAACTTCAAGATCGTATTCGGATAAAGCCGCTTTTAGTCGTTCCATAAATCGCATATAAGGACCAAAAAAGCACTCCGCACTCTTTTCTTCAATTTTTACATCTTCTGGCCATAGCGATATTCGCTTTATTACCGAATAACTTTTACAAATATCTACTATTTTATCTATCACTTTGTCTTGCACATCGGTTCCCTCTGAAAAAAAATGGAACTTCGTAGCCTGAGAAAGACCTTCTCCCATAACTTTTTTTAATAAACATCCTAAACTATGACCACCTAATGTAACTTGAAAATCCCGTTTTTTCAACTCCGGAGACACTTCGCTTTTTATTTTCTCCCACAAAAAAAATGTAAAAAAGTACTCGTTATGCCCATTCTTTACGCCCCAATCGATGAGAGAGTTAATATAGCCTACATCATCGATTGTCTCAATAATGTTTCCTCGTCTGGAAAACCGAGGTTCATACTTTAAACTGCTAACGCCCTTCACACGGACCTCTTCCAACAATTCCTCTCCAAGGTTATTCCATCGATAGCCAAACCGTATTTTGCAATATTGATAAATGCCATAAAGAATGGATCGATGTTTATTCCCAATAATCCACGTTTCTTTTCCATTTACTTTTATCGCAAAACCATCTTTATCAACGTCTACTTGCTCATTCGAATGTATTGTAGAGTTGTATGTTTCAGTGGTAATTAAATGGATCGCCACTCCATAGTAATTGTCATCATTACAGTATTTTATAGCAGAGTCAATGCCTGCTTTCTTCATTAGCCTCTTCAATTCCTTAGTTGCAAATATCGTAGTTTCATAGTTATCCCGATAAATGATGCTCTCCATTTATATTACCCCTTATCTTTCTTAAATACTGATTTTCCATTAATAAACGTTTCTAAAACATCTAAGTTCTGATTTAAAATAACTATATCTGCTTTAAAACCATTAGCTATCTGTCCAATTTTTCTGTTCGCTCGAATTGCCGTTAAAGGTGATTGAGTCACCATATATATCGCTTCTGGTAATGGAATATTACAGTTTTCTACAACGTATTTTATCCCTTTATCTAAAGTAATAGCACTCCCTGCTAATGTCCCGTCTGCTAAAGTTACTTTATTACCATCTTTAATTAATTCTTTTTTCTAAAATGATATAATCCATTCTCCAAATGATTATATCCCGTACAGTCAGAAATAAGGTTTATTTTTTTAAATCCTTTTACTTTATATAGTAGTTCAATCATTTTAGGAGTGACGTGATGGCCATCAGCAATTAATTCACATTGGATCTCATCAAACAACAATGCTGCTGCAGCAGTGCCAGGTGTTCGATGATGAAAGCTACTCATTGCATTAAACATATGTGTTACTTGTTTTACCCCAGCCTCCTTCGCTGCTTCCATTTCTTCTACATCAGCAGCGGTATGTCCTGCAGATAAATGTATTCCTTGTTGACCCCAGTATGTGATAAGAGACAAATCATCAATTTCTTCTGGCGCTAATGTTATGAGTGATATGATATCTATATAACGATCAATTATTTCTAGGTCCATCCAAGTAAGATTGCGGATCAGCTCTTTCTTTTGAGCACCGCAGTACTTTTGACTAATCCAAGGACCTTCAAGATGAACGCCTAGTAATTCCGCCTTTCCAATTTTACTTAACAAATAATTATTTGCGTTTCTTAATGCTTCTTCTATTTGTTCAAGAGGAGCTGTCCGTGTAGTTGCAACGAAAGAAGTTACTCCAAATTCCGGAAGGCCATTGGCAATGGCTGTTATTGCAAATTCATCATCCATAAAATCATATCCACTCAATCCATGTACATGATTATCTATAAAACCAGGACAAATATAAGCTTCATTCACGTCTATTACTGGATAAGTAGAGTTTTGCTTTTCTTTGCCAACATACGTAATAGTGCTATTAGTAACTTCCACATAAGTATTGGTCATTATTAATGCATCTGAGATTACGCTTCCAAATAAATAAAATACATTAGCCCTCCTCATTTGGAAAGAGACTATCCTTCCAACCATAAAAATCCCATCCATCGGTCACATATTTCTCCTACAAATGTCCATTATAAATTCTATTTTCTTTTCTTCATGTAATGGAATGTTTTCATGTTTATATTGAGGATAAACTTCAATAAATTTACTTTCAGATGGAATATGATTGTAAGCAGCAAATACTGTTGACGGTGGTGACGTTGCATCTTCTAATCCTGATGCTATTAAAACAGGGCACGTTATAGAGTTGCAAAAATGAACACAATCAATATATCCTAATGTTTTTAACACTTCTTCATATGTATTGTATTTAGGATCACTAAATTTAAAGTAATTAACAATTTCCAAATAAGGGCCGGATAATGCTACACTTAATGCACGTTCAAAGTGAGCAATAAATGGCAATTCCGCTGTAACAAAATCAATATTTTTGTCTAGTCCTGCTGTGGCAAGCGCCAATCCGCCGCCCTGAGATGAACCAGTAAGCCCTAGTATTGTTGGATTAAGCGGGCAATCTTTTGATCGGATCCATTTTAACTGAAGTAAAATATCTCGGTAAACATTTGTATAATAATAATTTTCTGGATTCCTTATACCTTGTAGCATCCAGCCCGGTACTCTACTTCCATTTTGATACCGAGCATAGTCCGGAGAACTACCTTGTCCACGAACATCAAATGAAATTACCACCAACCCCAATGGAATCCATTTTAAATAGTCCACAGGTAGACCACGGTCTCCCGTGTATCCATGAAGGCTAATAATTGTTGGACAGTCATCTACATTTTTAGGCTTCACAATCATTCCTTTAATGGGCGTCTCATCCCAACTTTCAAACTCAATATCTATCACTTCAATAGTTGGTATTGCTGTCTTTCTTGCTTGCATCCGAACAACTGGATTTTCACCATCCATTTTCGCTTTAATATTTTCCCAGAATGCATCAAAATCATTTGGTTTATATTTTAACTCGGGACGATACACCTTCAATTCTTCTAAAGATAAATCCCCCACATGCCTCCCCATCACTCTCACCTCACACAATTAGTTAGATTGTTCTTGAATAAAGTTATAGACCGCTCCAATTAAACCAGCCTGATTTGAATATTTTGCGAGCACAAGATCTGTTTCACGATAGAATGATTCTTTTATATGTTTACGAAGTTCTTCTTTTATTTCACATACAAACTGATCTCCACGTGCAGTTATACCTCCACCGATAATTACTTTTTGTGGGTTGAAAATATAAATTAAATTAGAAATTCCAATAGCAAGATGACGATAAAATCTACTAACTACTTTAGTAATAGATTCATCGCCCTTATCATATAATTCGTATATCTCTCTACCTGTCCACGCTCGACTATCACTAAGTGTTTTTGCCATGTTAATTAGTCCCGTAATAGACGCAATTTCTTGAAATGGGCTACCTTCAATGTTCATGTACCCCCATTCACCCGCACTAAAGGAATGTCCAGAGTAGAGTTCATCATTTATAACTATGCCACCTCCGACACCAGTACCAATCGTTAGCATAATAAAGTTGTCAACTTGGTGCCCACCTAGCCACTTCTCACACAAAGCTGCACAGTCAGCATCGTTCCTTACTGTCACAGGTAGATGGAGTTCTTTCAATAAAATCTCTTTAATGTTTAGCCCTGTGTAATTTGGAATGGCATCACTTGCACCTAAAACAATCCCCTTATCAGCATCCACTACACCTGCAGTACTTATTGTAATTCCTTGAATTTGGTATCGTTTCATGATCCCTTTAGCGGATTCTATGATTTTTTTCATAATATACATACCACCAATATGCGCTTCCGTATCCATTAATGAATGAAAAACAACATCTCCATTTTCATTCACAATTCCGTACTTAATTTGGGTACCACCAATGTCAAAAGACAAATACTTTTTCATCAACATCCTCAATCCTTATAAAAGATAATGCATTAATCTTCGTAAAATTCAGCTGGCCATTCCAATTCAAAACCATCATCTCTTAAGACTTGTTGAAACTCTTCTACTAATAGTTTGTTAGAACGAACTTCTTTCGGGCTCGAATTACGTTGTAAACAAAATGCTACTAATGCACCGCAGGCTTCTCCAATATTCCATTCAACCGGGTGAAGTCGATAACATCCATTTGTTATATGAGTTGTTCCAATATTTTTGCAACCAGCTAGCAAGTTATCTACATCTTTCGGAATAAGAGCACCTAGTGGTATATGAAAAGGTAAAGCTTTAATATCTAAATAGTTCCTACCTTTCATACTTGGATGCAGGTCAATACTGTAAGAACCAATCCCAACACAATCTTCGTAAAGCTTTCCTGTTTTACCTGTGTTGAAATCAGGAGAAACATCTTGTTCAACAACCGTATATTCTGCTTTTATCCTTCTTGATTCGCGAATATATGCAGCCTTTGCTAATCCATCATCTGTTTCGAATACATCTTTGCGAAGCCTAAGGCCAGGATAACCTTGTCCACCATCCAGTCTTGGTGCCTCCGTTTGTAGCCAATAAAATAGTGACAAGCTTAATTGTTTCGCTTGATACTCATTCTTTAGTCTTTCTTGCTTCGAAACTTCATAAACGTTTCCTAAAAAGTAGTCATTTTGCGGCCAATTCATTAAGCTTATCTCACCAATATTAGCGAACTGCTTAAATTGCTTTGTGTCCAAGATTCGCCGATATTCCCATAATGGAAATCCTTCCGCTTCTCTAAACAGTGTATATTTCCTTTTTTCCTTCGTAATCGGGTGTGGAGCGTAAAAACTTAAATATTTGTCTGGCCATATATCTGGATGAAACGAACGCCAAAACTGATACATCTCCGGCTCATCTATCGTGTGGTCTTCTCCTTCTCTATACTCCATAGCAAGTACATGTGTAAATGCTTGAATATCTTCAGGGTCTGCCTGATCAAGAGCATGCGGTTCGTTCGTATCGGATTTCGCTTCTGCTCCAGTAACATAGTTCATACCAGCTAGCGGCAGGATGTTTCCTGTTTCTGATGCATCTATCACATATGGTGCAGTAACCTCGAACCTTTTTTCTGCTTTTTGACAGACTACTTTTTTTAGACTTCGTTCTTCTCGTTCCACCGATATAACAGAAGTATTTAAGTCGATAGTTAACTGGCTGGTTAATGTATAAGGTAAGAGCATTTCATTTAATACATGCAACGTAACTCTAGGGTCATGACATATATTACTTACTATACCGTTTCCAGGATTTAAGTATTCATCCTCCGACACACTTTGAAGGTTTTCACGATATACGTTTCTTACACGATTTCTGTACGTACGATAAGTTGCCGTTGATCCAAAATTCTCCATCCACGGATGTTCATCAGGCGGTACACCTTGTGAAGTAATTTGACCACCAATCCAATCTGTTTCCTCTATCATTAATACATTCAACCCTTTTGAGCATGCAGACAGTGCAGCAGCACAACCACCTAACCCACCACCTACTATAATAAGGTCTTTATTCAAGATGTCCATTACTACTTCCTGCCTTTCTCTTAATAATTAAACAAACCATTTTTTAGTATTATTGAAATAATCTATTCTTTTACTGCACCCGCTGTAGTTTGTTCCGCCAATTGACGTTGGAAAATTAAATATATAATAACAACCGGAATGATTGACATGATTAAACCTGCATACAAAGCTCCCCAGTCCGTTTTATATTGCATAACTAACATTAGGTTTGCGATAGAAACGGGTAATGTTTTTAATTCCGGTGTTTGAATCAAAATCAATGCGAGCACATACTCATTCCATATACCAACAACATTAAATATTGCTGCAGATATTAATCCCGGTTTTGCAAGTGGTAGCATAACCGTGAAAAACGTTCGGAAAGGGCCTGCTCCATCAATTACCGCCGCCTCTTCCAAGGACCTTGGTAATGCTTTAAAAAATGCATAGAGAATAAATATTGTAAATGGCAATGAATATGCTGTATAGACGAGAATTAATCCAAAATGGTTGTTCAAAAGGTTTAGTTTTGCCATCAGTAGAAATAGTGGAACCATTGCTACAAATGTCGGAAACATTAAACCGCTGATGAAATAGTAATAAACTAGAGCTTTACCAGCAAACTTTTTCCTTGCCATAACATAGGCTGGTAGAGAAGCAAAGAAAACAATACTAAAAACAGATAAAAAGGTTATATAGATACTATTTATAAATCCTCTTCCGAGCCCTGCATCAAGCCACGCATTTTCGTAATTTTCAACATGAGGAGGGACAGGTAAACTATAGGGATCTATTAAAATATTCGCTGATGACTTTAATGAGTTCAAAACTACCCATAAAGTGGGAATTATAATGAGTAAAACCCACGCGGTTAAAATAACATGGGTAGACCAGTTGCTACTACGACTTTTTAATTTCTTTTTACCCATCTAATCATCTCCCCCCATTGTTTTAATCGTAAAGATACTGAAGATAAAAGTAAGAACAAAGAATACTACCCCTATTGCTGAAGCATAGCCAAAGTTGAAGTTAGAAAATGCCTGTTCATACATATATAAGGAAACAGGTTCTGTGGCTCGGTTCGGTCCTCCACCTGTCATTAGTTGTGGCTCTTCAAACATTTTCAAGCTGTTAAGGATTAAGAATATTACAACAACTTTCACTACAGGACTAAGCATCGGAATAATAATCCTCGCACTCTTTTGCCACCTAGATGCTCCGTCAATATCTGCAGCTTCCAGAACTTCTTTCGGAATGTTTGAAATACCCGCTATTAATAATAGTGTATAAAAACCTACTGTAGCCCATGTTTTAACCCAAACAATTGCCCAAAATGCAGTAGTTGGATCACCAAGCCATTCATGAGCTAATGCACCTAAACCAACAGACTCTAATACGAGATTTAATAACCCAGATATTGGGTTGAATATCGTCGACCATAATAAAGCTATTGCTACACCAGGTAATACAAAAGGCATGAATATGCTGGATCGGTAGAAATTGATCCATTTTGAGCCACTAGAACCACTTATTAAAATTGCGAACAATAGTCCTAAAAATAATATAATTGGCACTTGCACAACTGAATATTTAATTGTATTAACTAACGAATTTATAAAATTTTCATCAGATAATAGTTTTATATAATTTTCAAATCCAATCCAAGTCTTATCACCTGTTCCTCGCCACTGGTAAAAGCTTGTTGCCAGTCCGGATAGGATTGGATATACGACAAATACCGTGTAGATCAGAATCGGTGGAAGTAGGAAAGTTAGAATAAATATCCGATCTTGTATTTTTATATTCATCTACTCTCGGCTCACTTTCTTAGTAATTTTGGTTATACCCCAAAAGAACCATGCTTAGACCTTCTTTGGGGTATAACACTAACTAATTATCCATAAGTTGTTTATTCAGCCTTACCAGTTAAACTCAACCTTTTCAATACTAGAATCTTCTCGCACTTCCGTTGCTTTTTCTTCTGCATATTGTACAAATTCTTCTGGCGTAACATCACCAGTCAGAACACCTTGAAGTTTATTTAGTAGATTGTTAGCAAGCTCTGGATAAGAGTCATTAATACTTGTTGGCAAGTATGTTTTAGAATCAGCATTTTTGATTACTTCTAAAGAACTTGCAAGTGCTTCAGATTGAATGGCATCCTCTGTACCTTTAACAGTACTAGCTAAACCACGCTCCATCATTTTGTAAATAGATTCTTTGGCTGTTAAATATTTTAAGAACTCCGCAGCTAGATCAGGGTTTTTTGCCTTACTAGGAATGTAGAAGGCACCTCCCCAACCAGAAGTGATTGGTGCCGCATTATTTTCTTCTTCAGATTGCCCTTCCCAGCCCGGTTGGTTCATTGCACGTAACTTGAAGTCTTCAGGAATGACATCTTGCATCTCCCCTTCAAGCCATGTACCTGCGGAAACGAAAACCGAATTACCTAAGAAAAACTGCGTTTGTGAATCTGTATGAGAAAGAGAAAGTGTACCATCTAGCAAAAAATCTTTTTCTCTTAAATTAGCTGTTATTTCAGCTGCTTTTAGGAATGGTTCAGCCTCCCAAGCACCCTCTTCAAGATTGAATGCGTTTAACAGAGCGTCAGTACCACCAATTTTCTGAACAAGCGGTAAGTAATATCCATAAAAATAGTAACCAGGGTACTTTCCTTGCAGTGCAAATAATGCCATATCCTTTTCTGCAGCCTTTTCTTTTAATTCTTCTACATCATCCCATGTTTGAGGTAGTTCCCAACCGTTATCGTCAAATACTTTAGCGTTATACCACCATAAATAGCCTGCACCAAAAATGGTTGGAATGCCGTATGTTTGACCATCTTTTTGAAGCTTAAACTGTGCAGGGATAAACGAATCTCTCCAACTTACACTCTCATCATCAAATGATGGTTCCTCTAAATAGTCATCAAGCGCAAGAATTTCTCCTTGATTTACAAGCCCTTGGATATCAACTTTAGCACCTGGATTCATGATGTCTGGAACATCCCCAGAAATAAAACGTGTTTGAAGTTGTGTGTGAATATCAGGTGACGCTGTTATATTTACAGTTACTTCAGGATGCATTTCTTCAAATTCTGCAGCACTTCTTTTAACCCAGTCGGAACCAAATCCACCTTCAAACATCATAAGGCTTATTTCACCTTCCAGCTGTTCTTCCTCAGAACCTTCATCATTCGTGTTAGATGAATTTTCAGAATTAGATGTATCGTTACCATTCGTGTTACCTGTGTTTGAATTTGTGTTATCCTCTTGAATGTTACATCCTACTAGTAATAAAAATAAAGCAAAAAAGATAAGCAATCGCTTCATAACAATTTCCTCCAATTTTATTTGATAGATCCCCTTATAAACAAGATTCACCACTAACTTACAACTTTCTGGTTCTGATCCCACCACCCCCTCAAAGTAAATATTAGGAGTGACTATCCTAATACATTTTATCTAGAACTGCTTCGGCAGTTTTCTTAATAGAAGCAAACGACTCGTCCTTCCTTTCCATTTCTACTGCCTTAGTCAGAATATCTAATACATGTAATTGAGCAATTTTAGATGAATAAGCCCCACCTTGAAGTGGTGATTCTTTTGAAGCAGCAAGCAAAATAACATCAGCATATTGGGTAATCGGTGATCTAGCATGATTAGTAATACAAATAACGTACGCATTGTTTTCCTTAGCAATTCTTATCGCATCGACGACATCTTTCGTACTTCCCGAAGTTGAAATACCAATTACTACGTCTTGTTTTGAGACTAATGACGCTTTCATCGCCATCACATGCGCGTCAGATGATTGGTATACATTGAACCCCATTCGCATGAATCGATGTTCAGCATCTTGTGCTGTTATCCCAGAAGATCCGATACCAAAAAAATGTACACTGTTTGCTTTTGTTATGGCAGTCATTGATTTTTCAATGCTGTCAAAAGCCAAAATTTCTAACGAATCTTTTAATGTTTTTGTGTTTTGTTGTGTAATCTTAGATGCCATTACATCAATAGAATCGCCTTCTTTTACTTCTGTTTCAATTTGTTCATCTAAAACGACTAAACTTTGAGCAATTGCCATTTTAAATTCTTGATAACCACGATAGTTGAGCTTCCGACAAAATCGGAGCACTGTCGTTTCTCCTACACCAATTTTTTCAGCTAAATCTGTTACCGTTAAATAGACAACCTCTTTTGTCTTTTCATTGATATAGTCCGCTACTTTTTGTTCCGATTTTGTCATCGATTTATAATTACTTGAGATTAGGACAAGAGGATTTGAATTTTTTCCATTTTCAGCTTGCATTTTCAAGACTCCTTCAATTAATTTAATAACTGAGTCAATTTCACAGTCACGTTATACATCTATCTGCATCCATATACAGTTCAGAGACGGTATAATACGACTATATATGGATGCAAATATCTAAAAATCAGTATTATGAAATTGACTAAACTAAAATAAATTACGATTTTTTCAACGTTCGCATTCGCTTGATTGCCTTAACAAAACGACTAGTGATTACCTCTGGCCTTGTAATCGCTGTTCCTACAACTACAGAATGTGCACCTTTAGAATATGCATGAAGTACATCTTCAGGGGTGCTAATTTTTCCTTCCGCGATAACAGTTATATGCGGGTATAATGTTAACTCTTCAATAAGTGTAAAGTCTGGTCCATCCAAACTTCTGCTGTATGACGTGTAGCCAGAAAGAGTAGTTGAAACAAAATCACAACCATCTTCTATTGCTGCCACACCCTCTGTTACTGTTGATACGTCCCCCATTACCAAAATGTCACTATTTTTCTTTATATAGGTAATCAAGTCTCTCAACGAGCTTTTATTAGGTCTGTCTCTTTTTGTCGCATCAAGTGCTATAACTTCGGTACCAGAATCAATTAATTCGGTAACTTCTCTTAACGTAGGGGTGATGTAAACTTCACTATCTTTATATTTTCGTTTTACAATCCCAATCGTGGGAAGTTTTGTCGATTTTTTAATAGCGATAATGTCATCTCTTCCATTTGCCCGAATAGCAACGGCACCTCCCTCTTTGGCAGCAAGACTCATTTTCGCCATCACGTCTGATCCATATAAAGAATCACCAGGATACGCTTGAGATGAAACAATGAGTTGATTTTTTATTAAACTTAAAAATTCTCCCTTATCCATCATTGAATTACCTACTTTTTTCATAGTTTTAGCGGAGAAATAATTATTACGGCTAAAAACGTGAATATCTCCGCTATATTTAAGTTAATAAGTGGATTATTTCTTCATTAATACTCAAAAAAATATATCGTTGATTATTAATAAAATTTTTCTAGTTGGTCCTTTAATAACCCCATATACAATCCCGAAGCTACTTCTGCTACTGTCCACCCTGACTCAATTGCCCATGGACCCCATCCCTTGTCTGCTGGTGAGCCGAACACTTCGTTTCTCTCTACATCATATGCCCTTGCCCAAGCTCCGTTAATTTGTTTATTGTCACTATGAATCTGCGCGCTGATGAAGAATTTCGCTATACTTTCCCATAAAAGGTTAAAGGTATCATCACCAGTCACTAAGTAAGCTTGTATATAAGCAATAGGCAACCAGTTGTTCGAATACAATAAATCGACTACAGGATCACCGTTTTTAGTAAGTAAAGAACTTTCTCCTTCACCCATTGCATGACGCATGCTCGCTTTATATCCGGTGTCCCATTCTAAATAGCCTCCAGATTCATGCCTCTTTTCTTCTAAATCTTTTGTTACCTTATACAACCACTTTTTGTGAGTAGCCTCACCCGTAGTCCAATATAACCAACTTAATGGTAAAATTAGGCGACAGTACTCTTGGGTTTCACTTTGTTCTCTCGTTGTTTCTGGATACACATCCATGATTGATGTTAAACCCCGAATTGCAGTATCTTTAAATTCTATTATATTAGTAAGCTTATAAGCTAGTAACAAAGCAGCATGATAATAAGCATTATAATGGGCGCTTGGTAAATTCCCTGGATTACTACGTAATTGATTAATTTCATCATCATTTAAGTCCAAGTTATCTGACCGGAATGGTCTAGTGCCATCTGTTCCTGTTGTATTAACGAGAAACTGAAGCGCATTTACACATGCTTCTAGGTGTTTATCTGTCCTATGAAGAAAACACTTCAACAACTGGGGGATAATTGCTCTTGCAACATCATCCTGATAACATACACCCCACGCCTCATTTGTCCATCTCATCATACCGAATAAATTACCATCTTCTTTACATAAGAAATTTTCAAACAAGTAGTCTGTTAAATTATCTGAAATTTCCAGACTCTCCTTGTTCCCTGTTAGAAGATAATCAAAAAAGTATGGTAGAGAAATTTCTCCGATACAATCCACACGTAACAACTGACTAATTCGTTGGCTACCATCGGAGTATACCTCCGTACCAAATCCTTCAAGTGCTCCTCTTTTCCCGTTGTTTAGTAAAATCTCAGCATCACTAAACCAATCCATTGCGAATGAAATACTATTTTCAATCTGATCCTTCAAAGGTTTATCATCAGAATTAACGCCTATTTGATAGATAGCCTCGTAGTCATCTAGAGTTACTTTTTCATCCTTTAACCAGCCAACAATAAATTCAACGACTTTGCTAATGCTATCCCACGGGGTAAACCGTGCTTTTTTAAAGTTACTTAATCGGAATGAGCATATGAACAAGTTGTTTGGCTGATCAAACCATAATGCACGATCTGATGTTTTCTCTAGGATTTTTTCAGTTATTTCTACGTGGTCATGTGCATTTTCATGTACATATTGTAGAATTGGAATGTTTTTTGTACAGGAAATATCATGAGGTCTTATACGCATTCCACATTGATCATCTATTAATGTACCAACTTTTAAGCCATTTATATGTAACTCATTTGCTGTATATGCTAGTCTGTTGTAGCGAGTGCTTTCAGGCAAGTTAAAGTATACATTTCCAATACTTGCAACATATTCAGCAAATACTTTTTTCCCATTATGAATCTGGGTTTCTATCACTCTCCTAGATGGAGGTTCTAATAATAGCGGGTTATCATCCGTTCCACCTAATATAGCGATACTATCGTATGAATCGAGATTTTCATTTACAATTTCATTTGGCTGAATCAATTTGATCTCCTGGAAAACATTTTTAAAAACTTGTAAAAGGTCACTATCGTGTTCACTTATGACTGCTACCTTACCATTTTTCATTATACACACCCCGAAATCACAAAAGTGGATTTTTCCTCCTAAACAACAAATAATGTTGGATAATATCTTTAATATTATGAAAACATATTATTAGCAATTTGTAAACCCTTTCTTTAAATTGAACTTTCTGATAACTTTATCATCTCACCTCAAATTTATTATGCTGTAATAAACAAAATAAAAAAAGCGCAGAAATACCTGCGCTTAGAATTATATATCCTCACAGTATAAACTACACAACTGTCCACTTCCGGGGGGAAATGATACTAACCTCCTCATACACAGGATCAAACCGAAACATTATGACAAAACTCGGGAAGTGACATTAGTCCGTACCCCTTATACTTCAACTTAAAGATTGCCGCTTCCGGTCAAAATCTCAAATCATGTTCCTTCCGAAAAATGAATCCCACTACACCACTCACCAGCAAAATCAATCCGATAAGCATCCAGGTAAACATACTCGTAGATGTATCAGGAAGCTCGTCTTCATTAGCATCTGACCCATCCTTTTCCAGATCTTTTGGATAGAAGACTGCGAAGGTAGTGAAGTGTTTCGTATATGCCTTTACCATTCCGTCTTCATACGTCCCACGAACAGCTTGCCATGCTTGACTATCTTCATCCCAGTAGTACACATTCATCGTTTCAGGGTTCGGATATTTTTGTTGGTCAATTGGAAATGCCAATTCTATTTCATGATCAAACTGACTAATCATTTTCCCATCTAATAGGACGGTAACATCATAGATGTCACTAATAGCTAATTGGGAAGCAGGAATTTTTTCTATATCTTTATCTAATCTTTTGATGAAAACCTCGAGCATACCGATTCCCTTGAAATTGGCTATTGGAATCGTTATTTCTACACCTTTTTTAATGATTTTTACGGTCGCATTTCTCTCATGTAAAAGGGTACGCTGTTCATCAGTAAGGATGATCCGTTCGATCTCATCATTTTCTTTCAAATCTATTACCAACGTACCGTCATCGTCGATATGGCCAACATCTTCATCAGTGACGGTTCCTGTTGTGCCCTCGAGGATTGGGGAAGTAGTTACAATCGATTGCAACCTTTGCACCATTACTGTGTACATTTTCATACTAGTATTTTGCGCAACTACCTCAATCACGATTTCGTTTTCCCCAGCATTTAACGGTATATTGCTGCTTTCCAGCCCGCTGTCAACCGCTTTTCCATTTACAAACATGGTCGCATTTGCTTCACTCGCTGTCGGAATAACCGTGATTTGATCGATTTGATGTCCGACAGTCACCGTGTATGCTTGAACATGTGGGTCAAAAGCTGGATGTAAACTTCCATGATTCAGGCTCAGATTCTTAAGTGTTGCGTCACCCGATAATAGGCTAATGCTCGTTTCACGGGTAATATGGTGAATGCCGTCACTTACGGTAGTGCTTAACGCATGAATTGGTTTCGTCTTCGCATCCAACAAAGAAGCATCAACAAGGCTGATTTGCCCCGTGCTGCTGTCGATGGCAAAGATTCCATCCGCATTTCCCGTGGTAATACTGTAGGTTAAGGGATCTCCGTCCACGTCACTTCCGCTCACTACACCAACTTCGGTGCCGTCCGCTGCTTGTTCATCCAAAATGAAGCTAAAATCCTCCATTTCCGGTGCGTTGTCGTTCATGTTGTTTAGCGCAATTGTTACGCTTGTAGTAGATAGGTGCACGCCGTCGCTTACTTCGACCGTTAACTGGAAATCCTGCACGGTCTCATAATCTAGTTTTGTTTCATCTACAACCGTTACTTCGCCAGTAGATTCGTTAATCGCAAAGGCTGTGTTTGCGTCGGTGATTCTATACAGGAGACTAGTATCACCATCGGCATCTGTTGCACTTACTGTTCCGACTACCGTTCCATTTGCCGTGTTCTCCTCTATCGTTGCGTCAAAGCCACTTGGAACTGGAGCAGTGTCGTTCACGTTTTGCACATTCAATGTTACCGTTGCACTTGTGGTGTGTTTCCCGTCATCCGCAGTTACCGTTAAGGTGTATTGCTTGGCGTCCTCATAATCTAGAAGACTACCATTAGTAACAGTGATTTCTCCACTACTGCCGTCAAGCGTGAAAATCCCGTCATCATTCCCAGCGGTAATCGAATAGGTTAACGGATCCCCGTCGGCATCACTTCCATGCACTACGCCTAGCTCGGTGCCATTTGCTACATTTTCATCCACTTGGAACGTGTAATCTCCCATCGTTGGTTGGTTGTCATTCACGTTGTTTAGATCAATCGTTACCGTTGTCGTTTCGCTGTGCACGCCGTCACTTACTTGGATTGTAAACGCGAATGCCTTTACCACCTCGTAATCTAGTTGTGTTTCATCCGCTACTGTTACTTCGCCGGTAGCTTCGTTAATCGCGAAGGCACCACTGCCATTTCCATTCGTCATTTCATAAGTAAAACTACTTCCCGCATCGGCGTCCGCTGCACGGACAATCCCAACGATCGTCCCATTTGCTGTATTTTCATCAATCGTTGCCGTTATGCCAGTAGGCACTGGGGCATTATCATTAAGATTTTGCACATTCATGGTTACAGTTGCACTACCCGTGTGATTTCCATCATCAGCAGCCAACGTTAACGTATAACTTTTTGTATCTTCGTAGTCTAGCTCGCTTCCATCCGCTACCGTCACTTTTCCAGAACTGCTGTCAATGGCAAAAATTCCGTCCTCATTTCCTGCGGTAATGCTGTAAGATAGTGGATCTCCGTCAACATCACTTCCGCTCACGGTACCTACTTCGGTGCCGTTTGCTACATTTTCATTTATGTTGAACGTGTAATCTTGCATTTCTGGTTCGTTATCATTTACGTTTTGAATGTTAATCGTTGCCGTATCAGTTTGATGAAGCAATCCATCGCTTACTCTTACCGTTAAGGTGAAGGCCATTACTGCCTCGTAATCTAGTTGTGTTTCATCCGCTACCGTTATTTCGCCGGTAGTTTCATTGATCGCGAAGGCGTTGGTTGTGTTCCCATCGGTGATTTGATATGTAAAACGAGTATCGTCATCAACATCTGTGGCACTGACAGTTCCGACCACTGTTCCATTTGTTGTGTTTTCGTCAATTGTTGTAGTAAAGCCTTTTGGCACTGGAGTATTATCATTGAGGTTTTGTACATTCACTGTTACCGCTGTACTGGCTGTCTCTAGTCCATCATCCACTTTTACCGTTAAGGTGTAACGATTGGTGCTCTCGTAGTCTAATATATTGTGATTCGCCACTGTAATTTTTCCACTATCATCAATCGCAAAAATACCGTCATTATTTCCTGAAGTAATGCTGTAGGCTAGGGTATCTCTACTGTCTGCATCATTTCCATTCACGGTGCCTACTTCCGTGCCGTTCGCTGCATTTTCTTCCACTGTGAAAGTTGCCTCAGTTAGCGTTGGTTTACGATTTCGATAGACTTCCAAGCTATATGATCTTGTTGTAATCTTATCTTCGGCTGTTACAAAAATATGTATCGTATTCGCACCAGGTGACAAAGCTAATGGGTGCACATCACCACTTGCTACACTGCTTCCATTCACCGTCACTGTGGCATTGGCATTGTTGAGTACAGGTGTAATACCCATTCCTGTTACCATACTTTTCACATCAGCCGTATAATTCGTCGTATCCGGATGGAACGATGGTTGAAGGCTCACATCGCTTAACGCTAAGCTTTTCAAGTGCGCATCCTTTGCCCGTTCGACTACTTTAATCGTAATCGTGAAAATATCGGTATGAGGATCTCTTAATTCGCCGATTAGTCCTTGATATTTTTCCCACCGTACGTTGAATGTGTATGTACCGACACTGTTCGCTCTAAATTTAATATCTCCTGTGTCTACGTGGTTAGATTTATTATAACTAAAGCCTGGTTGAATCGAATTGCTAGCAGAACCAATCCCAAGCTGCGAACCACTCGGTACGGATTCAAAATAGACATAATTATAACTTTCTTGTCCTAAATCATTAGCAGATAAGGATACCTCTTCTCCCACGTATACGATTTTTGTCGTACTCGCAGCTTTTACCGGTATCATTCCTGGACTCGTAAAAACGGTAGTAAACAATACCAGAAACACTAAACATAAAGAACCAATTTTTTTCACCAAATTATTATTCCCCCATCCAATTTTTCGCGGGCACAGCCGCCTTGTCCAAGCTAAACCCCCTGCACCACATATCTTTCTTATTTTATTGTTTCTACCGTACTATTACAATAGAAAACGCTTTAATTTTTAGAGGGGAACGCGGGGTCAGGTTTATCGTCCCAGTAGGAACTCATGTTTTATTTTCAGAGACCGGAACAGTAAACCTGACCCCCTGTTCCACATGACCCCCTGTTCCACAGTCCATTTAAACAATCGAATTTTTTCTTGAAAACGAAAAATGTTATCTTGCTCCGAGAGTAGCCTGTAAATTAGATCCGCTTTTACTCTAGCTACAATTGATTCTTCCATATGTCCTTTTTCTAATAAAAATACGACAATGCCCATAAACGTATCAATGATTTGAAGTGGTATAGATTTCTATGAATCCTGTGAAATCACTTTATTGACTCTATAATTTTTATTACGGTAAGCTGAGTGAGAATTCATTTGTTCGATCAATTTTTTGTTTAAATCCAAGTTGTCATACTCGTCATTGCAATCAATCTTGATTTTAACATTGACTGTCTCTTCTTTAGATACGTAGGAAAATAAATCCCTGGTAATTCCATAAAACAACCTTTCAGGAATTTTAATATAAAATAAGTTTCTTAATTCTTTAGTGGACAAACCAATATTGTCAGCAGCTCTAAGTGCATCTTTATTATTAACGATCAGTATATTGATTCTAATGTTCTCCTGTAATACTGAATGTAGAACTTGAAAAAAATTTTTTACATTATTATCACTTTTGTACTCGGTAAAATGGAGCTCACTCACAGAATTATTCTCTTTGTATATTTGCCCCACCTTTTTCACTAATTTTGCTAACGATGTATCAAAACCACCAAAAGCACCATAATATGAATATTCCTTATTGAATTGATCTATTTTATTGCTTTCATCAAAGTAAATTAAATAATTCATAATGCCCCAGGTTATATTTGTTGTCGTATCTGTTGACAATGATTTATAGAAGTTATAATATAATTAATTACACAGTAACTAAATTTAAATAATGTTTCTTTCCCCGCTACCGTTATTGCAGGGCTGAGTCATCTTTTTTATTTTTTCTTCTATACTTAATTATACTAATACTAAACTGGTATATAAATTCTACCTTTTTTATAATACAACCGAGCACAGCAAAGAGAACCCACCAATTGACCATCAAAAACTTAGATGCTTATTCTCAGTAGGTCGCTTTAATTCATATTTTTCATCTGATCTTTTTTTATAATTTCAGCTTCGTTTCTTAATTACAATCCTTTATCTAGAACAGTACTGTCAGCTGCGTATAAAGCAACCATAACGCGATCTTTTGATTCCTTTACTTGGAGGACGCACGATACTAACCCACTTCCACTTGAACTCGGTACCCTTCCATTCCCTTTAACCCTATACTAGATATCACCGTTACCATCAATACACACCTCTCGTACTCTTGTGTTTAAACTTAAGATAAACCATTTTCCCAAAGGTGTAAAAATTTCAAAATAATAATTTAACACTGAAGTAACCTATTAAAATACAATTTCCACTTGTGAAAAATCCAAAAACCGCTAAACAAATATAATCCAAAATGACGCTTTAGACATTTTATCTCCACACCACTACTCAATGCCATTACAACAATATTGGAAAGGAAAGCAATCCACCACAAAAATGAATGAATACACACTCATCCTTCACAAAAAAACACCCGAAGTGCTCCTTCTAATAACCCAATCCCTCAGACGACACATTGTGACAAACTTCGGGAAGTGACAGGCACCCACCCATCTCTCATCTCTGACTAAATTATGAATATACGGGCAAATTACAAAAGAATATTTTCATTACTACAAAAGAAAGGAGCATTTAGTTATATGAATAATAATAAAACTGCATGGTTATTACTTTCCGGAATAGTTGTTGTCATTATCGTTAGTGTTGTTGCTTTTGTAATTATTCCCAATACTAATGATACTGCTCGGCCACCAACAGAAGATGAAAACGGTGAAAAACAGGGAGAAACAACAGAAAATCCGGATAATGAAGACCAAACCAATGTAGACGAAACGAATCAAGAACATACATCGATTCAGCATATCGAGTATGAAGGAAAGGTTGCTCCAGACTTTTCGGCAGAAGAACTGGCAGAAGCCCCTTCTGGCAATTGGATTACCAATGGCGGCGATATTTATAATAGCCGTTATTCGCCGTTAGAACAGATTGATACTTCCAATGTTTCTGACCTTAAAGCGGAATGGGTAACTAGCCTAGGATCTGGATTGGAATTTAAATATTCCGGTGAAGCTACACCAGTGGTATATGATGGTGTTATGTTTATGATTACTGGTGCCCATAATGTATCTGCTATCGATGCGAAGACCGGTGAGCTCATTTGGGAGTATAAACCAAAACTTGCGGAAGGATTAGACACTGTCTGCTGCGGATGGACAAGCCGCGGTGTTGCTTTAGGCGATGGTATGGTTTTTGTTGGCCTATTAGACGCAAGGCTCATTGCATTGGATCAAAAGACCGGAGAATTAGTATGGGAAACTAAGGTTGCCGAATGGGATAAAGGATATACCATTACAAGTGCCCCACTTTATTATGATGGAAAAGTATATACCGGTGTAGCTGGTGGTGAATATGGCATTAGAGGCCGATTGACAGCTTATGATGCGAAAATTGGTAGAGAAATTTGGCGAATGAATACACTCCCAGCTCCAGGTGACGAAGGATCCGAAACGTGGCCGGAAGACAGTCGGAACTGGCTAACTGGCGGAGCACCAATATGGCAAACGCCAGCTATAGATCCGGAATTAGGAACTATCTATTTCGCAACGGGAAATACTTCTCCTGACTTGGACGGAAGTAATAGAGAAGGTGATAATTTATATGCGAATTCTATCCTCGCATTAGATGTAAATACCGGGGAATATAAATGGCATTTTCAAGAAGTACATCATGATATTTGGGATTTGGATCCTGCCAATCCAGTCGTGTTATTTGACGTCGAAATGGATGGAAAGATGAGAAAAGGCATTGCCCAGGCCGGAAAAACAGGCTGGGTATATATATTGGATCGAACGAATGGTGAGCCTTTAGTAGGAATAGAAGAAAAACCTGTGCCACAAAGTGAAAATCAAAAAACATCACCTACGCAGCCGTATCCAATTGGTGATGCATTTGTCCCGCAACAAGTAACTGAAGAAGATGTAAAAAATGATTTACCGGAAGATTTCAATGGTAAAATCGGAAAATTATTTGACCCATTTTGGGATGAACCCGTAACGTTAAAGCCTTCACCACAGGGTGGAGCGAACTGGCCACCATCTGCATATAATCCAAACACGGAATATTTCTATGTGTTAGGGAATGACAACTATTTCGCTTATGCTCATTATGGTGAAGATGAGGACGAAAAGTTTAAAGAAGGAAAGGAATATATTGGTAGTGTATGGCAACCTGTTGAAGATTCTCCGAGTCGAGGTACTGTAACGGCACTTGATATCAAAACCAATAAGATCGTCTGGCAAAAAAAATGGGATTCTCTAGCGTATAGTGGCATCTTGACAACGAAAGGTAACTTGGTATTCGTTGGCCATAATGATGGTCGCATTATCGCTTACAACGCTACGAACGGGAAACAAGTATGGGAATTTACAACCGATGCAGGAGCAAACGCACCACCAATCACATATGAAATTGACGGTAAACAATATATAGCTATTTTTTCAGCTGGAAATACGCTTGCTGGAACAAAACACGGAGATAAAATTTATACCTTTTCTTTAGAAGGTAACTATGAATCCTTAGAAGACATTCCAAGTGATGACATTAATTCACCTCCAACCAAGGAAGAAACCAATGGTGATCAAGGTAATAAAGGTGATGATGAAAACAAAGAACAAATGAACGAAGTAAGTGCCGGAGAGACTATTTATGAAAATAATTGCTTGGCATGCCACGGCGCTGAAGGTGTAGGTGGACATAATGGGCCAAGCTTAGTTGACAGCGACATAATCAATGATAAAGAAAAAGTAATCAATCAGATAAAAAATGGAGGTGGCACGATGCCACCATTTGAAGGAACATTAACAGAGGAAGAAATTAATGCGGTAGCTGAATATATCATGGGATTAGCTACGGAAGGCGACTAAGATTAAGAAAAGCATAGAGCGCCCGTTTAGCAACGTACGGACTGGGACTCGAAACAAGGAAAACCTCTTGTTTCTGCGGTGCCTATTCAGATGAAGATTTCCTTAGTGCGATTACTCGTCCCACCGAAAACATTTGGACTGAGCCGTAGGACCAAAGTAGGCTTCGGAAGCTTTACCTCGCACGAAGAAAATTGATCTGTATTTTCGATGGAGTAAGGAAACATGCCTATCCGTTGGGGTATGCCGACGTTGGGCACATGCCCGGTTTTAGTCGGCCTTCCTTCATTCTAATCGATGTTAACTTATCGCACCCTGGTGAGGGAAGTCTCGCTATGGCTTTAGCACTGGAGCTAGACATCTTCAAATTGCTATGAAATCTTGTCTTTACAAAAAGGGAATCGCTCAAGTTTGGCGATTCCCCCCTTAATATCTATTGTCATTTGCATAAGATTTTAATTAGATACCTTTTCCGTTAATGGTATCTGAATTAACCGATCATCTTTTTTACCTGGTTCGCCACGATCATCTTGATTACTTGTAATCGTAAATATATCCTCGTTATCTATAAGAACATCTCTTAATCTGCCTGCATCACCATAAAATTCCTCTACTTCTTTTTTCTCGATATCGTAAGTAATAATTTTAGAACCTGCTAAGGACGCGATAAACAGTTGTCCATCATGATAGGCCATCCCTGAAGGTGCCCACGTATCATCACCTGATTGATAAACTGGACTGACCATATTCGTTGCGGTTTCATCCCCTTCAATCACGGGCCACCCATAATTCTCCCCTGCCTTGATTAAATTGATTTCATCATGAGCGGATTCTCCATGCTCCGAACTATAGAAATCACCATTATTATTCCACGCAAAACCTTGTGGGTTCCGATGACCATAGGAGTAAACATAGGAATTTTCAAAAGGATTATCTTCAGGAATATTTCCATTTAGGTTCATTCTTAATATTTTGCCAGCTAAACTATCGAGGTCTTGAGCCAATTCTCCTTGACCGGTGTCGCCTGTTGAAGCATACAACATTCCATCTGGACCAATTTTAAGTCGTCCGCCGTTGTGGATCACGTTACCAGGTATGTTGTCTAATAATACTTCTTCTTCTACCCAGGCGTTATCCTGTAGCTTCAATGAAATAATTCTATTTTGAATTTCGCCATCTTTTTCATACGTATGGTAAGCAAATGCTTTCTTCGTTTGCTCAAAATCCGGCGCAAGGGTAAACCCTAGGAAACCACCTTCTCCTTCATGTTGAATGTTCTCCGTCACGTCGACTTCCTGCACATGAACTAACCCAAAATCCCCATCAATTTCAATGACAGATCCTTCTCTTTGACTTAAATAAAAGGTTTGCTCATGCTTATTAATCGTCCATGGTATAAACAAATGATTTACAGCAATATTGCCATCCCCAGTAACAACTTCTATGGAATCTGCACCTACTTGAACTGCTTCTTTGTTGTACGTGTCTTGTTGCTCATCATTTGATTGATCCGTTTCATCCTCGGCATTATGTTCTCCAGTTGTATTTACAAACCAAACAACAGCTACTAAAGAAATAATACCTAGTATTGTAAGAAAACTAGATTTTTTCAAAAAACCACCTCTAAATATTCGAATTTTTTTCATTAGTGTTGCCACACTAAATATTTTCTAAACATTCAAAAGGGTTTTAATTTTTTACATGAGGCAATCTCATCAAATTTATTTTTCGCTATCCACATATCGTTGGATTCAACCAATTCCAACATCCACTCCCCACAGCACAATACGTTCTATCTCAAAATACACCTTCTTGTGAATTAAAAGAGGTAGAGAGCTAAATAGCTTCTCTACCTCTACATTTGCAATGCTTTTTATTATATGTGACGTTGTCTAGCACGAACTAATACAATTCCACCTAATATGAACATCACAAGACCGATAAGCATCCAATTAAACATGCCTAATGCAGTAGAAGGTAATTCATTTCCATTTTTCTCATCGTCGCTTTGATCTTCTCCGTTATTTGGATTTTGGTCCTCTTCTTGGTTTCCTTCCTGGAATACACCGTAAGTGGAAAAATGCGGAACGGTCAGGGTAATTGTTTTACGATCGGTAGCTACCTGTCCGCCTTTCAGCACCCATTTATTTGAGTCCTCATCATAATAGTAGATATTTATGGCATCTTCCACAGCATCATCACTATACTGGAGGGTAAGTACAAAGCCTTGTTTAGGTGCTTTTGATCCTTCTGGATACGTAACAGTAATGGTATATGCATCACCAGCTAATGTTAAACCCGCTTTATTTATATCATCAGTGTGATACTTATTCACCATTATTTTTGTACCGCTTGGTAAATCATCTGGCATTAATATAGAGCTGTTAGTACCAGCAATTGTGAACAACTCACCACTACTAACCTCCCTTTCTGTTCCAAGATAAATAGTTAGATCGTTAACAACCTTTACCTTGCGAATCGCAGTTGCTTGATTACCTGAACGATCTGTCACAGAATAAGTGAGTGTATATTCGCCAGGCTTTTCTGTATCAACTGTTCCACTAACTTGAATCTCATTAGTAAGGTCACCGTCGGCTTGATCCTCAGCAGTTGCACCAGGATCGACAAACGTATCGTGTAAACGAACGGTTATTGGATTATCACCTAGTAGTGTAATGACTGGTTCTTCTGTATCAATCGCTTTGTCATCAACTATTAAGCCGTCAATAGCTTTTTGCAGTGCATCGACTGCTATTGTTACATCTTCTACTGTTGTTATGTTATCTAGTGCTGCCTCCGCATCTGAAATTGCTTCTTGTAAAGAAGAAAAGGAATCTTCTGTATATTTCCCATCATTATTCGAATATGCTTTTGCTTGTTTAATTAAGTTCTCTAGTTCGGATGCATCAACAAATGGTTCATTAACTACAAGTCCATCGATTGCTTCTTGTAGAGCTTCAACAGCTGTATTCAGCTCTTCTTCTGTTTCAATACTTGCTAATGCTTGCTCAGCAGTAGCTATTGCAGACTGCAATGCTTGATAGGATTCAACCGTGTAAGTAGCTTCATTATTCGAAATGTCTTTCGCTTCCGCAAGTAAGCTTTCTAATCCTGCTTTTGAAAGAACAACTATTTCCTCCGATGGTGTTAATTCTAGTCCATTTTGTAAGGGAACTATTCTGAAATAATAAGTCACATTATCATCTAACCCATCGATACTTGTCCGATCAAAGTTGAAAGGATTACCACCTTTATATGAATTGAATTCAACGTCATATTTTTCATGTGTGTAGTTCCCCTTCTCGGTACCATATTCTATCTTATAAGAGGTAGCCGGAACTTTTTCATATTTGATCGTTACGATACCGTGGCTTCTAACTGCTGATACCTGTGGTGCGACTGATAAAGATTGTTCCTCATAGTCAGCAATGTCCGCATCTTCGATATTCCGAACTGAAACATTATCGGCAGTAAATGGTGTATCATAAGCCCGCAAGCCTATTTGTCCTTGCTTAAACCTATCGTCGTAAAAGGCGTATTTCCTTTCGCCATCAACATAGACTTGAATGTATTTCTTATATACAACTACCTTTAAGTGATAGTATTTATTCGCCTCTACATCAAATTTAATTAATTTAATATTATGCCAGCCACCATCTCCGTAGCCAATCAATAGTCCTTTGCCATCTCCTCCTGCTTCACCGATTCCAGCAAAGTAACCATGATAGCTGTCTGGACCTGAAGCAGAGTCAGTGACACGGAACATGATTCCAGCATTATTTCGACTAATATCTTCAGGACGTATATCTGCTTCTACGACATAATCAGTCCAATCCGGATTACCTGCAACGGCTTTGACATTTGTGCTTCGAGCAAATGCGTACGCTTGATTTTCAACGGATATTTGATTTGTGTCTCCATATTCCGTCCATTTATCAGCGTTACCTGATTCAAAATCATCTAAAAAAGTTGCATCTAGTGCAGGTGTTTCCTCATCAGCTGCTTTCGTAGTGGCTGAAACTTCAATAGAGCTTACTGTCTGCCCTCCAATATTGGCTACAACCTGAAAGTAGTAAGTAGTCTCTGGATCAAGTCCTGTGATATTAGCATCCTCAGAGTTAAATCCGTAGGCAGTAGTCGTTAGCTTTCCACTTTCTTTCCCGTAAAGTACTTTGTATGAGCCAATGTTTGCCGCTACATTCGTATGCAAATTAATCCCATCATCATCTTCAGCTTCAACGGACGTTACCTTTGGTTCTGTAATTGTCCCAACAGGAGTAATTTCAATACGATCTATTTGTATACGATTGTTGTTATTTTGTTGTAAAGATATCGCATTATAGAAGTTAGCGTTTAAGCTTACATCATCTATCTTGAGCGCATTTTCACTTGAAAACTGATGCCACTCTCCAGTTTTCGGATATTGTATTGCGTTAACCTTCTTGCCATTAATATATAAGTCGTTAATCGCATCTTGTGTCCCACCATTAGCATAATGAACCGTTAGGGTATAACTTTCAGCTAACGGAACGGTAACATTGGCAAACGTAACTGAACCTGTTTGGTCCATATCAACATACTTTCCATTAGATGCCGTCGAGTCTGTTTTGAGCTGAGCTTCTTTAACAGTTGCTGTTTCCGCTTCACGTGTGGTCGTCAATGATGGCTCACCAATTTGTGGAATTTGGCTTAAGCGGACCTTGGCTGCTCCGTAAGGGATTAAGGTAATATCCTCTTCTGGTTCACTAGAAGCAACTGGACTCATCGGTAATTGTTCCGCTACATTTCCGTCAAGACCCCAATCAGGAATCTGTTTACCTTTTGCTTTCAACACAATTGGGGAATCCTGGTTACTAAATGGTTGATAAGGCATATCCTTCTCGAATACTTCAAAAGACGATTCAGGATTATTTCGATCTACAAGTAATCCATAGTTCCAATCAGATGCTGGTACAACTTCTTCTAATGGAAAATCTTCTGGATGAGGTAATTTGATTTCTCTTGCATCGTTTCCTTCGTATTCTTTCCATTCTTCCTCTATTTGCAAGGAGTAAACTAATGGTCCTCTTTCCACCCCAACAGAATTGTTCTCCCAGGATGATGTTTTTATTTCCATTGGTACGCTAAGTACAACTTCATCACCATCAGACCATTCTCTGTCGATTGTAAAGTATTGACCAGCTTTCATACCTTCCTGCTTTTCCCCATTGACAAGAACTTCTGTATTTTCACTCCAACTCGGAATTCTTAGTTGGAATGGAAAAGAAACATTTTCGTCTGTGTGCACAGTAAAATGAATTTGATCTTCAAACGGATAATTTGTATTTTCTGTAACGGTGACCTGTTGTCCACCTGCAACGTCTGTTGTTACTTCGCTAGGACCATATGCTGCAATCGCGAGTCCTTTTTCCTTAGTAGCCATCCACATGTTTTTCACAAACTTAGGCCATGCCATGTGTAAATTCATAAAACAGCATTCAAAGCCTGATGGAGCACCAAATACAGAGCTATCACCGTGATCATTAGAAAAGCCGTGAACACCTACAGAATTTAAAATTGAATTTTGTACCTCAAAGTAAGAGTAACCGGTAATGTTTGCATTAAAGGTCGCTGGCAAAGCATTAAAGGCAACCTTCTCTAAATCATCGCCAATGCTTGCATTTCCTAGAATTGATAAAGCAATTTCATTAGAAAACATGAATTCAGCTATACCATCCAATTCAACTCCATGTGTAGAGCTGATGTCTCTTAATGCTTCATCCGCATTATACATGCCATCAATTCGGCCATGTTCACGAAGTAAATGCTCTTTCCCTTTCTCAAGTGCCAGTAAATCCTTTGGATCTCCAGATTGTTGATAATACAATGCTGGTAATTTCATTCCTTGTGCAATGTTTACAACATGCGAATCAAAGAAATTATTATTTGTAAAAGCACCCGTCCAATCCTCTGACTGGTCATGTAATTGCTTAGCAAGATCTAATAACCACGCATCACCAGTATGCTTGTACAGCCAGTAAACACTATAGATGTTATCTCCACCTCTTGCAGCTGCCCAACTGGATAGTGGTCTTGATGGGAGTGTATTTAATTGATAGCGAAAATAGTTGGTCATAAAAGGAATAACGCGCTCGTCATGCGTAGCATCATAATAATCCTGCATCGCATTTAATATAGGCATTCTTGGCCACCAATCGTTATTGCTTTCCGGACCGAAATTCCCATTCGCCTTTTGGCTATTAATGGACCAGTCAATCCACTTTTGCGCTTTCTCTTTCAATGTCTCATCATCCAATGTATAGGCTAGTGCTACTAACCCTTTTACATAATATGGACCACGTTCCCAATCTTCCCCGTTACCACCAAGCCAGCCACTATCACTCGTCAAATCTGGTGAAATTTCTTCCATGTGGCCAGTTAAACCTTCCTTCTGCAGCTCTAATTGATGTAACAACCATCCTTTAGCTTTTACACTTCCGACTGGTAAAAGCTCAAATGGTGTCTCCATTAGCGTTTCTTCATTTGCAGAATCGGTTGATGCTACCTGGTTATCATTCGCGCTGTTTTCGGCCGCTGAAACGCTAAAATTTGCAACAAAATTAAATAATGCACTTTCAATGACTAAAGCTATTAAAATTACAATCATGCATTTTTTGCTCCATTTGATTATATGCTTCAAAGCTAGACCTCCTTACATTTAATGGTAGATTCCAAGGCATCTACCTAGCCTTTCAGGGATGCCTATTTCCTCCTCAATAATCTTTTTCTATCTTTCATATAAAATTATAGGGTTCACTAGATTGAGTTGTATTTAAAAATAAGCGTGTTTTTTTGAGGTATTCCGTTTTAAATTCGGTTAACATGCTATCTTTGCTGAATTTTCTCTGTTCTTTAATTTACCAATATGAAATTCGAAAACCCATTAAGAAAATTCAATTCACGGCGGGGTGGAACATGGGGTCAGGTTTATCGTCCCAACAGGACCTCATGTTTTATTTTCATAGATCGGAACAGTAAACCTGACCCGCTGTTCCATTTCTGCTTCAAACTTACCGGTTAAATAACTTGAATAGTACTATTTCAGTAGGGAAATTATCTATATTGGCCCAGAGGTACTCACACCCAAGAATGAAAGTACTAACACTTAAAAAAGGCACAGAAGCTTAGAAGCTAGTTGTGCCCTCCTTTTCTCGCAAACTTCCAATTGTTTCCTAAAGATCTGCTCTCTGCTTTGTTCACTCAATTCCTATATGCTGATGAGACGCTATCAGCATTACGATACTTAGCTTCTAGTTGTTCAGAAGCTTCTAAGTGGATAACTTTGATACTCCTGCTCCCATTGTATTAATCGATTATTCACCATTTGCACGAACTCTGGGAGTTCAACGGCAACGTTATACTGCTGATATGGATCATTTTCCATATCATACAAAGCAACTGGAGGAAAATCATAAAGTCCTTCGTGATACATTTCGTAACTACTTCACTAGAAAAGCTAGAAGCAGTTTCCTTCTTCCAATCTTAAGTATATTCTACTAAACAAGTATAAAGCGCATGCGGATCCCACAACTGAATGTGTAAGAAGTAGTTGTCTTCATCCTTATGTTGTTCGAGCCAAGGTATTACTTTATCTATTACTTTATCTGCATTCTCGTTACCTTCCTTCATCGTATGTGTGTGTACTTCATTCCCGCCTGCAAAAGCCTAAACAAACCGAATATAACTAAAGTAAGTAGTGCACATACAATATATAAAGTCTGAAACCCAAATAACGTAACAATAACACCTAAAGTGTATGAGCCTATAGCTATTCCCGCATCATAAAGCATAAAGAATGTTGCTGTAGCATGACCACTTCGATTTTTCGGCGCTGATTGAATAGCTAATGCTTGAAAACTAGGTAGCAAGGACCCATAGCCTAACCCTATGATTCCTGCAGATAAAAGTAGCATCCAAGACGTACTAGTGAAGCTTAGAAGCACTAATCCCAATCCAAAAATAAGCAGGCACGGCAAAATCACATACGGAGCACCTTTCACATCAAATAACTGCCCGAAGTATGGACGCGATCCAATCATTACAACAGCAAATACAAGAAAGAAATAACTAGCGGTTGTTGCTAAGTTTATCTCTTCTGCATATAAAGAAATAAAGGAAATAACACTTGAATAAGAAAGTGCAACAAGACTACTGATCAACGCGATCGGCAAAACCCGAACCTCAAAAAGATCATGAATCGACAGCTTACCTTTTTCCAGAATAGATTTTTCCAAATCAATAGGAACTCTTACTAAAATAGCGCATATCACGCCACCTAACATCGCGATACTTAAACATACAAACAATGCTTGGAAAGAAACAAATTGCAATAAAGTCAAGCCTATAAACGGCCCCACTACAACTGCGAGATTCATAGCCATCGCAAAATAGCCAAGCCCTTCTCCCCTACGCTCGTCCGGAATCACATCAGCCGCTATTGCACCTGTTGCTGTAGTAACAATCCCAAACGAAAGACCATGGAAAAACCGTAATACCAGAAGTGGAATAAATGAATCAATCCAAATATAAAGAAATAAAGTTGCGGTAAAAATAGCTACACTCCATACAAGTCCTTTTTTCTTACCTACTCGTTCCAATATTTTCCCGGAAAATGGCCGTATTAAGATAGCAGCTACAAGGATGGAGGTAATGATCAGGCCCCCTTGTGCCTCCGTTCCACCTAAATGTTTGATAATATAAATGGGTAAAGTAGTTAATAGCGTATAAAAAGCAACAAATACCATAAATTGTGTTAATGAAATACTTATAAAACTTTTCGTCCAGATTGGTTCTCTTGTTTTAGTCATGCTGTTCCCCCTCAATCACTCGCCAATCTTCTTTATCAATGTCGCTAATTGAACTTGCTCCTCCTCTGTAAATGCTTTAAGTATGTTTACTTCGAACTGTTCTACAGATTGTTTAATAGCGTCATATTTCTCTTTGGCAGAATTGGATAATAAAATGAGTCGTTCTCTCTTATCTTCTCCTTGCTTCCTAATAATCCAACCATTCTCTTCCATTCGTTTAAGTGTCC
This sequence comes from Radiobacillus sp. PE A8.2, assembly GCF_045635475.1. Taxonomy (NCBI): domain Bacteria; kingdom Bacillati; phylum Bacillota; class Bacilli; order Caryophanales; family Bacillaceae; genus Radiobacillus; species Radiobacillus sp. PE A8.2. Next base: position 170,663 of record NZ_JBJGXI010000001.1, on the reverse strand, counting down.
TTGTAACAGTTGGAGCTTCAACGTTTAAATACTGCCAAATTTCCGTTTGTGTCATTGGCCCAAAACGTTGTAGACAATAGATAATCAACCACTGAGAATGATAAAGCTTATGCTTTTTCAACTGCTCATTTAATTGTTTGTTTATATACCTCACTTGTTGGTTCAGCGTATGAATTAACTCAGTTCGATCCATGGAAACCATCCCCACTAAATTATTTACCTAGCTAACTATTTACCTTAATAAGATACGCTAATAATTACATAGTTGTAAAACAAAATGCTCTGGTGGAACATGGGGTCAGGTTTATCGTGCCCCTTATGTTTTATTTTCATAGACCGGAACAGTAAAACTGACCCCATGTTCCAATTCTCAGTCGACAACACATTGTGACAAACTTCGAGAAGTGACAGTAGTCCCATATACGAAACCAAAACCATATAAAAATAAAATTGACTGTATTCTATTAAAAACAGTCAATTTTATTTCTTAATTATAATATTGTATTAACCGTTTGATTATTCTTTCAGCTACTTGTGAAGTAGTAGCATCGCCTCCCATATCTGGTGTCAGAAACTCTCTTTCTTTTAGCACGTTCTGAATAGATTCTAATACGATTTTGCCTGTATCTTCGTAATCAAAGAAGTCAAGCATCTGACTAACTGACCAAATAGCAGCCAAAGGATTTGCAATACCTTTCCCAGCTATATCAGGAGCAGATCCATGAATTGGCTCGAACATTGAAGGGAATTCCTTTTCAGGATTTATGTTAGCCCCTGCAGCAAGACCAAGGCCACCAGATAGCGCAGCACCTAAATCCGTTAATATATCTCCAAATAAGTTAGAAGTGACAACTATCTCAAATCTCTCCGGCTGTTTCACCATAAACATGGCCGCCGCATCAACTAGATAAGAATACGTAGGAACTTCTGGATAATCCTGTTTAACCTCTTCAAAAACTTCATCCCAGAACACCATGGAATAATTCAATGCGTTTGCTTTACTAATACTAGTTAAAGATTTTCCTTTTTTCTTCGCTTCTTCAAACGCGTAACGAATGATTCTTTCTGTTCCCTTTCTGGAGAAGACTCCAGTCTGAAGCGCAACTTCTTCTTTTGTACCTTTAAACAACCGGTCACCTGCTCCAGCATATTCACCTTCGCTATTTTCACGAATGATTAGCATGTCTATTTCTTTCATACCCTTGCCTTTTATAGGAGAAAGCGATTCTTCTAATAAGGTAATAGGTCGAAGGTTCACATACTGATTAAATTCTTTTCTTATTCGAAGCAACAAATCCCACAACGAGATATGATCAGGGACACTCGGTGCCCCCACAGCTCCCAAATAGATTGCATCGAATTTTTTCAATGTTTGCATTCCATCATCAGCTAACATTTTTCCATGCTTTAAATAATATTCACAACCCCAGGGAAAAAAAGTAAAATCAAACCGAAAGCGACCGTCCAGCTCCGAAATGACTTTCATCACATTTACGCCCGCTTCCAATACTTCAGGTCCAATACCATCACCTGGAATTACAGCGATTTTATAAGTTTTCATCTCTATACCACTCCACAACTAAATCAACTATTCTTCTAAGTTTATAACAACTACAACTTCTTCCATGAGGCTTTGCATGGCGAAAGCTGGTCCTTCCTTGCCATTTCCACTTTCTTTTACACCACCGTAAGGCATTTGGTCCGCACGATAGCAACATGTATCATTAATAATTACCCCACCGACTTCCAGTAAATGAGGCAATTTAAAGCTTAGATTCATGTCTCGCGTATAGACGCCTGCCTGCAAACCATATTTGGAATCATTAACTAAGTCTATTGCTTCCTCAATCGCATTGTAGCTAGTAACAGACACTACCGGCGCAAATACTTCTTCTGCCACTACTTTCATATCTTTCGTTACATTTGTTATCACAGTCGGTTCAAATAGATTTCTTTTTCGGTTTCCACCAGTTATTACCTTAGCACCGGAATATTTTGCTTCATTAATCCACTCTTCTATTCTAACCGCTTCAGCTTCACTAATCATTGGACCAACATCGGTTTCCACATCGAGCGGATCACCTAATTTCAGTCTAGATACACCATCCAAAAATAGTTGCATAAACCTTTCCTCAACAGATTTTTGAACAAAAATTCGTTGAACAGAGATACATATTTGCCCTGCATGCGCAAATGCCATCTTTGCTAATTTCATAGCTGCTTTCTCAACATCACAATCACCATGAACAATCGTAGCAGAATTAGAACCGAGCTCTAATGTCGCTTTCCGTAGACCAATCGTTTGTTGAATATGTTTACCTACACCTGGAGAACCTGTAAATGTATAATGTGCAATTCTTGAATCCTCTAACAACTGCTGACCAACTGTTCTCCCTCCGCCGATTACACAATGGAGAAATCCTTGTGGAACTCCAGCTTGTTCAAGTATCTCACATAACCTAAGAGCAACAGCAGATGTATTTGATGAAGGCTTGAGAATTACCGGGTTACCTGCAGCTAACGCAGGTGCTACTTTGTGCACAACAAGATTCATCGGAAAATTAAATGGAGTGATTGCCGCAACAACGCCGACGGGCTTTTTTATCGTATAAAAAAATCGATTTGTTGCATTATAATTTGGGATTTGAGTTCCAGTAATCTTTTTCGCTTCTTCAGCAGCCAATAAGAAAGTCTCCGCAGAACGTTTTACTTCAACTCTAGCATCTGTAATAGGTTTACCACCTTCAATAGCTATTGTCGTCGCCAATTCCTCTATATTCTCGTTAAGTAACTTCGATACCTTTGCGAGCACTTCATAACGGTGAGCAGGAGTAAATGAGTAGTTTCGGAAAGCTTTTACAGCAGATTCCACAGCCAAATCCACTTCTTTCCCCCCCGCTTCACAAACCTCTACAAACAATTCATTTGTGAATTTATTTTTAATAGAATAAGTGGAATTTGTATCTATCCATTTCCCATCTATAAAAATCTTTTTCTTCATAATCTACCTCCAGATCATTATTGTCAGTACTTTTCCTCCAATAAAAAGAGTACTTTATCCCATCGATTCTTAATTGCTTTATCAAGCCACCGTTTTAGATTCGAATTTCATTTATAAATCTTTACCTGAGTCCATGCTATCTATAATCGATTTCCTTTTTCTAATTTTCGAATGAATGATGGGGTATATCATTGATATTAACGCTACTATTAGTAGTGTTAATGATATAGGTCTTTCAATAAATATCATCAAATCCCCTTCCGAAAGCGCTAAAGACCTTTCTAAATTCTTCTCCGCTATTCCACCCAAAATCAACCCTAAAATAATCGGAGGTAATGGAAATTCATTTTTTATTAAAATATAACCTATGATACCCGCAATTATCATAAAATAGATATCGTTTACGTTGTTGTTGATCGAAAAAGTTCCAACAAAACAAAAAATAAAAATAATAGGTGTCAAAATCTTACTTGAAATCGTTGTAATCTTTGAAAAATATTTAACACCACAATAACCAATAATACACATGAATATATTAGCTAATATTAATCCACCGATAATTATATAAACCTTTTCTGTTTGTTGTTCAAATAATAAGGGCCCAGGAATAATCCCTTGCATCATTAATGCCCCTAGCATAATGGCAGTACCGGCATCGCCAGGTATTCCTAACGTTAAAAGAGGGATTAGTGCCCCACCAGAGATAGCATTGTTTGCTGCTTCAGGTGCAGCAATACCTTCTGGTGCACCGTCGCCAAACTTTTCTGGGTTCTTCGACCAACGCTTTGCCTCGTTATAACCGACCCAAGATGCGATATCGCCACCAGTGCCAGGTATCGTTCCTATTACTGTTCCTAAGAAACTTGATCTTAAAATAGTGGGTGATACTCGTTTTACATCTTTTATGCTAGGAAAGACCTTGTTAACTTTAACACTTGCCTTTTTACTTGATTCACCACTTTCAACCATCGCTAATCCTTGTGAAAATGCATAAAGCGCAATTAGTACCGGTACAAATGAAATTCCAGCAGATAAATACACCGAATCAAATGTAAATCTAAATTCTCCTGTAAATGAATTAATCCCAACCGTAGCTAGTAAAAGACCAATTAGAGTACTAATCAAACCTTTTACAAGTGATTTTGATGATATTCCTGCTACAATACTAAGACCAAATATAGCTAATGCAAAAAACTCTGGCGATCCGAATCTCAAGGCGAATTTAGCTAAAATCGGAGAAGTAAAAAGTAGCATAACAGCGCTAAATATTCCTCCAAAAGTTGAAGCCATTATAGAGATACTTAAAGCCCTACCTGGTTGTCCATATTTGTTAGCCATTGGATATCCATCTAAACATGTTGCTGCTGAATTTGCTGTCCCTGGGGTATTTATTAATATAGCTGTTACAGAACCGCCAAAGATACTTCCACAAAACATTCCTAGTAACATTAAGATTCCTGTATCTCCGCCTAGTGAAAAGGTAAAAGGCATCAAAATGGACAGACCCATAATTGAAGATAAACCCGGCATTGACCCTACCAACACACCTGCCAACGTTCCGAGAAAAATATATATAATTATGTTTGGCTGCAATATACTTGAGAACGCACTGAAAAATTCTAGCATTTTATTGCTCTCCTCCCTTCACAGAATTAATTCTACGTAATTGGCCAATGCACTATAACTATGGCAATTTAGTGTTTAATTAGTGAAGCACTATGAAGCTTTTCTTGATTCATCTCCTTAATCTATAAATAGCGAGACATTAACTCTTCCAATAATTTTCAGAAGAGAATACCTTCTGGCAATTGTATTTTTAGAAGAACTACAAAAACGACATAAACTAAAAGTACCACACTTACAGTAACACCAATTATCGAACCAATTCTTTTCTCACCCAATATATACATACAAGGAGGCACCAAATATAAGATAGCTATAAGGAAACCAAACACTTTTAATATGATACAAAATATTAATAATACCGAGCTTATTTTAATCACACGAATAATACCAGGAGATTTTAAATTAACCAGTTTGAAGTTACCGTCACCTTTTTGAAAAATAGATTGAATAAATAGGACTACAGATAATATAAAGAGTGTGATCGCTAACAATCTTGGCCAAAACCCTGCTCCGATAGATTCTAATCCGGATGACTCGTAATCCTTAGTCCCATAGAAAACCGCACCCGAAATACATATCAAAATAATGGATATCAACATATTGTTATATTTATTCATCTAAATTACCCCATTTCTAGGCATGCGCCGATACAGAAACAATCTATAACTGTATCGACGGCTTCTTACTATAACAATTAATTCAGAACTTTTTTATAGTATTCTCTTTGGCTTTTGATAAATTCTTTCATCTCCTCTGAAGTCATGCTCACTTCCTGCATATGAAAGTTTTTTATGGAAGTTTTGAATTTATCTGAATTAACAGCTTCAGAAAAAGTATCTTGTAAGAACTCAATTGACGATTGTTCCGTATTAGGACGCGCTGCTAAAAATATCCAGCTATCTACCTTCATATCTGACGCTTCTTCATATAATTCTCCAATTGCTGGGACATCAGGATAAGTAGAAAGACGTTCATTTGATGTAACCGCCAATATTTTAACTTTCTCAGCATCCAACTGTCCTGTAGCTGCAGAAGTATGTGTTACTGTGGCATCTATTTCACCACTTACTACTGAAATAACCGAATCTGCAGAACTATCATAAGATACTTTATTAAATGAAACCCCTAAAAACTTTTCCATTGCCCGTACAGCTAGATTGTTAGCACTGCCACTTCCCGAATCTCCAATTGTTATTTCACCAGGATGTTCCTTGGCATAATCAATAAGTTCTTCGAAAGTTTGAAATGGCGCTTCCGCACTGACGACTACCGCATATGGATCATCTTGAATTGCTACTAATGGAACATAATCATCTACTGTTATTTCCGTATTACCGAGAACTTCATTTAACAGTAAATCACAATTAAGTACACCTAAGGTATATCCATCCGAATCAGAGTTTGTAAATTCATTAGCACCTACAAGGCCGCTCCCTCCAGTTACATTCGAAACAAGGAAACTGGAATTATTGGGCATATCCTCTTTAGGAACAGCATCAAATAGTGCTCTTACAGTTAAATCTGTTGTTCCACCAGCACCGTAAGGTACAATCGTCTTTATATCCTTACTAGGATATGCAGAATCTGAATTACACCCTACCAAAGCTACAACTGCAATAAATAACATACAAACAACCAAACACATCTTCTTCATAACTATATACACTCCCTCTATTATTATTTTTCCATAAAAACCCTAATTGAAGTCTATTTCATTATCTACATGAAAGCGCACACAAAAATAAATCCATTTGCTCATAAGAAAAATTGATTATATTCTTAGCTATAAATTTCATTTTGTATTAAGATCATAAATAAATAATTAATCCCTTAATCTTAAGTTGGGTTCAACAATAGCTGTAAAATATTACAATATTTAAATACATTCCATCAATATACTTGAAGGTTAACCATGGAAGTTACTGACAATCAAACCTATTAATAACGCTTACATTTAACAATGTGATTTTCAGGAGATAGTGCACCATTTCTTCACCCCCACGATGAATCATTATGCAGCAATTAAGATCTATTACCAGACTCACATACTTTAATCCATTCCTTTACTACTTTCTTAATTTCACTTTTTACTGGAACGAATATATCTGCGATACTGTGACTAGATCGTTCCTTCATTATTTCCTTTTTTAATTCGTCAAGATAAGTACTGTGTAAAATAGTACCTACATTGACTTTAGACATTCCAAGTCCAATACATTCTCGAACTACATCATAAGGTAATCCTGTTCCGCCATGAAGCACTAATGGTATGGAGATAGCTTCTTTTATTTCTTTTAATCTTTGAATATTGATATTTGGCTTTGTCTTATAAAAACCGTGTCCGTTACCAATTCCTACAGCAAGAGAATCAACACCAGTTGCATTCACTAACTCAACAGCCTCGTCGACTTCAGCCAAATATTCGCCTCCATCAAATGAGCCCTCTTCACTATTCCCTCTAATTTTTCCAACTTCTGCTTCTACTACAACACCCTTTCCATGTGCATAATCCACCACTTTTTTTACCTTATCTATATTTACTTCTAATGATTCTGCAGAAGCATCGATCATAACAGACATATATCCGTTATCTATCGCTTTTTTACACAGCTCTACTTCCGTGGAGTGGTCGAGGTGACTAATAATATTCCTACCCGATTGTTCATAAGAGACTTTGCCCAATGCCGCACAGTGCTCTACTCCTATTGTGTTTACTACGGGCATATTTGTAGATATATATACTTTTGCTTGTTCTTCATTAGCAGCTTCGGTTATTGCTAATAGCTCCCAAATATCAGAATAATTGAAAGCTGGAATGGCATAACCAGACTCGTAGGCTTTCAAAACCATTTTGTTATTATAATTATTCATACCTTACCTCCAGTTGATTTTTTTCTATAAAGCTAACAATCTCTGAAAATGTTGGTGATCCGTCTGTTGCACCAATATGTTGAATAACAAAAGCTGAGACCGCTGTTCCCATCTTTACACATTCTTCCACCTTCAAATCATTACCTATTCCAAACAAAAAACCTGCAACAAATCCATCACCAGCACCAGTAGTATCATTTACATCCACTTTATAACTACCACAATAGAAATCGCCATCCCAAGTGGAGCAATAGGTTCCTTTTTCACCCATCTTAATGATTACGCTTTCAACCCCAGCGAATTTAAAATACTCACACATTTCTTCTACATTATCTTTTCCGGTAATTTGCTTTGCTTCTCCTATACTCGGAATAATATAATTTAAATATTGGAAACAGGGGTAAATAACTTCCGCCCATTTTCCCGAATGATCCCAACAAACATCCATTGTAGTAATGATACCTTTTTCCCTAGCAAGTCTAAGTAGCTCTACACATCCTTTTACTCCATCAAAATTTTGCAAATGGAATGTACCGCCAATATGTAAAATGCTGCATTCATCTAATAAGGATAAATCAATATCGTGGATAGAGAATTCCGAATTAGCTCCTGCACTTTGGATAAAGCATCGGTCACCATTTTCCTTAATTAGTCCTATCACTTTTGATGTTGGTAAGTGATCAGAACGTCTGATATGATCCATATTAACTCCAACTGATTCAGCCTTATCTATTAAGAAATCTCCGAATATATCCTTTCCTACCTTTCCTATAAACGATACATCACTTCCAAGTTTAGCTAAATTGACTGATGTATTTAAAGCATCCCCACCATTTTTAAGGGAAATCTCTTCTACACCAATGTTGTCAATTGTAAAATCTATATTTGTGACTGGGTTCGCAACAATATCTGCAACCAGCTCTCCAACACACAATATTTTCACTTAATCCCTCCTCACTAACATCAACGTTAACTTTCACTAATCTTCATAAAGTATCATTTTCTTTTATTTCTCTTTAGAGAATATCATAGTATTTTTTCTCCGTCAACATCATTCATTAAAATTTTCAAAATATTATTGTGGTTTCAAATTATTCTTTATATTACTTTTAATATATTATTTCTAAAGTGTTTTATAATTCATTCTATTTATAGTCGGTCCATATTAAATTTAACTACTATTATAATCGTACCTATTCATTTCAAAATTTTTCTAAATACTACTTTTGCGACTTGCATTAACCTTCACAATGCATCATAATGTTTTATATAAATTCACAATATGAAAAAGAGTTGATTAAATTATGGTCTTTATTAACAAGCGTCAAAATGAAATTTACGAAATAATAAAGGAGAAATCTTCTGTAAATGTTAATGATATTATTCCATTATTCAATGTTACACCAGCTACAATCCGTAAAGACCTAACCATATTAGAGGAAGCTTCTCTTGTTTTCCGCACTAGAGGAGAAGTACATCATGTAGAAAATGAAAAGAAACTAGTACCCTTTGAATCTCGCAGCACTATAAATAAAGGGGCAAAAGGGGCAATAGCTAAAGCAGCTGTTGATGTTATTGAAGATGGGGACACAATCATACTAGATTCAGGAACAACAACGGTTGAAATTGCTCGTTTACTTGTATCTCGAACAAATTTAACGGTATTAACAAATTCATTAGAAGTAGCTCATGCTCTTGCTAATAGTCAAGTTCTTGTATCTTTATCCGGCGGAATGCTCTTGGGGCAAAACATGTCCACTCAAGGGCCTGATGCGGAAAAATACTTTCGTAATATTCAAGTAAACAAAGCTTTTATTGGCGCTAGTGGAGTTCACACTACTAAAGGATTAACTGCTTTAAGTTCATTAGAAGCAAATGTAAAACAAAGTATGATGAATTCGGCAAAAGAAGTCTATGCCGTTATCGATTCCTCAAAGTTTAACAAACCTGGCATAAGCCTATTTGCAGAATTTGAAGATATAGATTATATCATCACAGAATCACCAATTGAAGATCCAAAGTATGTAGATACTTTTAATAAGTTTGGAGTAAAATGTATATTTACTAATAAAACTAGTTCCTTTTCATAATAGAAATAAAAAATAATGAAAGGCGGATGCATTTCATAAAAACGCTTTTAAATGTAGCACAGTGTCATGGTCTTGTAAAATTACCAGGATCCTATTGAACACTCGCATAAGCGGATAATTGTAAGCATTGGAGTTTTAGGGTTAAGTCTTTATATATTATTTAATTGCTGGTAAAATTGTCGGATTCACAAGAACCTTTTTTCTTTTATTGAAAAAGATGTTATAAAGAAGATCGTTCATGAATTAGATTACTTAACAAAGAAATTAATTATATTTCTCAAAGATTATTATGCAGTGAATCAGAACAGTGTATCGGTTTTCCTGGGAGTGAAAAAAAGAGTTTCTCAAAATATCTAAAAGCATCAAATAATAGGGAAGTAGAAGTTTTAAGCTATGATGAATTTATTAATAAATTTAAATTTGCATAGGCTGATGCTAGGCGTTACTCTACTATAATGAGACAGCTCAAGCAGTTTGTAAGTGGCTACTAGACTCTGATACATTGTACAGTTTAGTGAATGATAACGATGAGACCATTCCAGTGTATAATTTGGTCTCAAATGAAAAACTCACATGAGTATGAGCTTTCTACAGAAACTACTTTTAGTTATTTTTGCATCCCAATCAGTAGAGATGCTACAATTATTTAAATCCTGTGTCCATTGACTAAGCCCTCGGGATCACCACACTGTCCCATTCGAAAAATTATATATAGAACATTAATAATGCCAGCAAAACTCCTGATTTTTGAGCTTCATCAGTTCTAAAAAGTCTAAGGAAATGGTTGTCTAATATTACTTTGATAATAAACGATTGGGTTATCTAAATGAGCTCGTACTTTTGATAAAACATCGTTTTCAACTCCTTTGGTTGGGATAAGTAATTGGAAGTTCTGTGATAGGTACTTCTATTTTACTATGAAAACGGTGGTCTTTTTATATTCAATTGAACCTATTTACTATATTAGGCCATCTCAATCCACTTTCCCTAAAAGTGAAACAATCTGTCGTAATTTACGTCTAATGTAATAGAGGTGTTGCTCTGCATCTAATTTCAAACTGGAACAATAAACCTGACCCTCCGTTCCACATTCTCAAGAGTGACATCCTAGTTTTCGCAGGAAAGAAGGGCTAATTTTGAAAAAAGCAATTATCGCAGTACTTTTTCTTGGATTGATCATGGTGGTAATCGCAGCGTGTGGCAACAGCGATAACCAATTACAGAACCAAGAAGATAGTCAAAACAATGAAACAAATACGAACGAACCAGCTGAAAATACCGGCAATAACGATACAAATGATTCAGCAATTAATGATCAGGCTGACAAACCCGATAGCTCGGACAACCAGTCTGACAACAGTACCTCTAACAACGCCGGTGATCAGGATCAGCAGAATGACTCAGCATCTGATCATAGCGAAAATGATGATTCAAAAAAAGACCAAAGCTCATCAAACGATAATAATGACTCAAATTCTAAACAGGACTCATCAAACGATAATGATGACTCAAATTCTGAGCAGGGCTCATCAAACGAAACGGACCAGTCAACAGCTGATGGCAATTCTGGTCAAGGGTCAGATTCGAACAAGAGCACAGATAGCCAATCAGGGGATGATGATGCCGTCCACGTAGTAGCCAATCCAACTAGTGTAGCAGTCCTTGTCAATAAACAGTACATGCTACCAGATGGTTATGACCCTACTGATTTAGTTTATCCAGATGTGCCGTTTACATTTAATGATAAGCGAGAGAAGCGTCAAATGCGCAAAGTAGCAGCTGATGCACTAGAAAAAATGTTTGCCGGAGCTGAAAAGGACGGGGTGCATTTACTCGGTGCTTCCGGATATCGCTCCTATGCAACGCAGAAATCACTTTTTGACTATTATGTACAACGTGACGGAAAAGAAAAAGCCAAAACGTATAGCGCCATTCCAGGACACAGTGAACACCAAACAGGGCTCGCAATTGACCTTGCTGGTAAAAGTAGCCAGTGCATAATCAGCGATTGCTTCGCCAATACAGTAGAAGCTAAATGGCTCGCCAAACACGCTTCGGAATACGGGTTCATTATCCGTTATCCAAAAGGAAAAGAAGACATCACTGGTTACAAATACGAGCCATGGCACATGCGCTATGTCGGAAAAGACACAGCCCAAGAAATCGCATCTAAAGAAATTACATTGGAGAAATACATGGGTGTTGTACCTGTATCCGAATCACAATAACAAAAGAGTTGCTGGAAATCCCAGCAACTCTTTTGTTTTGATAGGTGGAACAAGGGGTCAGGTTTATCGTGCCAATTATGTTTAATTTTTATAGAATGGAACAGTTAACCTGACCCTCTGTTCCACTGCCACTCGCAAAAAAAGAAGCACGAGAACCGTCCCCGTGCTTCCGTGCCAATTATTCTTTACGTGCCTTTCTCGCAAACATCATACTAGCTCCACCTATTACGATCAGGATAAACCCTAGTAATAAGTAATTATATAAGTTTGTAGCAGTATCAGGCAGTTCATCATTCTCATCACTTTGCTTCTCTTGATCTTCCGCAAAGACACCATAAGTTGAGAAATGATTAACTTCTAATGTAAGAGTACCATTTTCAGCTTTTCCACCTTGGTATTCCCATTTGTCAGTAGATTCATTGAAATAGTAAATTGCTACATCTTCTGCTTCGTACTTGTCATCATCGTAACCCAACGTTAACAGAAACTTACCAGTATATGATTCATGACCTGCCGGGAAATGGAATTCAAAAGTATAAACATCACCCGCCACAGCAAGTCCTTGACCATTTGTATTACTTGGCTTTGCCTTGTTAACAGTCACAGTTGTTCCCTCTGGTAAATCAGCTGGCAATATAACTTTTACAGACGTTCCTGTCACGGACACTGTTCCATTCGGATAAACCTTAACAGCCGTTCCTAGGCTTGCTGTTACATGTAAATTGTCATCGTCTTCACCCTGGTCTCCGCCTTCACCTTGGTCTCCGTCCTCACCTTGGTCTCCGCCTTCACCTTGGTCGTCATTCTCAACTAAACCATCAACTGCAGTTTGCAATGCAGCATGTGCACTTTCAACTTCTGATTGTGATGCATGACGTTCTGCGTTAACGGCCTGCGCTGTTTCAAGTTTCTCGATAAATGCACTCCAGCTGTCATCTGTATAATTTTGCTTTCCTGCATCTTTCATTGCCTGTGCACTTTGAATTAACTGTTCTAGTGCAGATTTATCTGCAAATGATGTCTTTTCAACAGCAAGCCAAGCAAGTACTGGATCACTGCCGCCAAGTTTACTAACACTAACTTGTACATCTTCTGCTTCTTCAAGTGTAAAGCTTATTTCTTCCTGGTGGGCAACAGTATTCCCGTTCGTTGTAAAATCAACGGAAGCGAGTGCGTTCCCATCAGAGTCTTTAGCCGAGAACTGCATATTACGTGTTGCTCCCCACCATTCCTTGTAACCAGAGACGAGTGTATATTCTCCGGATTGCAAATGAATCGTGTAGTCAATACTCTTATTTCCGTAAGCCCACCATCCACTATCATATATATTAGTAGAAGAAGAGCCACGGGTACCTATGTCAGTTCCGATTACACCAGTATAACCCCATTCTCCATCATACGCTTGGTCAGGAACCGTATTACGAAGTTGGCTGCCAAGCTTTTCCTTAGCTGCTTCAAAGAATGGATCATCCGTTGCTGCACCATGAATAAAGTAGATTGTATCTTGATCTACAACATCAACCGTAGCCTGTACTTCAAATCCACCAGTTAATGTTCCCGTTACAACTACGGAATGGTAGGCACTAAACTGAATATCATCGGTGTTCCATTGTACGGAAGCATCCACTGTCTCTCCTGCAGCATTTTGTGCCTCAAGTGTTTCCGGAAGGCCAGATGCCGCTTCGTCAGCTGTAACCGCAAATTCTGTTGGACCACTAACAGATACAATCGTGTCTGGTGAAATGATTGTATACTTTTCAGTCATCACTCCACTTGATGCCATGCCTTCCGCATACGCCACTGCCTTAAGTGTTGTTTCACCAAGACCAATGGAGATTGGACCTTCATATCGATTACTTTGATCTGTCGGCTCCGTTCCATCAATCGTATAGTAAAGTTCAGCACCTGCAGTCGGACTGGAAAGCGTGACAGATTGCTCAGATGTGTATGTTTTTCCTTCCTTATTCGCTACTGGCAATGCAGTAATTTCTTCGTTAAGGTCGTTTGCATATACTTGCATTTCCAACAGACCATTTTCCCAGTCGGCCGTTGAGTTATTGTTATGTGCATTTTTCACAGCAGTAACATTTATTTTTACATACTGGTACTTGCCAGTTAAATCATTTGTTTTGAAACCAGTCTGCATGTTAGTTGATTCATCAGCAAGGACAGTCCAGTTTTCATTATCATTACTACCTTGAATTGTATATTGATAATACGCTTCAGAACCATTGAATTGTTTAAAGCTTAGATCTACTCGCGCAAGATCATAAACATTTTCCAAATCAATTGTTGCTGACCACGGCACCTTATTTTGTTGATAATACTTCGTGTCAGGCGACCACGTATCAGACTCGAAAAATTCACCATCGGTAATGTATTCGAGTAATTTCCCTGCAACAACATTGTCTTCACCTTCGACAGGTTTCCCTTCAGATACATTTGTTAAGTCTGGAAGTTCAATTTTGCCTGTATCCGAATCAAGTGACCATCCTGGTGTATATTCCATTTCCATCGTATGCTTTTCACTATCGATTGATAATGGTAACCATACATAAGTGGATGTACCAAGTGCGCTTGGATTCCAATGATCTCCCATGTATACGTATTGCGTTGTACCATCAGCTGCGTCAACTTCCATAATGTTTGTTGGCTGGCTATAGAAAGTTGTGTTGTTACCAACTGGTTCAAGTGCTGACCAACTGTCCGGATTCGTAATATCGGTACTGTACGAATACATCGCCTGATTCGGATACCATCCAGATTGACCTGATGTCACAATGTAGTACACACCATTATTCTTGATTAATGCTGGTGCTTCTCTTTTGGCACCACTGAAAAGTAAATAAGAATTATCCGCATCAACATCGGTACTATCTTCTGTCAATGGATACAGACGCATGTTTGATCCATCCTGTGTACTGACAAGATAGCCTTTTCCACTATCTGGATCTTGATAAACAGTAAAATCACGAGATGTATAACCACCAGGGTGGTAATTATGATGAATGGTGTAATGTCCGTCTACCGTATCAGCTGAAGCAATAAGCAATTGTGATGCTGTATAACCTTCACCATTTTCCCAATGGATATATAAAACGAACTTACCACTGTCTTCATCATAAATTAATTTTGGACGTTCCATATTAAAGTTACCTGTTTCAGTATCTACCAGTCCAGGACTGCCTTCTGTATTTTCACCAGGATTTGTTATATCTGACAAAATAGTAGATACAAACTCCCAATTTAATAGATCTTTAGATCGATACAAATTAATGCCGTGTGTATTATGGGAGTTATCTGACTTATCTTCACCTACCCAGTAATACCAGCCATTATGCTCAAGGAAACCACCACCATGCGCTTGGATAGGATTTCCATCTGTATCATACCACGTTTGTCCGACTGGAACGCCAGTATACTGATCCTCTGAGGAATCATCACGAACCGTAAATGAAATTTCATACGTATGCTCTGCAGTTTCATCCTCTGATGTTACCGTAATTGTAGCAGTGCCAGGCACTGATGTTGGCAAGTTTATGTCATAGCTCGCAAACATGTTGCTCAGTTCTACAGCGATTGTTGGCACAGTCGTTTGTTCCAACTCGACTTCATATGCGAAAGTATCTGCTTCGAAGTTTTCAAGTGCTTCGCCGTTTACGAGAATAGACTCTAGTGTTGCATCACTGCTCACACTCGGAACATCACCGATGCCCATAACTTCCATTTCCCGCATCGCAATACACGTATCAGCCATAGCAGTTAAGTTAGCTCTTACTTTAGAAGTAGTCACCGCGTCAAAATCGATCACTGCTTCATCTTCACCATTAATGTTTGTTTGTGTATTTTCAATTGTTTTCCACTCCGTCCCATCCAAATACTCAAGATTCAGGGATTCAGGTGGCCTTGTGCCTCCATTATCATCATAGAAAACAAATTTCACTTGAGAAATAGTCTCATCTTCACCAAAATCAATTTGTACCCACTCGTTCTCTCGCCAGTTGTTCGATTCCCAGTTCGTCCAACGTGCATCACCGGTTACGACACCATCATTAAGATTGTTCACATTATCCCATTGTCCTGTAAAGGATGCGCTTGCTTTTGGATATGCAGAACCATCCGTATTAAGTGCAACGTTTTCAAGTCCGCGTTCGGTTACTTGTACATAAGCCTTAGCTTCCATACTTGTTTCTGCAAGTGTTCCCGTCACCGTAAACTGCCCTAAATCTGCATAAAGAGCTGGATCGATTTCTTCCCAGGTAACAGGTAATTCCACTGTTGTATCCAAATTCGTCACTGCCACTACAGTTTCAGGAAGTATCGGAGCTACACCTGAAATAGTTTTCACCTTACGATCATGAATACTTGCAATGTCACTTACTGTGATTACAGCTGTTGCTTTTATAGATGTTCCCGCAACTGAACCTTCTACTGTAAACTGTGTTTCTGTAGCGTAGTCAGCTGAATCAATTGAATCCCAGTCGACATCTTTAACAGATGTTGACCCATCACCATAGCTTACCGTTACCTGACTCGGTAATTCTGGTAGCATATCTGGAACAGTCCAAATATTGACAGGTGCTATCTCTGTGATTCCAGATTGAATCAATCTCCAAGCCTGATTAGTACCGGAATTAGCTTGCCATAGACCAACACTAGCCCCGTCTTGTTTTGATTGTCCACCGACTTCTAATAAAGTGCCGCTTGAACCATTAATAAATGTAAATTCTCCTGTCCCATTTGTGGACAAAATCCATTGTTGGGTTTCATCACCTTGATCGGCTGCTACGACAGCGGATCCGTTATTATTCGTTAGCACTTTTCCTGTCGCTGCGTTAACAATTTTGTATTTTTCGGTATTGCTGTAGCCGTTTGTCAGCTTTGCAATTGTCCATTTTTGGTTACCCTCTTCATGCGCATTCGCGTTTTGCACAACAGAAGTACCATTATCGTTTAAGTCCATAACTTTGTTGCTATTCTTGTTAACTATTTTATACTCCAAATCAGAATCGATTAATGTTTCATCTGGATTTACACCAGACACGTCATTAATGACAAAAGTAGTAACCGACTTAGCAGCTACCGTTGTAGATAATCGATTGTTATTAACCGCTATATTGTCATGCTGTGCAATATTTTCTGCAGCTGACGTTACATAAGGAGTTGCTGATGCTGATTGACCAACTGACGCAAAGCCCGATAAATCGAAGTCTATTTGTTGCGGCGCATCAGACTGATTTGTATACACAACGACGATCTTACCATTGTCTTTATCAATTGCCGCTAATGTATTAGCATCATTTGAATTAATCATTTGGTATCCAGGTCGAATAAATTTCGTATAATTACCCATTGTGTAATATTTCTTATTCTTTTTAATTTCTACTTCACTCGCATCTTCCGGTTCAAATGGTACTTGGATCAGTCCCCAGTTTGAGTTCTCGTTGTCAGCATTCATATTTGTTTCATTTTCAACCGCCTGCCACATTACCCATGCTCTCGGCTCGAGATTGGTAATATCTGAAGTAATTCGCTCAGCTAAATCAAGTCCCGGCTCAATACTGTCAAAGTCCTGTGGAACACTGCCACCCAGATCAACCTCTGACATCCATAAACGTTTTTCCTCGGCCTTAGCTAAATCTCTTACAGACGTGCGCTCTCCCGGCCAATACGTATGCACATTCATCTGACCGATGTTAGCCTTTGTAGCAGCATCATACTGTGACCAGTTATTTCTGTATTTATTCGGGTTCGTTTCATCCATTGCTGAAACGACTGTATCTAAATTCAATTCTCCTAAATCCTCACTTACCTCATTAATAATTTTTGCCTGGGAAGCAGGTGCCCAGTTGGACCCTTCCTGTGTTCCGTCTGCACCCCAGTAGCCCGTGTTCGGTTCATTAACTGGAGACAGCGTTCGGATATCAATATTAAGGTCATTTTTCAGGTACTCTACTACGCTCGTTAAATATGTAGAAAAGTTCTCATATTGATCTGCTTGTAAGTTGTCATCCCATGAATCAATGTTCCCAGATACATAGCCACTTTGGGTCATAAAATATGGTGCAGAATTTGAAAATGCTTCAAATATATCTGCTCCTCTATTCTTCGCAGCCTGCAGCCACCACTGCTGGTTCGCATCTGCATTCCAATTCCAATGATCAGGGTTAGTCGGGTCCCACCAGCCTTCTTGTTCTTCCCAACTGTCATCTGCATCAGCCGGCGGTCCGAATTCTTCTGGACGGTTCCAGTAACCTGGCACATCCGCCCCCGGACGCAAGTATGGCTCTGTTTCAGGTGCGTTCCCACCGCCGATATTGTAGCGGGCAATGTTAAAGTTCAATCCATCCTCGCCATAAAGGGCATCGGCCAATTCATTTCTAACCTGATCCGGCCATCCCCCAGTAACATTCGCAAACCATACTAATGCCGTTCCCCATCCTTCAAACGGTTCTTGCTGATAGCTTGGATCAAGCTTTATCGTCTTATCAGCATCGCTTGGCTGGTCATTTTCCGCTGCAACAATCGCTGCAGGCGCAATTAAACCGACCAGAAGAACGAAAATTGTTCCGATAACAAATAATTTTTTTGATAGATTTCTTACATTCTTTGTACGCAATAGAATTTGCTCCTTTCGTAATAGCATTCTTCATAGTTTCTAAACATACAGAACTCTCAATTGTTATGTATTCTATTGTGATAAGGCTCTATAATGCAGGAAAATACATAGAATTGTTATAAGAGCTCGAGTTGAGTTACAGTCCCACAGTCCTCGAGTCCATTTCCTGATGTCGACTTATTTTGGTTACTTTAAACTTTAAACGAAACATCACCTCCTTAAAGTTCACTGTGTCGTTCCGAACACGTGCACAGACTATATCACTTGAGTAGAACGCTTTCATTTATAAGTAGGGAATGGCTCCTTTTTTAGAAAAACGATATTCAAGAAAGTGTCGGTTAACTTTCTTAAGAGATGAAAAATGTATTTGTATCTTAAATATGTAGATTCATGATGAAAGGTAGAAAAGAAAAGCACAGAGCGCCGTATAGAAACGTAGATCATGCCCCTGCATAGGGGGTATGTCGATGTTGGACGACAAGTCCGCTTTTAGTCGACTTTCGATAAAACACGAATCGATGATGACTTATCGTAGGTCGATTCGTGAAGTCGCCTAGTTTCTGGCGCTCGGAGCTAGACACTTGTAAAATTTATATACTTTCTTATCTTGTAAAAAAGGGGACAGATGAAAACTCTATTACTTTTCTAGTAACAACTGTTTATACGCACATCATCAACCCCGCAGCAGCAATATCTGCTGCTTTTGATGTCCAATTTATTCATAGAATATTTTGAAACTTGAGGATGCAATTACCCCCTTTTATTTGTAAGCGTTTTCCTTACAGTATAGCATTCTCTAAAAATGACCGTTATTAAAATATTTAGTTATTAGTTTGATTATTTTTAGGTTTGTTTTTACCGGTGATAGATTGATTGTAATTTATTTAGAAAATTGTACTATTTTTAGAAAATATTAAAGATAGTCAACATATTGCCATTGCAGGACTTTTTCATATGTTCTCTAGTTGAAATTAGTATTTCTATGCACAAAAACCATACATGCTCATATACTCATATTAAGTGCGAATTAGAACGGTTTACCTATCGACGGGCTCCTAGTGCAGACAAAACACTGATTTTGTTCAGTGATAGGGGGCATGCTCACTGCCCCGTTCTCAGGAAATATAATAGACAAAAAGAACAATCTTCCAACTGTAATTGAATAATAGAATTGTAGTTTTTTTGGAAGTTAACCATTATAATTAGGATATTAGTTGTAAATGAAAGCGATTTATTTGGGTAAAAGGGAAAACAACCAATGGGTTAATGCGTCATCTTAGGGATAAGCATGGCATAGAAATTAGCGGCAGCAAACAGAAGAAAGATTTATTAAATATCGGATATTATCATGGATATAAAGGCTATCGTTTTATCGGACAGGCAAATCACCAAATTCCCTATACCAACTTTGATGAGGTTGTTGGGGTGTATGAGTTTGATACAAACCTTAAAACACTCTTATATCCAAGAATGGAACGAGGGGTCAGGTTTATCGTCCCAAATGGAACGAGGGGTCAGGTTTATCGTCCCAGCAGGACCTTACGTTTTGTTCTCATAAACCGGAACAGTAAACCTGACCCTCTGTTCCACACCGTACCTGACACCTATGAAACTTTAGGTACTTGTCTAAATCCAAATACTAAACGGGTCACTTTGTTGTTTTCGTCTTTTGCAAAACGTAAAGAAAGTTCTGATTCTCTAAACGGAACCATAAATGTATCATTACCAATTGGTTTGATATCAGGAATAGTACCAGCACCTTCCACTTTAAGTTGGAGCTTACCTTCCTCAATAACAACTGTATATTTCGCTCCTTCACCAGAAATGTAATCTCCTTCATATTGCTTTAGTTCCAATTCCGGAACGTCTACTACTTCATAGGAAAAATGAGAATCAGTAACTGATTTTCCTAACTGGTCGGCCATAGCACTAAATAACAGTTTCATAGATGGTACACCTGTTAAGTTTGCCAAGCCTACACCGGATAGTCCAAGCTCCGGTATCATAGTTAAATGTGCTTCCACTCCTTTAACAGAACCACCATGTTCAATTAATTTACATCCATAAAAGTCAGGGATAATCATGACACCATATCCATAGTAACGGTCTTTGTCACATTCCATGTACGGTGTAGTAATTGATGCAACACTCTCAGGCGCGAGGATTTGAGCATCTCTTACTTTACCATTACTGCTGAAGATTTCTGCATACTTAAGCATATCGTTTACCGTAGATTTTAAGAACCCTGCTGCACGCATCGATGGAGCATCCCAAGGGTTATTCGATTTAAAAATAATCGCTTCACCGTCTTTCATCTGCGCATTATAGAGAGAAGTAGTATCGTCATGATCAACTAACTCATGCAAATGGAAAACACTATGCTTCATCCCAGCCGGATCTAAAATATATTCCTTTATATACTGTTCGTAGGTCATCCCACTAACTCTCTCAATGATTGCACCTAAAAGCGCATACCCATCATTGGAGTAACTAAACACTGTTCCTGGTGCTCCGAGTAATGTGAATTCCTGCTTTGCAATGTCTGCCATTAACTCCTCAAAAGTATCAACACTTTCGATTTGTTGCTCTTGTGCACCCTGCTCAACTGCCCCAATATCCCCTTTTGTTTGACCATCATCTTCAGACATTGCATCTTTAGCAATACTCTTACTTAATGCTTTAAATAGAGTTGGTAATGCTGGTAATCCTGATGAATGTGTTAGGAAATGATGAATCGTCATTTGTTTTGTATATGCTTCATTTGGTGTTTTAAACTCTGGTAAATATTTTACAACCGGATCATTTACGTTTAGCTTTCCAGCTTCTTGAAGCTGCATAATCGCTATGCTTGTAAATGATTTCGTTACAGAGCCAATTCCAAAAACGGTATCAGGTGACAAGGGGAGCTTGTTTTCGACATCGCGGTAACCAAAACCATTTTCATAAAATACTTGACCATCTTTCGCTAAGCCAATTGAAAAACCTGGTATTTCAAACTTCTCTACAATCTCCTGGCAATATTGTTCGAAATCACGCGTTACTGTTTTCTGTGTCATGTTAAGACCTCTCCCTTTTCCTTAAATTTTTTTATTATAAACTTGTACTACTCGTACAAGTTACAACCGTGTGCATAAAAACAACAGGAATCATGCTAATAGGTTCTCATTTGTAAAAACGGTTTGATCCACTCGATATTTCTCAAGTGCTTGTCTGTTTACTTCATAGCCGATACCTGGTTTGTTCGGAACTTGTATCACTCCATTTTCTACTATTACTTCAGGATCAATAATGTCTTGCTCCCAATACCTAGAAGAACCTGCAGTATCACCTGGCATGACAAACTGAGGAAGCGTGGTTAGGGCAACATTATGGGCACGTCCAATTCCAGCTTCTAGCATTCCGCCACACCAAACCGGAACTCCGTGCTCGGCACAATAATCATGGATTTTCTTAGATTCTGTGATTCCCCCAACACGACCAATTTTTATATTAATGATTTTACAACTACCTAACTCAACCGCTTTTCTAGCATCCTCAAAGGAATGAATACTTTCATCTAAACAAATAGGCGTAACTATTTGTGACTGTAACTTGGCGTGGTCGATAATATCATCATGGGCCAAGGGCTGTTCAATCATCATTAAGTCTAATTCATCCAGTTTTTTGAGGATGTCTATATCATCTAACGTATAGGCCGAGTTAGCATCTGCCATCAGCAATATATTTGGAAAATGTCTTCTTACTTCTTTCAGCATTTCATAATCAGCACCAGGCTTTATTTTCACCTTCATGCGCTTATAACCTTCATTTACAAAGCCTTCCACCACTTTAACAAGTTGCTTAGCTGTTGGTTGAACCCCAATACTGATACCAACCTCAATTTGTTTCTTTTTCCCACCAAGTTCTTTGTATAAAGGGCTATCATTTCGTTTGGCAAACAAATCCCAAACCGCACCTTCTAAAGCTGATTTCGCCATATTGTTTCTCCGAATGGATGAAAATCGTTGTGAAACCTCATCGGGATGATGAATCGGCGATTCCATTAATAACGGGATTAAAAATTGTTCCATGATGTGTTTGTTTGTTTCAACCGTTTCCTCGCTGTACCAAGGGCTCGAGAAAGCAGCTGACTCTCCAAATCCAATCACTCCTGTTTCATCCTCTATTTCAACTACAAAAAACTCTTTCACATCAAATGTTCCAAAGCTGGTTGTAAATGGTGACTTTAATCGCATAACCATTCGGTGTAGGGTTACCTTGCGAACAGAAAATGATTTATCGCTCATGTTATCTCTCCTTTTATCCAATCGGCACTTTTCGTAAATATTGTTGTTCCTATTGGGAATTGATGTAAACTGCGACGTAGCGTAGGAAATCCACTTCGACTCCTTGAAAATACAACCCAATTTTCTTCGTGCGATGTATCGCTGTCGTAGCTTTCCTTGGGACTGCGATTACTCGTCCCACCGAAAACATTTGTCCTGCGGGACTAGTGGCGTAAGTGAGACCCCGCAGCGCGTAGCGTGAGGAGGCTCACTAGCCCCCCTAAGGTGCGCGAAGTGGATTTCCGGAGCGGCGGTGCAAGCACTCTCCAAGTTACGACGGAGTCTAGATAAAATCAGTAATTAACAACAATTTCCAAAACCACTAAAAATACCTTTTACTTCATGAAGATCCTTTGTATATTTCTCCCTAGCAATGCTTCCATTTCAGTCTCGGAATATCCCCTTTTCATAAGGCCCTCAACTAGTTTTGGGATAGATTGATGACCTTTAATAACATCAAATGGTTTCCGCGGTAAACTTGCTAGATCATCTGGAGAGATATATTTCATAAAGTCCTCACAAAGATCAAGCCCAAGTCCCACATGTTCAATACCCGCCACTTTTACAAGATGGTCAAGATGGTACATTAATGTTTCCAAATTTGAACGTTCATCATCTTCTCCAACAAGCATACTCGCTGCATTTAGTCCTATCACTCCATTGGTTTTTGCAATTGCCTTTATTTGCTCATCCGATAAATTTCGCATCGTTGAACAAAGGGAGCGAGCATTCGAGTGCGATGCAATTACTGGCTTAGTTGCCATTTCTATTACATCCCAAAACCCTTCGTCATTTAAGTGAGAAACATCAATGGTTATTTCAAGTCTTGCTGCTTCTTCCAAGACCTTGACACCAAAGCTACTTATTCCGCCTTTCTTTCCTTCCTTTGTTGGGTGAAAGAAGCTACCGTCTGCAACCGCATTCCGCCTGCTCCAAACGAGTCCAAGGTTGCGAACTCCCAACTCATAAAAAACACGTAACAAACTAAGGTCTGTCCCAATCGGTTCTGCTCCTTCAATGGATAGAAGAAATCCAATCTTGTTCAATTGCTTAGCTGTATTCATGTCTTCACCATTAAAGCAAATCATTAACTTATCAGGAGATTCACGCACTTCTTCATATAAGGCACTAACTTGGCCTAACGCTTTTCGCAGTCCCATTTCTGGTAGAAAACTACTATCAACAAAGAGAGACGCGACAATGATATTCACACCACCTTCCATAAAACGTGGATAATAGTCCGTCTCAATAACCTTTGTTCTCCCTTTTTCTCTTTGGATTTGAACATCCATTAACAAATCAAAATGACCATCGATTACGAGCGTTTTATGCAGGAAATTGGTTGAGTGATTTTTATTCATATTCTCACCTCTTCTTAAAATAAATTGTCATTATCTGCTTTTTTTCCTCTCGAAGCGAATGGATAAAAATCACCGCTATTTTGGTCATATGTTGCCATATGGGTTTGTACTTTCGGATTGTCTGTAGCTGCGATACTTGTTACGAGCAAATTTAGTAGTGAAAAGGTAGGGGTAATTCCTGTTAGCGGGATTGGTCTTGGTGCAATGACCCTAAATAAAATATCCGCATATTGTCCAACAGGAGATAATCGATCATCGGTAATAGCAATAATGCATGCACCCTTTTTCTTCGCAGCTTTTACAAATGAAAGGGTCTCCTCCACATATCTCGGAAAGGAAATAGCGACTACTACAGTGTGCTCATTGACATTTGATAATAAGTAATTAGCATCCTCAATTTCACCACGGTATTGTGTGGTATTTCCAACGACGATATTTAAGGCAAATACGAGCCAGCTTGCCGGCCCATAAGATGAACGAAAGCCGAGTACAATACGATTATTTGCTTCGATCAATGTATCAATTGTTTGCTTATGTAGTTTCAAATCTATATCCTCTAAAGTCGCCTTTACATATGCATTGTCTTGTTCCATCGCATATTGAATGATATTAGAATCTTGTAACTTATTGGATATTTCACGATAATTCCCAACTGGATTTGATGTACCTGTTGCGTCTTCTAGTAAGCTCGTTTGGATTTCCTTCTGCAGTTCACTAAAACCCGAATAGCCCAGAATACAACATAGTCGAATCACCGTTGTCTCACTTGCCTCACAAGATGCTCCAATTTGTTTAGCAGTTTGAAAGGCTACATCCTTTGGAAAATCAACAATATATCTTGCAATTACTTTTTGACGTTTCGTAAAACTAGTAAATTTTTTTCTAATTTTGTCTTGATATTGTTCCATCTATAATGAATCCTTCCTTTATGAAAAAAATTTTTCATGCTGTAAAGATAGTTAATTCTTCTCCAACACTTTCACAAGTGAAAAACTCAAGATTTTCACACCGTTTAAAAGGGCATCAAGATTGAAGGTCATATTGGGATGATGTAAGCCAGGAGCTAATCCAGTACCTAGACCAACCATTGTTGCCTCTAAGTTCGGATAATTCTTTTTGTAAAAGTGAAAATCTTCTCCTCCTGGTGTAACAAAAGGTGGCACAAGCCCATTCTCTCCAAGCGCTTCAACGATTGCCTCTTCTACAATTCCCTCTAGCATCTGACAGGATTCAGCGGCCACCATCGACGCCTGTGTAGTAAGACTAACCATTGCAAAATTGGCTGCTCCTGCTGTAAGCGCTGCATGCTGAACTTTTTCGAGCAAGTCCTCCATCACTGCATTGCTTTCCGCTCTTACATCAATACCAAACTCTCCTAAATCAGGAATAATATTAAAGCTATCTCCACCAGCCCTTACCATTGTTATCTTTACGGATGCAGAGGCAGTTGGGTCAATTTTGATCGAATTTATAGCATGAATAATCGCCCCAATGGAGTCCACTACATTAATGCCCAGATTCGGTCTCGATGCGTGTGCCTGTGTGCCTTTCACTTCACCTTTTAGATGCGTCGTTGCTCCGTGATAAATCGCAGGCGAAGCAACACCAAAGGGCATTTCCTGAACGGGACGAACGTGAAGGCCAATAAGGTAATTTAGATCCTCGATGACACCGGTTTTAATGATCGCTTTTGCCCCATTTCCTGTCTCTTCAGCTGGCTGAAAAATAATTTTAATCACGCCCGTTGGTTCAAAGCCAATTTCCTTTAAACAAGTGATCGCATGAAGCACCATTGTCATATGCCCATCATGACCACAGGAGTGGTTTGCTTGCCACTTTCCGTCCACAAGCTGCCACAGAGCATCTATATCTGCTCTAATTCCTACAGTCGGCCCATCTTTTCGCTCCCCCCAATACCCAACTACGCCCGTTTGGTTTTCAAATGTCTCATAACGAATGCCCAATTTTTCTAACTTTGCACATAAAAACGTTGTCGTCTCTGTTTCCTTCCAACTAATTTCTGCATTTGTATGTAGATGACGATACGTTTCCTTAATTTTTTCCTCATTTTTCTTAACCCAATTATTAATTTCGTTAATCACGTCATCCCTCCACTGTACTATTTTCAAGTATGTAAAAATGGATATTTGAATGGTGCTGTTTTTGAACTCCGGTGATGCTATAACCACTTGATAAAGCTTCACTTAACGTAGTTCGTAAGGCATATCTCCATGCTTTTGCTAGGTCTGGATTACGTTGTTTTAAAAATTGAATATTTGTAGGGACAGGAACCCGATATCTTTGGTAGTTTTGTTCAAGTTTCATGTCGATAAGTTCTGGGCTCGGATACTCATTTCGTTGGTCACAATGAAGTAGTGTTTTAGCTTCAACGTTAATGTGATCTTTTTTTAAGTTAAAAATGGCGTCTTCTACACGCTTCGAACAAATATCCCACTCGATTAACAATCGGTCTGATGGGAGCCCTTTGTTCAATTTGTCGTTCAACTCTCCATAATAAGAAGGGATATAACGTTTCGAATATGCTCCTAGCTTGCTCATATTAAAATATCCATTTCTAATTTCTAACGGGTCATACGTCCAGACAATTTTTTTATAACCAAGATTGATTGCCCATTCTCGTTGCTTTATCTTAAGCTGGTAACCAATTCCACTATTTTGGTAGCTTGGCAAAATACCTGTCATATGAGAAATCAAATAGGACTCTCCATCTTTAAATCCAGCAAAACCATAGCAAAAACCTACCAACATTTCTTCAACAAAGGCGCCCATCACGATGCCCCCATGGTGAATAGATGCAATTAGTTGTGGCTGAGGAGAAACAATTTCGCGACTCCAAATACTTGCTTGGAGTTCGACTACCTTATCAATGTCCTCTATCTGATCAATTTGTTTATACGTAATTAAATTAGGAATACTCATAATCTACCAACCCCCATCCCGCACTAAAGATATGCATATGAAGTATACACTTTATTTTTTGAATATTTTAAAGTTTTAACTTCTTTTATTATACACGAACCTAACAGAAAAGTGACAGACTTTTTTGAGTGATCATAATTATCAGAAAATAAAGGGGAACGCGGGGTCAGTTTTGTCGTTCCAGCAGGACCTTAAATTTTATTCTCATAGAACGGAACAGCAAACCTGCCCCTCTGTTCCATGACGTAAATTACAAGTGAATGATCGTTCTTTGCTAGTTACAAAGCGACATTAGGTAGGTAATCCAGGAAGTGACTATAGGCACCCAGACCAACCATCAACCATCAACCATCACCAATATTTTCACTTAATATGTATCTTTATATAGATGAATGAGTATAATGTTAGAGATGGTGTTTCCTTTTTTTCGTTTTTATCCTTTTTTTCCAGATGAATATGATATAATGGAGGTAATGGGGATGGTGAAAAACATGACTGCAATTCTTAATGAATTCAAAACAAAACAAGCTGATTATGTAAGTAGTGACGCAGCGAAGAATTTCGTTAATTTGATGGTATTGCAAAAAGAGATCCTTAATCAAATTAAAAATACCTATCAACATCTCACTGAAGAAGATAGAAAAGAAACTTTTGAAGTAATTAAGCGACTTTATAGCATTCCAGATACTGTTACAGTTAAAGATGCTTCTGAAATAATCGGTGTAACCGTACAACGTGTTAGAAAACTTTGTGCAGAAGGTCAACTAGACGCTGTTCAAACAATGCCTGGCAGTGGAAAATGGCGTATTCAAACTCAACAACTTATGAAATATCCAGGTTGGACTGAATATTTAGAAAACCGCCTTCAAATACAAAAGCAATCTAAAGATATAGCAAGGTTCATGGATCAAAACTTGGATATATTGAATCAAGAATAATGCCATAGGGGGAACAGAGAGTTTTGAAACAGTATATGTTAGATACCAATATATTTCGGCATAAAACTAATGCAAATGATTCAGCAGACTTACAAGCTGGTGCTCGCTCCTTATGGAACAAAATCATTGAAGAGGTATATAACCATCACGCTGTTTTGCTAGTTCCCAAAGAAGTTGTTAGAGAATTAGAGGTGCAATCTTTTACTTTAAAAGAGAATCAAAATGAAAAAATTGCTGACTTACTGGAAATGTGCAGAGAGATAGAACCAGAGCATTTTAACATAGATATTGAGTTCAGTTTACGAAAATTATCAGCGTATATTCGAGCGCAGCATAGAGGACTCCTAGTCAGTGATAAAGTGGAGTATCTTAAAGCTTCAGATGCAAGAATTTTATATACAGCTTACTATAAGGATAGCATTCTTGTCACTTCAAATGTAAAGGACTTTATCTTGTACCCATTGCTATTCCCTGCTGGGGAAGAACGACTTTACTGCATGAAAACAAATCAATACATCAAAATACCCGATGATGGTCACAGAACGATTCATGATGATATTACTTTTCAAGGGATGGTGCAAGATTTCTACAGATTGGAACAGGAAGCAGAAGAAGCCTAATCACTAATATCAATGAGTAGTCTTTTTTAATACCCGCTTGCAGAAAAGCAGGGTTGACATAGGTTTCCACAATTAATACATGCCCATCACATCCAATTAAGTATCTTGCATTAATGCTGGTAAAATACTACATGGCGCGTATCTGTTCCAATATCTCTCATCCATAGATAGTAACTCCCTTCCAACTTTCTAGGTGGAACGCGGGGTCAGTTTTGTCGTTCCAGCAAGTGGGTGGAACGTGGAATCAAATGAATGGCCAATCGGCAGAATTGCTCCTAAAGCAAACACCTATCCTATATAAAAAACAGTAAACTTATAAAATTCCTAATGGTGATATTGTTCTCCTAAATCACGCTTTGACATCCATGATTCTATTTGTTAAGGTATTAACGAATCTGCTTATCTCCCTTCTCCATACACACGATTTCCCCACAACATAATATATTTTCATAGACAACTAGACGGGCAAAAAATAGAGAGGATGAGTGCATGTCAAAAAAATTAAATGGAGTTTTCGCTTCAATCGTTGGACTTTTTGCAGTTATTTATTTTATGACGTCAGTATACAGTCCAAGTGTTTATGGCGCGGCATATGCCGGAAGCGGGGATGGAACTAGCAATTCTCCTTACAAGATCTCTACAGCAGACCAACTAGATGAAGTTCGAAATTATCTTAATGATCCGAACGTATATTTTGAATTGGCCAACGATATCGATTTATCAGATTACACTGATTGGACACCAATCGGAGATGATGATGATCCATTTCTTGGTCACTTTGATGGGAATGGTTATGTTATTCGTCATTTAAATGTCAATAACGTAGATCCGCCGTATAGGACTCAATATTCTGGCTTATTCGGTCTATCAGATGGAATAATTGAGAATGTAAGATTGGAATCGGTGCATGTAACAGGAGATTATTATGTAGGTAGCTTAGTTGGGCAAAATGAAGGAATGATAAAAAATGCCGATGTGAGTGGGTATGTAACAGGCGTCAGAGATACTGGTGGACTCACAGGAGTGAATCTTGGAACGATTGAGTCCTCCCATTCATCTGCCAATGTCGAGGGGAACAGTGCTTACAATTATGCCGGAGGACTAGTAGGTAGACTAGGTGAAAGCACATACGATTTTAATAAGTATGAAATGATTTATGTAAGCGGAACTATAAAAACTTCCTCTGCTTCTGGAAACGTACGTGACACTGACTCAATCGGTGGATTAGTTGGCGGAGTGGAAAGTGGCGATATCACACAATCTTTTGCTACTGGAGAAATAAATGGTTCATTTGAAGTTGGTGGGTTAGTTGGAGTTCTTTCCAAAGGAGCAATTACACAGTCCTATGCAACTGGTAATGTATCGGGCAGTTATAAAATCGGTGGATTAGTTGGGCACAATAATGATACCATTCAACAATCTTATGCTGTCGGGGATACAACAGCGACTCAGCCTTATGCGGGTGGATTAATCGGTGAAAATTTTGGAACAGTTGTAGAAACATACAGTGTTGGTAATGTTAATGGAAATGAAGTGAAGGATTGGGGAAAAGGAGGATTGATTGGTGAAAATCATCTTGATGATTCACAAGTATCCGCTTCTTTTTGGGATATGAATACATCGGGCTATTCGACAAGCAATGGCGGCGAAGGAAAAACAACCGCTGAATTAGCTGATCAAAATACTTACGATACTGCTGGTTGGAATGAAACTGTGTGGGATTGGCTGCCTGGTCAATATCCAAAACTTAAAGCGATTGCACAAGATGATAATTTTGATGTCATGGCCCCGTCTAAGCCAACTGTTAACATGAATGGTGATACATATACTAATCCGGTAACTATCTCCTTATCTGGTGAGCTAGGTGCTGAAATTTATTATACGTTAGATGAATCCAATCCAACGAATGCGAGTAATGTATATACTTCACCAATCGATATAAGTAGTCCTTCAACGCTAAAAGCGGTGCAGGTTGATGGAGCAGGAAACCAATCTGAAGTGCTAGAAGAAACTTATACCTTTTTGCACAATGTAACCTTTGATACGAATGGTGGAAGTGACGTCAGTCGGCAGTCCATTGAATACAATAATGTTGTCGTTGAACCTGATGCGCCTACGAAAACAGGATTCACCTTTGATGGTTGGTACTCGGACCCAGATTTTAACGAGAAATGGAATTTTGATGCTGACACGGTCACAGATGACATAACTCTTTATGCCAAGTGGACAATTAACAGCTATCTAGTAAGCTTTGATTCGAACGATGGTTCTGCTGTTGATAGCCAATCAGTAGATTACAACCAGCTTGTCCCAGAGCCAGATCAGCCTACAAAAACGGGATTCATTTTTGGTGGCTGGTATTCGGACCCGGATTTTAACAACGGTTGGAATTTTGATTCAGACACAGTGACGGACGACACGACTCTATATGCCAAGTGGACAATTAACAGCTATCTAGTAAGCTTTGATTCGAATGATGGTTCTGCTGTTGATGCGCAATCTGTAGATTACAATCAGTCTGTCCCAGAGCCTGATGACCCCACAAAAACAGGATTCACTTTTGATGGCTGGTACTCGGATCCGGAATTTAACAACGCTTGGGAGTTTGATTCGGACACAGTGACGGATGACACGACTCTATACGCCAAGTGGACGATTAACAGCTATCTAGTAAGCTTTGATTCGAATGATGGTTCTGCTGTTGATGCGCAATCTGTAGATTACAACCAGCTTGTCGCTGAGCCAGATCAGCCTACAAAAACGGGATTCACTTTTGGTGGCTGGTACTCGGACCCGGATTTTAACAACTCTTGGGATTTTGATGCGGACACGGTGACGGACAACACGACACTTTATGCAAAATGGATGATTAACAGCTATCTAGTAAGCTTTGATTCGAATGATGGTTCTGCTGTTGATGCGCAATCTGTAGATTACAACCAGCTTGTCGCTGAGCCAGAACAGCCTATCAAATTGGGATTCACCTTTGATGGTTGGTACTCGGACCCGGATTTTAACAACGCTTGGGATTTTGATACTGACATGGTGACGGATGACATAACTCTTTATGCCAAATGGACAATTAATAGCTATCTAGTAAATTTTGATTCAAACGATGGTTCTGCTGTTGATGCGCAATCTGTAGACTACAACCAGCTTGTCGCTGAGCCAGATCACCCTACAAAAACCGGATTCACTTTTGGTGGCTGGTACTCAGATCAAGATTTTAACGAGAAATGGGATTTTGATTCTGACACGGTGACGGATGACACGACACTTTATGCAAAGTGGATCGGTAATAATGCTACATTACGTGAGCTAACAATTAGCGATGGTATACTCGACACAGCATTTGATCCATATCACACGGACTATTCAATAGAAGTAGCTCATGATGTAGAAGAGATTCAGGTTACCGCGACTGCAATTCAAGACAATGCAAAGATTCTCGTGGATAAGCAGTCTGTGGACAATGCAATTCCTTCACATTCAGTCCCCTTATCTGCAGGCATAAACAGTATAGTCGTAACTGTAACTGCTGAAGATGGAACAGAGAACAAGTATAAATTGAAAGTAACTCGATTAGCAGACACTTTAACTGTTGTACCAGATCTGATAGATGGCTATTTAAGCCTGTCCAATGATTCGTTTATACTTCATGAGAACGGAACTTTAATCATCGACATACCAGAAAATCTTTCAAGTACCGAACAATTAAAGCTTACTTCCGAGCAGTTGGAACACTTACTCAACCGGAATGTAACTATTGTTGTACAAAAGGGCCCTGTTCGTTTAGAAATACCTGCACATATTTTTAACACAGACAACGAACTGATTTTGACAGTGGAACAACTAGAAGATTTAGACTTACCACATGCAAAGGAAGCCGCAAGTAATATATACGACTTTACTTTAGAACAAAATGGTACTGAAATCCATCAATTCGATGATTCCATCTCGATGTATTTTTCTCTTCCAGAATCTGAACGTACAAATGGATTACAAGTATATTATTGGAATGAGAATGATGAACAATGGGAAGCCTTAGGTGGTTCATTTGAAGATGGAGAGGTAAAGACGAGTACAAACCATTTTAGTATATTTGCAGTCTTTCATGAAAGCATTTTTAACGAGGACACAAGTCAACCCAATCAAGACGAGATGACGGATGAAAATAGTGAGGAATTGCCAAATACTGCTTCCAGTATGTATAGCTGGCTATTAGTTGGTATAATCATTTTAGCTATAGGAATAGTTCTCGTATATCTGTCAAAGCGGAAATACGATATGTAAAATCAAAACCACCAGTGTGAACTGGTGGTTTATTCTGCGGCTCAAAGGGGCTCCCCCTTGCACCACATTAACTCACCGAGGAACGCGGGGTCAGTTTTGTCGTTCCAGCAGGACCTTAAATTTTATTCTCATAGAACGAGTGGAACAGGGGGTCCGGTTAATCGTTCCACCTCATGTTTTATTTTCATAGACCGGAACAGTAAACGCTGACCCGCTGTTCCAAGAAATACAATAAAGAGGTAGAGCTTATGACCCTACCTCTGCCTTCATTATTTAGTTTAATGAATAACTGTTGATTATACCTTCTCGTGGATTTAAGTTAAAAGCCTTTGCTAATTCCATTATCTGTTCATCTGTCACTACTTGATTTCTTTTTCCTTCTGTTACAACATACACTTGGGCAGACTTCTCAGCAGTTTCAATTAATCCTAGTGCTTGATCTACAGTTTGACCACAGGCTAGAATACCATGATGGGGCCAAAGAACAATTCGAAATTCTTTCATTTTTATCACTGTCTTTTCCCCTATTGGTCCATTTCCACAAACCATCCAAGGCAATAGACCTAATCCTTCCGTGAACACTAATATACATTCAGATTTTAATGACCACATGGTTTTAGTGAATTTTTTTTCGTCATAAATCTCATAGCAATTGTGTAAGTTGGATGACAATGAAGTACAATACGATTCTCTTTATCTACTTTCCACCTCTGATAACTGCTTTGATATCCCGCCAACAGAATATAGAGAACGCACTAAAATGAATAATCTAGTATAATTTAGCTTCTTGACTTTTGTTACATTCGTTGAAATAATGATAGAATCTTTGTAAAGCGCTTTCAAAGTAAAACTAGTAAGAATAGCGTTTTACTATTACTACGGCAAGTTTACTAAGCTAATACAAATATGGGGAGAGCAAAAGGGGTCATGTCATATGGGTAAACTTAGTCCAAAGAAGTTTTTTCATCAAAATCGAATATTCTTGATTTATTTCCTATCCTATTTAACTGTTATTATTATTCCTATTTTATTTATCGGTATTTTTTCCTACTACGTATTTATGGATACAGTGGAAGATGAAATTAGTCGTGCCAATACCAATTCCTTAAAGCAAATTAGTCGATCTATTAATGATGTATTAAATGAAGTGAATACAATCTCTGTACAAATTGGCTTAGATGGTGAACTATACGCTTATTCACGCGATACTAGTAATCATTTCCTATTAAATGACATTAGGGACAAAATTAAAACAATCACGAGTTCTAATCAGGACATTCATTCCATTCAGATTTACTTCAAAGATAATAATAAAATCCTCTCGTCAGCAGGACTAACACATACCTATATAGAAGGCCTTGGGGATTCTTGGGTAACAGAAATGAAAGCTTCTAACCCAAATCACTTTTGGATGAGTACACGGGAAATCTTAAACTCAGATGGACAAGCGGAACGAGTAGTTACATTAGTAAGAAGACTTCCAGTAGCCTTTTCTGACAAACATGGCATTATTGCGATTAATCTTAACGAAGACAAGCTCGCTCGGATTATGCAAGAGATGGAAAACAATAATCGAGTAAATGTATATATCGCTAGCGCAACTGGTGAAAAAATATCATCGTTTATTCAACAAGAGTTGACAGGTATTGATGATCATTTAGACGCGATTGAGCAATTAGGTGACGAAGGCTCATTTATCGATCGTGAGCGCGATCCAGCGACTCTCGTCAGCTATGTAAAAGGACTCAATAATGATTGGATGTTAGTTTCAGAGACGCATTTAAATTACTTGATGGAAAGATTATCTTATATTAAAAATATAACAAACTTAATATGCGGCGTGTTAATTTTTGTAGGTATTATCATCTCTTATTTCTTATCACGTTCGATGTATAATCCAATTAAAAGGTTGTTGGAGAAATCAAAAAGGTATCAGAAAGAGTTGGCTATACAGATGCCTCATGAAGGGAACGATTTTTCTTTTTTATCTGGGGTGATGGACAAAGCCGTTATTAAAAACAAATATTTAGAAGGTGAAATAAAAGCTTACGCCCCTGCGTTAAAAGAAAGATTTATGTTTAATCTTTTACACAATAAATTTGTTAGCGTAGAAGAAATTCAAAAACAAATGAATTCACTCCAGCTAAATCTGAGTAAAGAAAATTATATTGCCATCGTTGTTGAACTAGATGATTATTTCTCATTGAAAGAAAAATACCCGATGGAAGAGATTAGTATATACAAATTCGCGATGAACAATATTGCAGAAGAAATCGTTAAAAAATGCTATCCATGTATGTGCACAGACATTAACGAACGACAAAATGTCATTCTTGTGAATATTAAAACGGAAGCGGATGACTGGCAGGAAAACATAGAGGATTTGGTAAAGCAATCACAAAAAACAATACACGATATTTTTGGTATTTCACTTTCGATAAGTATCGGAGGGCTATACAAAGATATATCACAAGTTTTCTTGTCTTACCATGAAGCCTTAAATGGAATAAAGCGTAAAGTTGTCTCAGGAAACAATGCTGTAATTTTCTATGATCACCATCAAGATAACGAAATTATTAATTACATTTATCCGAGTCAACTAGAACGAAATTTCGTTAACTACATCAAAGTTGGAAATGAAGAAAAAATAATTCAATTTGCTCATGATATAAAAAATGAAATGAAAAATCGCAAAAACCTTACTCATGAAAATATTTATCGATTGTATAGTAGACTCCTTGATGCCGCTGTTCAGGCATTAACCGAGCATAATGGTTCTGTTAGTGATTTGTTTGGTGACAATTATATATTGTATCAAGAGTTAGCAAAAAGAGAAACTGTCGACCACATTCATGAATGGATCGCAGATGTATTAGTAAGAATTTCAGTATTTATTTCTGAAGAACGTAGTGATAAGAACCAATCAAAGATCGATATCGTGCTAGCATATATGAAGAACCATTACACACAAGACTTATCTGTTGAGGAAATTGCTGAATCAGTAAATTTAAATCCTGCCTATTTAAGTAGGATTTTTAAACAAAGTGTTGGAAAGACGATGGTTGAGTATTTAACGGAAATTAGACTGCAAAAAAGTGTCGAACTGCTAAGTGAAAGCACCTTAACAGTGAAAGAAATTGCAGAGTCTGTTGGGTACAATAATGTGAACAGCTATATTCGCTTCTTTAAAAAATATGAAGGTATGACACCTGGAGAGTATAGAAAAAATCGGTTATCGAGTTAAAAGCGTTGAGTTGATTGATCTCAACGCTTTTTTATACGGTTAATATTAAAATTCTGACTTGTATATAAAAATACTGACTTGTGCAAAATCGCTTACAAAATTGAAAAGTCATATTTTATAAATCACTAATTCTACATGCTAATATCACTTTTTTTAGATAATAGTAAAAAATGCGAAATTTACATACGTTACATTGACGTCATATGATTAACATGTACCAAACAGCCAGATCAGTCAAGCAAAAACAAATCAATATAGGAGGGGTCTTTTTGAAAAAGTTTTCGAAAAAGTACTTATTTATGTTTTTGGTTCTCCTGTTTGCAGCTTTCATTGTATCAGCTTGTAATTCAGAAGGGGAAGAATCAAGTGGGGAAACTTCAAACGATCCAGGAACAGAAAACGAAGGAGCAACCAATGAGGGGGAAAAACAACCAGAAGATACAAAAGATCCAGTAACGTTACAATTTGCAGCATGGAGTGTTGGTGAAGAAGCAACAAAAGCTGCATTAGAAGAAATGGCGGCAAGCTTTGAAGCTGAACATCCAAATGTAACCATTGAATTTGTCGGGATACCTTTTGGTGATATTAAACAACAAACGTTTGTCATGGCGTCATCTGGTAATGCACCGGATATTATCCAAACACACTCAGCATGGTTTTCTACCTATGCAACTTCTGACATCATCGTTCCATTAGACGATTTATTAGGGGAAGAATATGTAAACGATATCATGGACTCATTTAAAGAAGATTACACATACGATGGTAATTTAATGGGTGTACCTTGGGCAC
The DNA here is from genome assembly GCF_045635475.1 of Radiobacillus sp. PE A8.2. Taxonomy (NCBI): domain Bacteria; kingdom Bacillati; phylum Bacillota; class Bacilli; order Caryophanales; family Bacillaceae; genus Radiobacillus; species Radiobacillus sp. PE A8.2. The sequence continues at coordinate 133,715 of NZ_JBJGXI010000001.1, read as the reverse complement.
CATCCCCATATGTTTTATATCGAAACAAAGAGTTGTTTGCACAAGCAGGACTACCAGATAGAGCACCAGAAACATATGAAGAAATGCTGGAATTCGCTCGTGCTATTTCAGATTTAGAAACAGAATCAGGCGAACCTGTTTATGGACTTGGTGAAGCAACTGAGAAATTGCCTATTAACGGACTTGTCGCACTTCGTAATATTTATAGTTTCGGTGGATCAATTCTTGATGAAAGCGGAAATGTGAACGTAAACACACCTGAAGTAATTGAAACACTCGAATTTTATAAACAACTTGCGGAAGAAGAACTAACTCCTCAAGGTGCTAAACTAAAAGATTTACGAAACCTATTCTCCATTGGTCGCTTAGGTATGTATGCGGATGGTTATTACGGTAAAGCTGTATTCCGCAACTTAAGTGGAGAAGGTGAAGCATTTGACGAAGTTTGGGAAGCTTCATTAATTCCTGCTAATGTAACAGGAGATAGCATCTCTATTGGAGAAGCGCATGGTTTAGTCGTTACAAAGGATTCCGAACATCAAGAGCTTGCTGCAGCATTTATTAAGCATTTAACAAATGAAGAATCGATTGTTCAATATCATGAGTTAAGCGATGTACTAACTGCACGTAAATCATTATCAGAACTAGATGCATTTAACGATACCGAATTTGATAAAGTATTACTGGAACAAATGAATCAATTACATCCACTTCCTGCTAACAATCCTGGACTTGAGCCATCTCTTTTAGAAATTGCAGAGGCTGTACAAAAAGTATCGGTAGGCATGGAAGATCCAGCTAAAGTAGCAGAAGAACTGGATGAAAAATTAAAGGGAATTTTTAAATAGGCTCTTCAAAGGTTGGGTGTCAGCTTACTGACACCCGAACTTTTTAATACGGAGGTGTTTACACTTGAAAAATGATGTAGAAGTGAGTAAAGGTGATGGTCTGGCGTATAAATTGAACAATCGTAAAGGACTAACTGAGAAAACAAAAGATAAATTTTTCTTAATCTCCATCTTGTTACCTGCCGCTTTACTACTGTGTTTTACGATTGGAATACCGATTGTGAAATCACTATATATGAGCTTTTTTGATGTTAAACTACTAAGCATGAACGATTATACGTGGAACCAGTTTGCCAACTATAAAAAGGTGATTACTGACCCAGAATTTTTTCATTCCACGTACATTACGTTTAAATATGTCATTATTGTAGTACTGCTACAGTTTGCTTTTGGATTATTATTGGCATTAATTTTAAATTCCAATATTCGATTCCGAAGATTTTTGCGGACAGTTGTGTTACTTCCTTGGATTGTTCCGACAATTGTTACGGCACTCTTATGGATGTGGTTATTCCAACCACAATACGGTTTGATTAACTATGTTCTTCAATCGTTGAACATTATTAATGAACCCAACCAATGGCTGCAAAGTATTGACTTAGCTTTGCCTGCTATTATCGTTACAGCTTTATGGCGGCAATTACCGTTTATGTCTACAATGCTTTTGGCAGGTTTGCAAGGGATACCAGAGCAGCTATATGAAGCAGCAAAAATAGATGGTGCAAGCAAACTACAGCTTTTCTGGCATGTCACCTTACCGATGTTAAAAGGAACGATAAAAACTGTATCCTTAATTGCTATTATCGAGAATTTTAAAATGTTTCCATTATTTTGGATTATGACAGGTGGAGGACCTTTAGATTCAACGACAACATTAGCAATACTAAGCTATGAAACAGCATTTACAGATCTTGATTTAGGACTAGGTGCAACAATAGGAGCTATTTGGCTGGTAATCATGTTAGTTGTCGCCTGGCTATATAATATGATGTTTAAACTTGGCTCGAATAAAGTGTAAGGAGGTAAATCACATGAGTGTAGAAAAAAAATCAGTTGCTCAAAAAATAGGAGTAACCATAATTATCGCAGCTTTCTTGTTATTCCTTCTATTTCCATTGTATTGGATGTTCATAACATCGTTTAAAGATAATTCTGTGTTGTTCAACATTCCACCAGAATGGATTCCACTTCAACCAGTATTAATGCACTATATAGAGTTGTTTAGTGATGGCACATTTCTTAATTATTATAAAAATACAATCATTGTCACCTTGGGAACGACGTTATTAACATTAGTGTTGGCGATGCTGGCGGGATATGGCTTTTCTCGTTTTGAATTTAAATCAAAGGAAGCAGCAATGTTTGCGATTCTTTCAACCCAAATGCTTCCGGTTGTATCAATATTGATTGCACTATACACAATGTACAACAGCTACGGATTATTAAACAATCGATTTGGGTTAATCCTTGCACTGACAACAGCTGCTTTACCATTTGCGATATGGATGATTAAAGTATTTTTTGATAACATTCCGATCACGATTGAAGAATCCGCCAAGATCGATGGTTGTAGCAGAATTGGAATCTTGTTAAGAATTGTTTTCCCGTTATCTAAGCCCGGTATTTTTTCGATTGGTATCTATGCTTTTATCATTTCATGGGATGATTTCTTATACTCACTAACACTAATTAATAAGGATGAATTGCGGACGTTAAATCCTGGGATATCAATTACGTATATGGGCGAGTTTTCTTATGATTGGGCAAGTATTATGACGGTTAGCGTAACTGCTACATTACCGGTTGTTATTTTGTTTTTATTTTTCCAAAAGTTTTTAGTATCTGGATTAACCGCTGGTGCTGTGAAGGAATAATCTCGTTTATTTAAAATCGAGTATGGATAACAAGCTTGTTTGAGCGTTTGAAAGGAGATTCAATTATGCAAATGACTGGGGTACTAGGAGCATTTTATCATTTCTCTGAATGGGGAGTCCGCCTCGTGTATGTTAATTTATTATGGTTTATATTTGCGGCATTAGGCGGAGGGATATTGGGGGTATTTCCTGCGACACAAGCTTTGTTTTCCGTTACTCGTCATTGGCTAAATGGAGATGAGACAATTCCTGTCTTGCGGACCTTTTGGAAAAGCTATCGTGAATATTTTATTCGTTCCAATATACTAGGATATTTGCTGTTATTGCTAGGGTTTATTTTGTGGATCGATTTCCAATTTATTCAAACACAATCAGGAATTGTTGCCACAGCTTCTGAAATTATCTTAATTGGTATGTTATTTATGTACGGGATTGTCGTCATGTATATCTTTCCTGTATATACCCATTATCGCATGAATTTACTTGATGCTATAAAAGATGCCCTATTTATTGGAGTGCTTCATCCATTTCGAACATTTTTAATGATGCTGATGCACCTACTCATTTTTTATATTCTGCTATTGGTACCAGGGATTATTCCATTTATTTCTGTTAGTTTGCTAAGTTTGATAGGCATCTATATGGCTGGACTATCTTTTAAGAGAATTGATATGAAGAGAATTGTATGATGTAAAAGATATAGAAAAAGGGTTTCTAGTTGGGGAGGTTCTGATTCCCAATGAAGGAACCCTTGTTCATTTGGATTTTTTTCCTTACTATAATATAGTAGTTCATATATAATCTTCGTCTCCGAATGCCTCTTTATTCTTTCTAAAATCCATACACACTCTTATTTAAAACTTCAAAAAAACCTCCATGTACCACATTGTTAAAAGAGGGGTATAGACCGCTTCCCTTCATCAGCGGGAATTGACAGGACCTCGAACAAAGCCGTGCTATAATAAGATAATGGAAAAGTCCACGTATTTATTTGCACAAATAGGAGTATTAATGGAGGGAATAACAAGATGTTAACGATCGCTTATATTGGTAACGGTAAGAGTACAAATCGATACCATATTCCATTTGCAAGTAAGAACAAGCATATTCGTATTAAGACAATTTTTTCCCGAAGTAACAATAGTGATTGGGAAAAATTAGATAATGTGTCTTATGTTAATAATATTAATGACGTCTGGGATGATTCAGAAATTCAGCTAGTTGTTGTGAGTACATCTTCAGAGAGCCACTATGAATTAGCGTTAGAAGCGCTAAACCACAACAAAAATGTGCTTGTAGAAAAGCCATTCACTGAAACAGCTGCACAAGCGCGCGAATTATTTGATTTAGCAAAAGCAAAGGGCCTGTTTATTCAATGTTACCAAAATAGACGGTTTGACTCGGATTTTCTAACGGTTCAGAAAGTAATTAATAGTGGGGTTTTGGGAGATATTTTTGAAGTTGAGATGCATTTTGATTATTATCGACCGGAGACTCCGGAAAACGCACATCACTTTTCTCGGATTAATAGTTTTTTGTATGGTCATGGTTGTCATACTGTCGATCAAGTTCTTTCCTATTTTGGAAATCCTACCAAAGTTGATTATGATGTTCGCCAACTGCTAGGAAACAATCGAATGAATGATTACTTTGATTTGGATTTCTATTATGAAGGTAACTTGAAGGTTTCTGTTAAATCAAGTTTTTTTCGCTTAAAAGAGCGTCCGAGTTTCGTAGTTTATGGTAAAAATGGGGTATTTGTTAAACAAACCAAAGATCGCCAAGAAGAGCACTTAAAGTTATTTTATATGCCAACAAATGCAGATTTTGGCATAGATCTTCCTGAACATTATGGTGTATTAACATATACAGACGAAGATGGTGGATATCATGAAGAGAAAGTCGTTTCAGAAATTGGCGATTACAGCAGCATATATGAGGGAATTTATCAAACGATCATCCATGGTAAAGAAAAAATTGTAAAAGATGAGGAGACAATTCGTCAGATAGAAATACTAGAAGAGGGTATTAGTCATCTGGAATAAATGTAGTGCGTTAGAATGATCCGTTTTGAGTCTTCGATTGTGGAGCTGTGAAATGTCCTCTGAAAGTGACTAGGAACTGACACTAAAAAGCCAGACCCAACCCCTTTGGATTTGGTCAGGCCCCACTAATTAATTTACACTCTTTCTTCTTCTAACCAACAACGCCATAAACCCGATTAAACCTACCTGAGCACCTGCTAATAACAGCTTATATTGGTTAGCCGCTGTGTTAGGTAAAACATCTCCATCAACTATAGCTTCAACGATGACTGTACGGGTTAATTCTGCTTTGTTATTCGCTTAATCATAAACAGTATACGTCACGGTATTCGTGTCAACAATCACTGGTTACAACCTTTGCCAGCAACATCTCCATCCGCATCGTCCACCACTGTATAGCCTGGTTCTTCATCCTTACTTCCTACTTTAATCGTAAGCGGGTTTTCTCCATTTAAAGTAATAACTGATAAAGTACGGTAAAAACACCTAATTTCATGTCAATTACCTCTCTATCCTTTAAATTTTTATCCACTTTTTTGTTCGGTGACTTTCCAATATTGCATCCACTAATTGCATGATACAATGACCATCATCAATTGTTGCGAATGAGGCTGTTTTCTCGTTACTTCTAATAGTTCTATAAAAATCTAACAGAAGGTTTTTTAAACCATCTGGCCACCCTTCCTGGTGTCCACCTGGATAATGAGTTAGTTTTTCAGCTTCTTCAGATAACAAAGACGGATCCCGCAACAATTCTTTATTTGCTTCATTTCTCTTTCCAATCCATAATTTGTTTGGATCTTCTTGATCCCACATAAAAGCTGATTCTGTTGCTACAATTTCAAAATGCAAGCGATTTTTTCTTCCAGCACTTACTTGTGAAACAGTAAAAACACCTTGCGTTCCATCTTCAAAATGTACAAGTACACTTCCATAATCTTCTGTATCGATATTGATACTTTCTGTTTCTGCTTGTCCACTTTGAACAAAACTATTAGTATTTTGATGCCTAGGTTTCTTTCGCATTGGGTGCACTATTTTTAAATCAGCAAAAACTTCTATAATCTTCTTACCCAAAATATATTGAACTGTATCACACCAGTGTGAGCCAATATCTGCTATGGCGCGTGATGGCCCGTTTAGTTTACGATCCATTCTCCAACTATAATCAGACTCATACAAACACCAATCTTGTAAATAACCACCATAGACTAATTGAACCTTACCATGTTTTTGGGAGGAAATTTCATCCTTAATTTGATTTACCATTGGATAATGACGGTAATTAAAACATACACCACTTACTACATCATGTTTTTCAGCTAATTCTGTCAGTACTTTTGACTGATCACTATTTAACGCTAATGGCTTTTCTGACATTAGATGTTTCCCGGCTTCTAATACCGCACAGTTCAACGGAAAGTGAAGATGATTTGGTGTACAGTTATGAACTACCTCAACTTCAGAGTCATTAATTAAATCTTTAGCATTATTATATGCTTTAGGAATACCAAATTTTGCTGCAATTTGATTAGATTTTTCTTGTTCCCTAGATGATATTGCAACAACTTCAACATTTGGAATTCGTTTTAAAGCTTCTAAATGTGCTAATCCCGAAAAACCTATTCCTATGATCCCAACTTTTACTTTTCTCACTTCTCCTCACCTACATTTCCTAAACTTCTAATTAATAACTTTACATTGAATAAAGTAATGAATTCATTAAAAGGGAGACGAAAACTACTTCCATTACTTTTCTTATACATCATCAAAGAGTCACCAATACAGTAAAACAAACAATATAAATGGAGGTGAATAATACAGTAACTTGAAGATTAAATAATGGATTATAATCCATTATTTAATCTTCATTAGAAAAATGATTTGAGTTCTCTTTGTTTAGTTTTATACTGATTGTTCATTATTAAGTCTTATAAATAATAAACAATCAGTATATTATCAAGTTGTCTAACACTTTTACTTTCACAATGCTTCTCTATATTTTAGCTTTGATTATCTCTTTTTTATATTGAAATAAATCAATCTTTTTGCCTTGACAACTTATCTAGAAACTATTATTTATACTTACAGCCAATTTCCTTTAATACTTAAAAATAGTTTCATATACTCAAGGGAAAGGATAGTTTATTTTTTAATCCTGCATCCATCTGAGATACAGTAAAAAACCACGTGCATCACATTCCCCATTCGAAAGATTATCGAATCATAGTCTTCTGTAGAAAGTATAACTTTATTTCCATCATTATTTTGGCTAGCACTAAATATATTTACATTATCGACAGGCTTTTTTAGCATAGGAATTATAGTATCTATATCAGCGATTAATTTGGTTATTCTAGAATCTACTACACTTAGAACTGTATCCACCCAATGCATCACAATTCACATGAAAAATAAGGGGTGTCCTAATATTAAATCAGCACTTCCACAATTAACTAAATCTATTGATTCTATCGATTAATACTCATCCATTACTGCCATTTTCCTACTATATGCTCCTGATCTAGTAGTTGCAATATGTTCTGCTACCCGCCATGCATTTGCCATAATTGATAAGGTTGGATTAGCCCCAGTAGATGTCGGGAATGAACTTCCATCTGCAATGTAAAGGTTGTCTACTTCATGAGCTTGACAATATTTGTTCAAAACAGATGTTTCTGGATCATTCCCCATTCGAGCTGTCCCCATTTGGTGTAAAGCATTTCCTGAAATTTTTTCAATATATACTTTGTTGACAGTATCTGCTCCAGAAGCTTCAAGGATTTCTCCAGCTCGGTCAACCAAAAACTTAGCTTGAGCGAGGTCGTTCTTGTGGAAATCATAAGTAACTCGTGATGCTGGAAGTCCCCACGCATCTTTTACATTTGGATCTAGATCAACTCGATTCTCTAGTTGAGGTAAATCATAGATTACTACACCCACAGCCATCGTGTGATTGAAGTATTGTTGATCCCATTTTTTTGAATCAGATCCCCAAGATGGTTTGTTAGGAATTGAGAAGCCAATTGGAAGTGGAAGACCTGCTCCAGTCGATGCGATATGACCTCCTCCAATAAATCCACGGCTATAATCAGTCTCATAAAATTTATGAGTACTTCCAGATATATAGCCACCACCTGCCCAACCATATACTGGGTCATCCTTAAATACACCGAAAGCAACTGAATATTCATGTAAACTAAGATTTCTTCCAACAAGATCATTATTATTAGCTAGTCCATTTGGAAATTTACCAGATTTTGATAACAACAATAAACGAGCTGTTTCAATTGCGTTACAAGCAACTATGAAAATATCAGCCTCTTGTTCAATTAAATTTCCATCTATATCTTCATATACTGCACTTTTAATACGTCCTTGATTATCCACTGTTAATTCTCTAACATATGAGTCAGGGCGTAGATCAAGTTTACCAGTAGCTAAAGCATCCGGAAGAAACACATTCAACACATTTGATTTTGTTCCAGTAGGATCTCCATGATGTTGGGTAAATGCACTTTGAACGCTTTCTCGTCTTCCATTATATGGTTTTGACAGCATCGCTGATGGCGTAGGATACGAATTCCATCCAAGCTCCTTACACCCTTTGTGAAATTTTTCAGCATATTTAGTATTGGGTAATGGAGGTGTCGGATAATCTCGGCTACGTGGAGATTCATATTTATTAGCCCCTGCTTTTCCAGATACACCTAATGCCCATTCCACTTTGTCATAGTAAGGTTCAAGATCATAATAAGAAATAGGCCAATCTGCTACATTAGCTCCATCGATGTCACCATGAAGTGATTTTTGTACGAAATCACTAGATGTAAAGCGTGGTACCCATCCAGTCCACTTTGATGTACCTCCACCAACAACGTAAGGTAATGGAGAAAATTGTCTTACCTCTGCTTCTTCATGAGATGAATAACGAAGCGTTCTAGGAGCAATTAATGGATCTGGAACAGTATAATATCTATTAACATTAGCAAGTTCGTCCGCACCAAAATCCTTTGGTTTTAGATGCTTTCCTCTTTCTAAAACTACAACTTTAAATCCTTTCTCAGTTAATACTTTTGCTGCGACGCCTCCAGATGCACCACTACCAATTATACAAACTTCAACTCGATCGTTTTTTTTAACTTGACTCATTTTCTTACCTCCTATCTTAATTCTCAGTATTCGAAGCAAAGTAAGGAAGTGTTGTATAGTTTCCAGAATGTGCTTCTTTTAAAGATTTAGGACCCGGGAATCCTATTAATTTCCAACCTATGTGATCCTTGTTTCCACCATATACAGGGTCTGAATAGAATCCATGACGGGTGTGAATTACCAATAGACTAAAAAAGTCATAGTCTTCTTCTGGTAGAACCTGCTGAGGAGATAATTCTTTGGACTGACCAATTTTCTCCATCTGTCTTAAAATCTCATCCTGTTTTTCCTCTGAAAGGTTACAAAAAACTTCTTTAAAAGATGCATTACTTAAACGATCTAATGTCTGAATACCGTATATATATTTTTTTTGTAACATTCCAATACGTTTCTTATATGCTTCTAACTCTTTACCCTTCAACTCTATAAAACCGCTTCCATCCGGTTTTGCATAAATATAGTCTGTACCCGATAAATATCGATCAATAAATACTATACAACCCGCTTCTTCTGCACCAGGAGTCTCGTCACTAGGAATAATTCGAGCCATAGCTGCTGCAATTGTGTTCCATTGATGATCATTAAAAAATAACTTTTCAGCATCTTTTTTCATTTGTAATTCCTCCTATCTATCAGCACCTGAAGGTAAAGGTAGTGGATCTGGACGTAGCTTACCCCATGTCGGATGTTCAATATGACGTTTTTCCATACTCTTTAAAAGTTTTAGCGACCGTTCAAGTTTAGGATAAATATCACCTGCTATTCCGAACCCCTGCACCCCTATAGGCCCATTAAACCCGGCGCTTCTTACTGCATCATAAATTGGATATGGATCAATTTCACCTTCATCTAAAACAGCTTCTCGATAACCGCGAAAATCATCTTTAGTTACCCGAATCCCACAGATATTAACTAAACTTAAATGTGGTTTAATTTTTTCTATTGTAGGTATAAGACTTTTACCATCGGTAATAGTCCAGTGATAAGAAGAAAAACTTATTTTCAGTAATGGGTGATCTATCTTTTGACACAGTCTAATAGTGTCATTTACTGTTTCCATCCAACATTGAATATGTGAATATAACGAAATGATAGTAGAATGTTTTTCAGCAACTTCTAATAGTCTACGTAATGCTTTAATAGCATCAGCATCCCCTTTTGCATCAGAATTTTCATATTCTCCATTTGATACAATAGCCAAATTAATTTGACTACATCCTTCAATGGATTCAATTAAATTGATAAATTTACTAATTTCTTCTTCATCCTTGGGGTCATTAAGCATCACATAAACCCCAGATACTTCTAATCCATATCTTTCTTTGACGGTCTTAATCTTAGGAACATCTTTCCAACCAAGTTCTGTGAAAATAGTAAAGAATATGCCTTCATATCCTAATTCTTTCGCCATTTCGCATCGCTCTTCAAATTCATAACAACCTAGAGTATTATAAAACCAAGTATCCTCTACATAAAAATGGTGTCCCATCTCATTCACCCTTTCTCAGTTATAGGTTGATGAATTAATCATCAATTAGGTCTGATCCAAATACCTTTTTAAGAAATTTAATACTACGATCAGCTTCATCAATTGTTCCACATTCAACACTAAAGAAAATTTCACGATCAAGTGGTTTTAAAATATGAATAATCCTTTCCCAATCAACTACTCCTTCACCACATGCACAGCCTACTGGAGTTCCAGTAACTTTTCCACGTTCTTTGTCACTGTGGTTCATGCTAATATCTTTTGCGTGAACGTGACGTACATGGCTTTTCACCAATTCCAAACCTTCATAAGGATCTTCTTCCCCAGCTAAATAAGAATTTCCGGTATCCCAATTAACAGCAATATTTGGTGATTTAACAAGATTTACGATATTTAAAAGCCCTTGTGCTGTTTTCGTATAAATTCCATGTGGCTCAATACAAATGTACACACCGTACCGCTTTGCAACCATGTTTGCTTTGGTAAGTGAATATTTCATTGCTTCAAAGGCGTCTTTGTCATTCATCCAATCAGGCTTTAACATTTCGTCTGAGTTAACAAACTTTGCACCAGTTGCGTTTGCAAACTGAATTGCTCTAGTTAATCTTGGTACAGCAGCTTCAGGTTTCATTAATGGACTATGTCCACTAAAACTAGAGATTTTAACCCCTGCTTCATCACAAATTTCCTTCATCAATAATGGATCTTCCTCCATTGAAAATGAGTGAAAATAACCAACTTCACTTAATAAACCCCACCCAGTATGGACCATAGGTTCAACATATTTGTACCCTAGCTCAGATGCAATATTAACTCCTTCAACAAAAGACTTATCAGCACTTTTTACAAATTCCATATTTGCAGAAATTCTAAACTTCGCCATTTTATTACCTCCATATTTAAATAAAATTTTATAATGCAGATGAAAATCCGATTTTTTTTTTGCTCACCCCCTTAAATGAACACCAAGTATTTCTTCTTGTCATGCAGATGTCCTTTTCTTTCCAAAAGCAACTGCTAGTATGATGATAGCTCCACTTATGACCATTTGCTGACTTACACTCAAACCAATAATGATCAGTCCATTGTTGATTGTACCTATAAGTAAGGATCCGGCTATTGTTCCTGCAACAGAACCTCTCCCTCCATATAAATTTGTACCTCCCAAAATAACTGCAGCAATTACTGTTAACTCATCGGCTTGACCAAAAGTATATCTAGCACTTTGCATAGCACCTGAATACAACATTCCTGCTATTGCTGCACCAATACCTGATATGATTAAAGCATAGAATTTAACTTTTTTAGTGTTGACACCAGAATAACTAGCTGAAATTGAATTCCCACCAGTAGCAAGTATTTTTCGACCGAATGATGTTTTTTTTAATAATATATGGCCAATAAATAATACACTAACTGACCATATGACTAATGTAGGTATTGGTCCTATACTATCGGTTCCAAATATTTTAAGAAAATTCTCATTATTTACTGGTACGGGAGAAGTATCTGTCATCCACATTGCAACGCCACGAACAAGTTGCATCATTCCTAATGTAACAAGGAATGATGGGATAGCTACAATTGTTGTTAAAAATCCATTTATACTTCCTATTAAGACTCCAGCCAATAAGCCTGACACTATACCACCTATTAAGCCCAGTCCTGCCTGCATCGCTAAGGATGTGCAAAGTGCTGCAAATGCTACTGTGGCACCAATTGATAAATCGATCTCACCAGATGCAATAACAAATGTCATAGCTGTAGCCATTATTGTTATCATTGTAGTTGCACGAATGATATTAGAGATATTAGATATAGTAAGAAAACCTTGATCTCCAATTGTTATCGCAAAAAATAGGAACACTGTTACAAAAGCAAGGTATACTATAAAATCGCGCCAATCTAATCGTAAATTTACAAAATATGGTTGTCTATTTATGACTATCGGTTGCCGGTTAGAAGGCTTGAATTGCATGATGTAGAACCTCCTCTGACTTAATTTCATTTCTATACATTTCTTTTATGATTTCACCTTTGTAAATAACTAACAATCTATCACTGATAGCTAATAGTTCTTCCAACTCAGATGAAATAACTAGAACTGCCATATTGCTATCAGCTAATGATCTTATGTTTTCTAAGATCTCTGTCTTTGAACCAATATCTATACCTATTGTAGGCTCATCCAAAATTAATACTTCAGGGTTACGAGCTAACCATTTCGCAAGAACAATTTTCTGTTGATTACCACCAGATAGTTGTTCAGAAATTTTATTTGGACTATCCGTCTTAATGTTCAATTTATCAATATAATCATTTACCAATTTATCACCACGTCTATCATTAACAAATAATCCCTTGACAAGTTGATTAATTGACGGTAGCATTAAATTATTTCTAAGAGAATGCGAAAGTATTAAACCTTGTTTTCTACGATCCTCAGGAACTAATGAAAGTCCGGATTTAATAGCTTGATGAGTACTTTCAATTATCTTGCCTTTAACAAGGACATTTCCTGATTTTTTTTTGCGGACTCCAAAAATAGATTCAACAATTTCCGTACGCCCACTCCCCATTAATCCAGCTAAGCCAACAATCTCTCCTGGATATACTTCAAAGCTCACATTATTAACAATAGAACCATAAGATAATTGTTCAACTTTAAGAACTGGTTCCTTTGGTCTGTCATACTTTCTCTCGTGCCATACAAATGAATTCTTTACTGTCTTCCCCAACATATTTTCAACTATTTTTTCCATGGTCGCATTTTCACAGCGTTCGGTATATACATCTCTTCCATCTTTTAACACTGTTACTTTGTCACATATTTCAAACACTTCAGACATTCTATGTGAGATGTATATAATTGAGATTCCTTTTTCCTTCAATTGGCGAACCATATTAAACAAGGTTTCTGTTTCATTGGCTGACAGCGAAGAAGTAGGTTCGTCCATAATTAGTATTTTGGCATTTTTGGACAAGGATTTAGCAATTTCAACTACCTGCCAATAACCGACTCCCAATGAATCTACTGTTGTATTAGGATCTATATCTACATCAAGGGATGCTAGAATTTCTTTTGACTTTTCGATACACTTTTGATTATCAATAAAATACTTCCCTTTTTTGTATTCTCTATTTAAAAATATATTTTGAGCAACTGTTAATGAAGGAATTAAGCTAAACTCCTGAAAGATCATCGATATTCCTAATCTTTCAGAATCGTCTGTTGAATCTATATCAACCGGGTTCCCATCTAAGTAAATTTCACCTTTATCTTTTTTATATACCCCCGTTAATATTTTCATTAGAGTTGATTTCCCCGCACCATTTCCACCGAGTAAAGCATGAACTTCTCCCTTTTTTAATGAGAAATCCACGTTTTCCAATACCTTAACGCTCTTAAAAGATTTATAAACCCCATTCATTTCTAAAACATTTTCTTCAGACATTTTTATCACCTGCTATAAGTATTGAACTAGTTTACACCACCAGTGATCAAACGCATTTACTTTCTAGTTTAGAGCATCTATTATTTCTTTTGCAGGATCCTTTCCGTATATATAGTTATACGATTCTAAAAGATTATCTCTAGTTACCCCAACCGGTGGTACAGCAATATAGACTGGAGTGTCTTTACCCAATAATGCGAGTGCTGCAACTTTCGCCTCTGCTATACCTTGCTGATAAGGTGTCTGTGCGCCAATTCCTTTTATATATCCATGTTGAGCCATGTTCAAAGCAGCTTCATTTCCTAAGAAATTATGAGTAACAGCGAAATCTTCTCGTTTTATTCCTTTAACACGAGCTGCAGCAACCACCCCCATAGCTGGTACATCCCAATTCACATCCATACCATCTAAATCAGGATGTTTTGTTAGTAATCCTGCAGCTATACCTTGTGTATCCATTACATCTGTGAAACCTTGTGTTTCTACAATTTTCATATCTGGGTACTTTTCTTGGGCTCTAGCTATAAAACCTTCATATCTTTGGTTTGCTACAAGGAAATCTGGTCCATAGTAAAGCATTGCTATCTCTCCATTATCACCTATAGCATCATGCATAAAATCTGCTTGCATCATACCAGCTATTGTATTATCTGAAGAAACAACTGAAACATAATCTTTTCCGGGTTCTAGACCTTCGGCTGGTTGATCCATAAATATTACTTTTGTCCCATCTTCAGCAATTTCTTTATATGCACTAGCTGTTGTTGATGGGTTAACAGGGATACTGAAAAGAATATCTGGTTTCTTTGCAGCAATTGATTTAATATCTGTTATTTGTTGCATATCTTCAAAGCCTGCATCCGTAGTAGCAATAATTTCTATTCCATACTCACCCATCTGATCTTTAATTGCCCTCATTTGTAATGTTGACCAATCATTTCCTAAATAATGAAAAGAAATAGCAGCTGTATAGTTCCCTTTTTTTAGTTCGGAAATATCTTCTTCAGTTAACTCTAATTCATTAGCTGGAAATGGATCTGATCCATTTGGACCCTGACTTACCGTCTTTCCAGTCAAATCTGGTAATTTTGCAACCTCTTTAACTCGGTCAGAGGGCTCTTTATACCATGGTGGATGGTCAATTTTAATATCTTCTTTGTTTCCACCGCTAGTATTAGAATTGTTAGAACTACTATCTAACGAAGCATTATTGTCAGATGAACAAGCAACTAACGCTACACATATACCTACCATGACGAAAAATATTGTTACTTTCTTAATACGCCCTAAAAAGATTCCCATTTATTTTCCTCCTTAGCTAGTATGAATTTAAAACATTCCCCTTGTCTTTTGTTAACCTAACTTCACAACTACACCTTTAAAGTAATCAACCATTTAATCTTTAAACTTTCATATTTTTGCTACCTTGCTTATCCCCCCCTTCAAAGCATAAATTGAGCAGTAATTAAATCGATTACATCTTTACGAAAATTAAATATTTAGTTTGAAAATTGTTAGCAATAATCAGCTCACTAGACTCTCCATGTTAAAGCGTAATATTACACCCTTTTTCCATTTAGGCCACTATGTCTGAAGGTTATCTATATCAATCTTTACAGTACTGCACATGAGTTTCTTACTCTTAATTTTCCAGACAATACCATTTGCCTTTCCTTTAAATCTTTATTATTAATAATATTTAGTAGTGTAGTCATTGCATTTATTCCAATCTCAAAAGCAGGTTGAGAGATGGTCGTTAGTGATGGTTCAAAAATAGATGAAAATTTGATGTCATCAAATCCGACAACAGATATATCATTAGGAACATTTAAGCCTATTGATTTTATCGAATTGATTGCACCGAATGCCATTTCATCATTAGCTGCAAATATTCCTGTTGGAGGTTGATTAAGAGCCAACAAGTCTTTCGTCAATTTAAGGCCACTTTCATAAGAGAAATCCCCTTTTTGAATTAGTATCGGATCAACAGATAGATTGTAGATTGTCATTGCTTGACAAAAACCCTTCAATCGATCCTGCCCTAGAACACTATCAAGTGGTCCTGATATAGTTCCAATTCTTTTATGACCATGATTAATCAAAAATTCTGTTGCCTTCCTAGCACCACTGATATTGTCAACAGATACTGTCGGTATATTAGATCCTTCGAAATATTCACACGCTACAACAATTGGATATTCTTCTGCCATTCGCTCTAGCATATTTGCGTCCATTTTAGCTGTTAATAATATCATTCCGTCTGCTTTTTTTTGGCGTAGAATATTCAAGCACTTGCTTTCTTGCTCAACGTCGTTATCCGCATCTACAAGAAGAACTAGATATTCCTTTTCTTTTGCTACTGACTCTATACCTCTAAGCACATTTGAGAAGAAAGGATTTGAAATGTCTGGCACAACAACAATAATTGTTTTTGCTTCTAAGGTTCTAAGTTGACGCGCTAGAACGTTAGGTTGGTAATTTAACTCTTTAATAGCTTTTAATACTTTTTTTTTCGTTTCTTCTTTTACAATAGAGGAATTTGCCAACACCCTCGAAACGGTAGCAGTAGAAACGTTAGCTTTTTGTGCTACATCTATTATTCTCACCATCAAGCACTCTCTTCTCTATAACTTTTTTACATTGTAATCGTTATCATTTTTGTTGTCTAACTTACTTCATGCAATTGTTTTCCCTATTTATTACACGTAATTATCATTTCAATCATGTGATTAATCCACTGAATCATAAATTTCATAAATTTTTATCAAAATAAAAAAAATAGACTCAGCATCTATGCTAAGTCTATACTTACAATGTTTTAAAATATTGTAGGTCTGATAATTTATATTTTGAAACCTTTGCTACTCCATTGTAATGTTTAAAATGAGCTTTATATCCTTGACCATTTATTTCAATTCTTGTTAAATAGTCAATGTTAATAATAAAAGCTCTATGAGATGCTATAAACCTAGAATCAAGGTCATTCTCAAGCGTAGTTAATGATTCATATGTCTCAAATTTATGATTTAATGTATGGATTACAGATTTTCGGTCTACCTTTTCAATAAATATGATCACGTCAAGTGGAATAAATATAAAGTTATTTTTTTGTTTTAGCATTATATTTTTTTTGATTTGATTCCTTTTATATGAAATTCCTTTATTGTTCACACTTTTTGCTGCTTTTTCGAGAGAACTATACAACCTTTTCCTTTCAATAGGTTTGATAATATAATCAATGGCACTTACATCGAATGCTTCAATAGCATATTGGTCGTAACCAGTAGTAAAAATCACCTGTAAAGCAGGAAGCAATTCCTTACAACATTTAACCGCTTCCATTCCATCCAATAATGGCATTTCTATATCGACAACAACCACATCTGGTTTGATAGCATTTACAATAGTCACTAATTCTTCCCCATTGGCAGCCTCTCCAACTACTTGATAATCTGGAACATTAGAAATGTGGTATTTCAATAATTTTCTAGAAGAAGCATTATCTTCGGCGATTACAATTTTCATTTACTCTTCTCCTTATTCACTTGATTTGCTAGTAATTCTCTTAATTTAGTTAAAAATTCACTCACATTAATTGGTTTTATTATATAATCATCAAATCCGTTATTTATCGCACTTTGAATTTCAGAAGGCATTGCATTTGCACTCAAAGCAATAACAGGTATGTTTCTTATCTTAGGATGTCTTTTTATAACTTCAATTACCTCATATCCGCTCATATCAGGCAAATTAAGATCAAGCAAAATTAAATCAACTTTTTCCTTTATTAAATTATCTAGACCATCCTTGCCATTGAAAGAGGTTAAGAGTGAATAATTGGGTGTTGTTTGAAATATTGATTGTACTAGTTTAATATTTGCTTGATTGTCTTCAATATAAAGAATTTTATACATCGAATTATTTTTGTAGATATTAACCTGACTTTCAAATTTGTCACTTCCACCTATTTCCCCAATGTATTCTTGGTGAATAGGAATACTAAATGAAAAATTGCTACCTCTCCCTTTTATGCTTTTGACAGTTACTTCCCCACCCATTAAATTTACGAGTTGTTTAACTAACGATAAACCAATTCCAGTTCCCGCTTCCATTTCACCCTTAATTCTATAAAACGGATCAAATATTTTACTTGCTTCTAACTCAGAAAATCCAATACCTGTATCTACTATATGAATATTTATCTTATTATTCTTGTTATAAGCAGATATGATAACTTCCCCACCGTTTTTGTTATATTTAATTGCATTATCAAGCAAGTTTATTATAATTTGTTTTAAACGAACTGGATCAACAAGAACCAAAAGGTGCTTATATTGAACGGTATTATTAAGAATAGTGATATTTTTTTTGTTTGCAAGTGGGGTAACTATACTTATACATTCTTGTAAAACAGTTAAAAAGTTTACTTTTTCAATCAAAATTTGTATTTTACCTATTTCAATTCTTGATAAATCCAAAACATCATTTACTATGTTCAAGAGATGGTATCCACCTTTTAATATCTCTTGTACACTGTCCTGTTGTATCTCATTTAATGTTTCATCTCTTTCTAACACTTGAGCAAATCCAAGAATACTGTTTAAAGGAGTTCGAAGCTCATGACTCATTTTTGTTAAAAATTCTGATTTTCTACTATTTGCTCTTTCTGCTTCTTCTTTAGTTCCAACAAGTGCCATTTCCATCAACTTACTATCAGTAACGTCTTCAAACTCCCACAAAATCAATTCGAAATCGCTTCCATTATTAAATAAAGAATAATTAAATTGTAGAATTGTATCTTTTCCTATATTAATTTCTTTTTTGAGCTTACTTATACTTTCGGCCTTTGCTTCATCAAATAGATAATGAATATCTGAGGCATTTTCACCAATATACATTTCTAAATATTCATTTAATTCAAACATCTCATAAAACTTCTGATTCATCATAATTATTTTTATATGTTTATCTGTCACAATGATACCCTTATCTAACTTGTTAATTAAGGCATTCTGCAACCTGTAAGATTCGTGTAACTTTGTTTCCTGTAGTTTTTTATGGGTAATATCATGTATAGTTAAAAGTGCACCATTCTCATCTTCTCCATGTAATTCAAGTGGTTTGGAATTAACAGAAATCCAAGTAATATTATTATTATATTTGACCCCACATACGAAATCAGAAAATGATATACCGTCTTTTTGTGTCTTTACACCAGGCAAATCTGAATAGTGGATAAGCGCCCCATCTTCTCTTATAAACTTGTGGTTTAGCTTATTATAAAAATATTCATTGAAAAATCCAGTGTCAATGCCTAATAACTTTTTTGCAGTATCATTTAAAGAAACAATTTTTCCACTTTTGACTATCAGTACTCCTTCTGACAAATTTTCTAAAACATCTCTGTACAAGTTTTCCTGTTTTACAACCCTCCGTTCAAGAATTTTAACTTCAGTAATATCTACGCAAAAACAAATTAATTCCACTACCTTATCTCCGTCAAAAATGGGATTTAAATAACCAATATAATGTATATCTTCAACTTTTGTCTCATATTGAATGTATTGTCCTTTCCAGGCCTTTTCATAGAATACAGACTTGGATTTTGCAACATCAGTTGGATAAATATCAAACAACGTTTGATTGATTATATCACCTGGTGTAAATCCTAATCGATAAAGTAACCTTCCTTCACAAAAAGTATGAATAAAATTTTCGTCCTTTTTAATAACTCTATATGTCATTCCAATATTTTTTAATTCTAAATTCGAACTTAAAGAGTTAATCAATTTCACTCACCTTCCCTAATTTAAAATAGCCAAGCTTGTAAAATAATAAGAGTGTTCAAAAAACAATAGGTTAGTATAAAATAAAATCCTTTACAATAGAACTTCAGGTGGTTCCTGTCCAAAAGATAACCGATATGGACAGGAATACACAACTTTCTTATTTAGTTCTCTTCTATATTTACAAAATAATAAAGTGAATTAGTTGAATCCTATAAACTCCGAAATATTATAAGTTGACGAAAAAATAACTAATATCTAACTTGATGATTTCAAAAATTACAAGAGATGAGTGATGTGTTGCTTGATGATCAATTTTAGAGAGACTCTTGGATTAGGCTTTAGAACGTATAAAGTTGGGAGTTTAAAAATCTATCGATATGTTGTAAACTAGTGTCTTATCTTTTGCAGTATCTAACATATTTAATTTTATTATATCAAATATCCAATCAATGAAAAGAAGAAAAGTAAACGGTTTCACTCCGGGAGCGATATTAAATTTTTAGATGTTTTTCAATCTTTTCCATATTTATCTATTTTTAGAAGGGATAAGGTGTCAGGTTCCACGTTGCATTTCCTTAATAAAAAATCGTAGCTGAGACGAAAAAACCTGCCCCTATCAAACGGATTTAAAAGAGAAGTTTGACAGAAGTTAATGCTCGTAGGATCAATATGGGGATTAATTCAAGATGTAATCAATAAAAATAATCTAATAATATATTTTTTAGCACGGCAAAATCACGCTCATTCCGAACAGATTTTTACCAAATAAAAGGATATAGGTTAGGTTTCACGTTCCATTTACTTAGTAGATAATTCTAGCTGGAACGCCAAACCTGACCCAAAATCCCCGGGAAGACACGGAACCTTAATGAAGATATTGATATTTATTTGTATGTTACTTATCATACAAAAGGTGTGCTCGGGTTTATCCTGGATTGGATTAGGATTATGCTAGCTCGCCTAAATATATATCTAAGCAATTCTAATTTTTCCACCAATATGAATAGTAGGTCATAACAATCTTTCTATCTAGCATTGATAATAGCTTTACAGACGAAGCTGGTGGATATCATGAAGAGAAAGTTGTTTCAGAAATTGGCGATTACAGCAGCATATATGAGGGAGTCTATCAAACTATCATCCATGGTAAAGAAAAAATTGTAAAAGATGAGGAAACAATTCGTCAAATAGAAATACTAGAAGAAAGGATTAGTCATCTGGAATGAAAGTAGCTTAACTGTGCAAAATTTGAGTTCAGAAAAAATAACGAGCGTTTTGATTTGTTTACATGGTCCGTTTAGAGTCAACGATTGCTGAGTTGCCCTATTCTTTTCATTCGCCGGAAAGAGTCGGGGGCTACGCCGGGGGATTCTATCATTAAAAAAACCTAATCCAAATTGACATTTTAGAGATATTAACCACTTACCCACCCAAACGCATCCCCCTTACTTGTTATGACTCTAATTCATATTTTAGGTAGGACAGAAAGGGATGCTTTAGTGGGAGCGGAGATTGTTTCCCTATCTCATTTCCTTTTTCAACAAACGATTTAATCCAATACGAAAGTAGTATAAGCGTATTATTAGTAGGCGATACCTACACGTGATCCTATATAATCGTTTGTATTAATCTGTCTAAATGTAAATTCTGCTGTATCTGGGACGGATATTTTAACGCCATCCACTGGCAAAAAATCTCGTTCTACACGATATTTGCCTATCCTTTCTCCATCCGGCAAGTAGGTAGGACAGACAATCGTCCATTCGAGGGTTGAATGTTTGAGCATTTCGTAAACTTTATGGTGTTCTTGCGCTGCACGAGTTGATCTACGCTTTGATTCACTTGTTTGGTAACGCAGAGAATTTGGCGTGGTTCTACTTTGCAGGATACCCGCGGTTCCGATAGTGATTATACGTTTTATACCTTCGTTTTCCATTGCTTTGATAATAAGTGGCATACTTTCTGATAGAGTGGTTGTGCCATCGGTATTTAGTGCACTAATAACTACATCAATCCCATGCATTGAACGGATGATGTCATTTTCATTTAAAGCATTTCCTTGCATAATGGTTAAATTTTCGTTAGTTATTTGAATCTTATCTGGAGTACGAACTAATACGTTAACCTGATGTCCATTCTGAATTGCATAAGTAACTATTCGACTTCCAACTCGTCCAGTTGCACCTAAAAGTAAAATATTCATAAGAAAAAGCCTCCTTTAGAAGTGGGACACGGGGTCAGGTTAGTTGTTTCAGTTATAATTTGCATCTACGGTACCTTTCCTCTTTTATGGATACCATGGATGCACACTGATCTGTAGTGTCCCCGTTTTCAAAAATACTGTGCCTCAAGTCTTGCTCACTTTAATTTTTTTAAGAGATCCCATAGACTAAATGAAGTCTTGTTATAAACTTTATTGTACGCAGCTTTTTTGGGGTTTTTCACCCAACCAGCCCCTTTCTTACCGTATCCAGGGATGAGCGCACTTTTTACAGCTCTTTTCGCTTTTCCAGTCGTTCTTGCTTTAATAGACCGCTTGATACTTGGCCTTCTCATTCCGAACTTCATGTGTTTACACTCCTTCATGAATACGAACAACTTTCTACTAAAATAGTATCATATAATTTGTTTACTTGTTAAGTGTGCGAACATTGAGTCAGATTTATTGGAACACGGGGTCAGGTTTATCGTCCCCCTTATGTATTATTCTCATAGACTGCAACAGTAAATCTGACCCTCTGTTCCACTCTGACCCTGTTCCACTTACCCCTGAAGTCATACCCCCACCAACATCAACTGACACCCGAATCATGCACATCCTCCAGTCGATACTGGATCGGCATTGTCCAGTCCGACTTCAGATCGGTGAAAAGTTGGACGGCAGGTGGAAGTGACACCTTACCTTCCAGCGCCTCTTTTACGTCACAATTCAAATCAATTTGATCAGTTATCCAAACATATTGAGAATCAGTATGTATAAATTCGTTTAACCCAGCTTGTTTAAGAATCGTACGAAGGTGATGAATCGCTACACGCAGTTGATTTTGCGCGTGGTCTTTTGTCCTATTGGGCCATAAACTTTCACTTATCGTTTCTTTCATTGATTTCCCATGAAAAGCTAGATAAGCAATAAGTTCCTTGGCTTTTCGTTGATTCCATTTTCCTTCCACCTGTTTCCCATTTACTTGCATCGAAAAAATAGTTAAAAAATCAATTCGAACGATTATTTTAAATGAGTCTAATTGTTCGTGAAGCAAGTCTAAGTATGGCAGATCCAACGCTCCTATTCGGTCACTTCTGTCACCTTCATACATGTGAAAGAATTCTTCTAAAAGTGCTGCTGCCCGCTCAGGTTGATCCACATGAACCATATTGGAAGCATGTTTAACGACTTTTAACTGTGTATTAGGCAAGTATCTTATACTTAAATTCGTTAATTCTGGGGGATAATTCACATCCATTTCCCCATTAAGAAGTAGCGTAGGTACTGTCACATATTTTAATTTTTCTAATGAAATGGCGTTTGCATGCAATCGAAATATATCCATGTATAAATCCATTTGCACTTTTTCAAACGCACGCTGTATCGTCGCGTGTTTTACCTCATCTGTATTTACCATAATCTGAGGAATCATCCACGTACCAAGCTCTGCTCCTGACATTCCCGCTATCTTTTCCGCTCGATATTGCATACCTTTTTTAGCGACAGCTTCTGGATAATAAAAAGGAGTGGAGATGATTGTGTTTGTCGTTGGTTTGATTAGCTCTCGACTAATGAGCTCTACCGCTAACTGTGCACCAATTCCGTGGGATACTAGATGCAGCTTACCAACAGCTTCCTGCTCGACTATAGCTAAAAAATCATTCTTTAATGCATTCCAATTCTCTTCATCTCTATCATAAAATTCGCCGATAGAGTTTCCGTGCCAGCGTAGATCGTATGTAATAATTCGATAGTTTTCTAGATACGGAATGATAAAGTTGAATTCTGTATGATCCAATCCCACTCCATGCAGGAATATTAGCGTAGGCTTATCCTCTCTATGTTTACCGGTTATCTTATAATGCAATGTTGCATCTAGTAGCTCAACGGTCTTCATGCTTCCTCCTGTTGTGTAATGATTTTGTAATAATGACTATGATAACATTTTATGTACCTTTATAACGCGATGCAACTAAGAAAAACTAGATTTAGAGATAATTATCTAATAGTGTGTGTTCAAAAAGTTCCGTTATTAGCACCGAGAAGCTTGGATAAAACTAGAAAAAGACGACCGGAGAGTAGACAGAGCCTACGTGAGGACCGGATTTTTCGGGCGAATACAATATTCAACGTAGATAGGCTACTTGAGTAATCATTGTGATTAATTGGGATTTTTTGAACCTCTAATAAGAAAGGAAGCAGGATTAACTATGGGGTTGTATTTAATAGCACGATGGCTCATGGATAAAGGTTATTTCACCTTGGAAGAAGTCCCTTTTGCACTTATAGGGATGGGTATTATACTATTCGTTAACCTACTTGTATTCCTGGTGGTGAGGAATACAAAGCCAATGACTGGAGGGCTGTTTCCGGCCTTATTGTCTGCGGTCTTCACATGCGCTGGACAATTCGCACAGAGGAAATACATAAGAGGTTCTTTATTTTTATTCGCATTTATCACAGCCTATCTTTATATTATCTTCATCGACAAAAACGTAACGGTTGGGTATGTCGTAGCATTCTGTTTATTAGCCACCCCGATTGAATCCTTTTTCTTTACAGTAGAGTATGCATCTATTGGTCGTTCAAAAAAGGGGTATTCTGCCAGCAGCTCTGGATATTCAGGAAGTTCAAGAAGGTCACACGATGTATTGGATGACGTGATGGAAACGCAGGAAAGAGAATTTCACGAACATGCCTCGTCTTGGAATGATCATGATAATTGGTAAACGGACAAAAGAAAAAGTGGTACAAAAAAACAGTCCCTATTGACTCAGGAGGTAAACACATGAAAAAACTACTAACTATAACACTTGTTCTCGTAATTACTCTATTAGGTGCGTGCTCTGAAGCACCATCTAGTAAACCTGAATTCGGTAAAACCTATGATGTAAATGAAGGTGAAGCATTTGATATTGTAGGAAAAGATGGAGCAAATGGTGAGGTATTTACAGCAAATGTAACGATCTCTAATATTGAATTTGTCGAGAACGTTAGTGATAATGAAAATTATAGTTTTATCACATATGATTTAATCATCAATAATACTAGCGATGTTGAAATATTATCTGGTTACTTTGGCAGTGCTAACTTTAATGTCTATGATGAAAATGGTACAGAGGTTTATGCTGTGGTAGGTAGTTTAGGAGATTATAAAAGTGCTAATATCCGACCAGAAGGAAGCAATAGCGGTAAAATGTCTTTAATGTTTGACAAAGGAGAAAAGCCAGCACAATTGATATATTCGAGTTATTTTTTAAATAAAGATACTGGTAATGAATATGTCATAGATTTACAGTAGAAAACTTTATTTCGTAGATATGGAGCAAATGGCAGAAACAGCTTATAGCGGTTGTTCAAAAATTCCCATTTCCATCACAATGATTACTGAAGTAGCCTATCAACGTCGAAGATTGGATTCAGCTGAAAAAATGTGTGGAACACGGGGAACACGGGGAACACGGCGTGGAACACGGGGTCAGGTTTATCGTCCCCCCATGTTTTATTTTCATAGACCGGAACAGTAGACCTGACCCGCTGTTCCAAACTTCGAGAAGTTTCTGGAACTACTTAAAAGGAGTTAAAATATTTTTTCTCTTTTTTCTTCCTCATATACTCTTTCGGCTACGAATTGTTTTAATAAAGTTTGATAAGGAATCTATATAGATTCAGCTAATCTTTGCAAGCGGTTCAGTAAGTCATTTTCAATTCGTAGGTTAATTGGTTTTGTAGCGCTTTTCCTAGGTGGGGGGTAAATCATCATCTTCTATATAGCTTTCATTAAGCAACTCTTCACTCATCGCATACTTATCCCAAAAATCAACAACCTCCTCCTCTGTCATATTTTCTGGAATTTGACTGGGATCGGTAATGATAAGCCTTCCTCTTTCATCATATTGCTCTTCAACTGATGCTGCGCTGTCTTTTTTACTCATAATCAATACCTCCTCCTTTTATTATAAGATTTTTTTCGTTACTAGTGGTATCCCATCCAGTAAACGGTCTGAATCTTTTTTCACTTTTTTCGTATACAATTGCTTAAATGCGCCCATCTTCAGTCATACCAGTGTTAAAAGAAAAATAGCGGAATGAAAATCCCCTGTCACTTCGCGAATTTTGTCATATTAAGTCACTCAAAAATCTCAACAAACTCCCTATACTTCCTCCGTCTCTCCCACATACTCCCTGTATAGTAATGCTTGTTTTTACTACCTGTGATCCTGTTGCATACAGACAATAATACAATCCAAATTGACCCTCCAGACATTTTAACCACTTACCCACCAATCTAGTTTATTAATGAATTATCATTCATATGTAACAATAGAACACCCAAAATGTCCCTTCTAAATTATACGATTTCCAGCCGACACATTATGACAAAATTCGGGAAGTGGCAGGCACTAGCACAAGTAAGTGGAATTCCACAACAAAAATCTTCCCAAAAAACCCGTTTTGCTCTATAATTTAATAGCTTATAAAACTCATACTATTATACATCATGGAGGTTACTATGAAATTACGAACAATTTTCACCACTTTATGCTTAACTCTTGTTGTAGCTGGATGCGGTAGCGCAAATACCGAAGAAACAAACATTGCTAGTAAGGAAGTAAACGAATACGGCGTCGAAGAATCTACAGCCGAAGCAATTACAGTATCGATTGAAGAACAGTACGAGGCGATGAATAGTGGTGATTTAGAATCCGTACTATCTTATTACCATGAATTTGATGAAGAAGATCAAACAGACACTCAAGATTTTATTGATTTACACCCTACCATTACCCTTACAAGTTTAGAAGTGGTATACGTAAAAGACAATGAAGCACTCGCAATCGTTAAAGGAAAAGTCATGGCTCAAGAATATAATGAAAATGATAACATAAATCAAGAATTTACTTCAGCTACTATTTTCCATAACGAAGAGGCTAAGTGGCTTGAGGGCGATAGCTACAATATGGAAGTCATTTACCTCGATGGGGCTGGAACACGGTCAGATGACTTCTACCATATTGATAATACAGAAACGATTCAAGCGAAAATAGATGATATCAAATCAAATGAAATTCTACCATCAGAGTATATGATAGTTGAGGAGAATTTGCTTGATGAAGCAGAGAAGAGTTGGGAAAGTCTTTATGGGCTTTATACGATTGAGAGTGCAGACCAAATTGGTGACATTCTCAGTAATACTTTCTTAAATCCAGCAGACTATTCAGAAGCCTATCAATCACTCGCAGACACATATCTATCCTTCGAGTACGTTGATATCGAGTCGAATTTTCATTCTGGCATGATTACAGCTAACGACGATAGTGCATTTAGTTATCAAGCATATGTGAGTTCTACAGGAATTACAGAAAGTGGCGAAAGACATACATTAGATAACGGCATCTTTAAAGTGGATATGGCAAAGGATGAAAATGGCGAGTGGAAAATAGCGTATTTAGAACAACAATAGACTGATTTTGCATCGATAAAATGCTCGTGACGTTTAAAGCGTCTCTTCGGAATTCTGAAGAGACGTCTTTTTGGTTGGACTTGAAGATTTAGCCTTTTTATCCATCGACGGGGTCAGACCTGTTCTTCCTACATGTACAAATCAACCCCACTGTCCACGAACGGCACCTGACACCATAGCCATAATGATGCCATTACGCTTAGCTATCAGTTCATTTCCAGTGTATCGCTTCATACCTGGGTTATCTAAATACCTGGACAATGATTCTCTTAACTTAGGATAAATCTTCCTGAGATAAATAATGGGAACGCGGGGTCAGGTTTCTCGTCCCATTACTTCCTTCACTCTGGTGACACCTCTATCACATAGCTACAAGCCTTCTTTTCTCAAAAGGACTGTTATTCATTTTAACAAGTTGGACAACTTGTTGGAACGAGAAACCTGACCCTCCGTCCCTACACTGGTCCACTCTAGAATTTTCTCAGAACCAGGCATCAGCTTTTGAATGATTAATCCGACAAGACAGATTAGGGAACGCGGGGTCAGTTTTGTCGTTCCAGCAGGACCTTAAATTTTATTCTCATAGAACGGAACAGCAAACCTGACCCTCTGTTCCATTCACTCTCGCAGCCATTTTTTAACCATCCATTGGATAATATTCCTTACTAATTAAAGCTAATCCTAATCACCCTCAACAATACCAATTTCCCTTCTTTCCGTTCTTCTAGAAACATTTAAAGTTTTTTATCAATCGTGATGACACCCTAAGCTGTATAGGCATAAAAACACCAATCTAATCAATAATTTCAGTTTATCTCACAACCCATACATCGTCCTTATATAATTTTCCGACCTTATCGATAGCCCATTTTTAATCATCTCATCAAGAATGTTATTATATAACTGCTTGCCCATCTCAACATGCTCAGGGTTTCGATCCCTATCGAACTCTTGGGCTTCCGCTTTTAACCTATCCATGTAATTCTTATAATCAAAACCATAATCCACAGCTTCGCTAATTCTATCATTGTGCTTTAAGGATAACCGTTTAAGTTCTGACAAAAAGTCATCCAATACTTTACTGTAGCTGGCATCTAGTTCTTCAATAACTTTGAGTGCGCAACTATGAAGCTCCAAAAAATTCTTAAGATAGTAAGAAATATAATTGTTGTGCTTATTTCTATTAAATTGAAAAGGCTTTTCCCTTTTCGACATAACGGAATAAAAGGTAGGATATTCATCTCTAAATGATTTAAACTTGTATTCTATTTGACGGAGTTACTAATCCTGGGTAGAGAGCGCAAAAACTAATCGCTTCTTCGTAAAATCTAGAACACTTTGAAATTCACTCTGGTCATATTCGTATAAAAAGTTATTCAACTGTTCTATCAGTTCCGTCATCTTGTCCCCCATTAACTGGAACATCTTATCTAGTGCAGTTATTAAAAGTTCATTAAGATAATCATTGCTTTTTGTACTGATGTCAGATAGGTCTACTTCATAAAGGATCTCTTTCATGTACTTTGCTTTTTGAAGATCATTCATTTGCTCTACTTCATCGGCTAATACTTTTTGATTAAATTTTAAACATAGCTGGCACACTGGACTAAATTGCATAAATAAATGCAGTGAGTTCTTCACAAAAATCATGTGGTCATCCATTGCTGCCTTTTCTTCTTCAATTAAATGTGAGCTTTCCATCCATCAACGGTTATTCACTCATATCAGCCTTTCTTAAAACTATATCTATTAATGATAAATTTCGACAAAAAGCTAATATTTCCTTCAAACATAAGAAGGTAACTTTCTTCAGAGTAGAGCTGTTAAAACTTTCTTTTCGTCTTTATAGTAACTTTTTACTTTTGATGCACTTTGTAAACTCGGTTTGATAGAACTGTATACATTATATATAAATGGTTAACGTATTTTCGAAATATAAAATAGGAGTGGTGTAGTGAGAGAACTAGAAGGCGATATTTTAACTAAAATGGAGATTATTGAATTGAAAAGAGAAGTAGTTTCGATCCTCCATAGTATACAGTTCGATTGTTGTTACAATATAGAAAATTGCATTATTGATTTACACAAATTGCTATCCCAATTAGATGTAATTGAATTTCCTCAAAACATTATTATGAACTTAAACAAAGATAGCCTTACCAAGGATGCAATTAGGAAGGGATTAGAAACGAAATCACAAAAATAAATAAAGCCTATCTTGAGAATTTGGCGTCGTAAATTGTTGCGTTTTATAATAAGAAGACATCCAGGACTTTTGGACGTCTTCTTGTTGTGTTTGTTCAGTATAATCCATTACACAAGGTGATTTACAATAGTTGCTTATCATGTATGCGCAGTCCATGGGGGTTGGTCTCACCCACGCACTCTAACTTCATCCTACCATCCTGAGAACTTATTTTTTTTCGACCTAAAAGTTCTCTGGAACCACCGCATAACTAGGTATTTTCTAAATCTACATCTGAAACAGGAAAAGCTAGAATAGAATAACATTCCTCTGTCAGTTCACATAAATATTGGACATGGTGAGTTAGAGATTAGATGGCAGTGAAATCCTTTCACTCCAACAATTAACTATGAGAATGCACGGATAAAGGCCCAATGTCCAAAAATAGCACATCCCCCAACCGACACATTGCGACAAACTTCGGGAAGTGACCATAGTCCGTACCACTTATACTGGACACATAAATGTTTCGACATTTACACTGCAAGTATGAGGAGGAATTCGGAATGGCTGTAGCGAAGAAGCAACAGCGATATAGTAAGGAAATAAAACTAAAAGCAATTCGACGTGTCTTAGAGGAAGATGAAGCTGTACAGACAGTCGTTGATGAACTCGGTATTCGTAATAGGACAACGATTATGAGTGGATCAAGAAATATCAAAAGAATGGTGAGGTGGCCTTTGATCGTTCCATAGGACGACCTAAAAAAGGAGAATCCTGCCCATCAACTGATGAAAAAGTAAACCGATTGGCGATAGAGGTTGAAGCGTTAAAAAAGTATGTAGAAATCTTGCGCCAAAAGGGGGAAGAAAAAAATATCAAGTGATTGACCAGCTACGCCATGAGGGTTATCCTATCAATGCTTTATGTGAGGCCATGGGCGTTTCTCGTAGTGGGTACTATGATTATCGCAAGCGTCCCAATAAAGATAAGGATGAGGAAGAGCTTATATCTTATATCTATCACCAAGATAAAGGCGTATTAGGAGTGCGGGGAATCGAACTAAGGCTACGCCAGGATTATTGCTGGAACATCAATCATAAGAAAGTATATCGGATCATGAAAAAGCTTGGTTTAAAGGCCAATATTCGCAAGAAGAAACATACGAAAAAATACCGCCAATCCACCGCTGGCAGAATTTACAACAATCTATTAAATCGATATTTTTATGCAGATACACCATTTGAAAAATTGGTGACCGACATCACGGAGTTTAGGGTAGGCAATCAAACTATTTATCTATCTGTCATCATGGACTTATTTAACAACGAAATTATCGCCTATAAATCAAGCCTAGAGAACAATATAAAACTAGTGGAAGATACCATGAGAATAGCGTTCAAAAACAGTGGAACAGCCACGGATACCATTTTACACAGTGATCAAGGCATGCAGTCTCGCTCAAACAAATACAACCAATTAATTAAGGCATACAACCTTACGCCAAGCATGTCTAGAAAAGGCACATGACTAGACAATGCATGTGCAGAGGGATTCTTTTCGCACTTCAAATCAGAGGCTTTTATTCTATTTCCATGCCAGTCAGTCAAAGGAGCCTATAAAACAATAGCAAAGTACATTTCATATTATAATGAGCAACGATATCAAGAAAGATTACACGAGATGTCTCCAATCGAATATTTTCATTCTATGGTGGCATAAGAGCACTACTACAGGCAATCGTCTTAGCAAGCGTACAATTGCCATGAGCAGCTTTATATGGAGAAACCGGGCATGATACTCCGTTTTAGCGTGCCAATGTATTTATAACTTGGCGCCTTGGCTAAGAAATCGTGCCCGTACAAGGCTCCATGTCAAACTCACGGTGAAGTGCCCCTACATTAGAATAGATCAACTCAAAGATTGTCATTTACAGTCAATTTGTCGAATCATTTATTGTCCGAGAAATTGGGTATTGACCACCACAGGCACCCATCTAATGACTAAATCAGTTTGTACATTTTTGATTGAAACTGGAACGCCCTAAAGCAACGACATTACAATTAAATTAATTGCTGCTAGGGTTATGATTGTAAATGCAATATTTTGAATGATCTTTGTTGATAATAAATCAAATATTTTTAATCCTAGTGTAACACCAATAAGGACAATAACTGTTCCTAAAATAAAATAGTGGTAAAATGAATCTGTTAAATCACCGTTAATCCAATGGGCAACGATCGTAAATAAATTTAATAGGATAAATGTTAATTGGAGGTTCGCCGTATAACTTCGTTTGTCCTCATATCGCATTAGAAAGTATATAACAAAAAGCGGTCCTCCTATTGCAAATGCACCTCCAATAAAACCTCCAATACATCCGACACACAGAGAAATGATATAATTGTTGGATGTATTGGAGGTTTCGGAAAGTTGCCGATTCTTATACAGATAAACCACCATAGATATTAAAACAAGTGCAAGAATGATTTTAATAAATTCTGTTTCTCCAAAGTATATGACAAATACAAATGCAAGTGCTCTACCAATACTTGCGCTAATAGTAATTGGTACGATATCTTTCCATATTATATACCGCCTATATTTCAGTAGGATTCCAGATGACAAGAAAGCTGTCAAAGCAAGTACAATCAACATACTTTCCTCTACAGAGAGAAATATCGAAATAACACCCATACAAACTAAGCCAAAGCCAAATCCGCTCGATCCTTGAATAAAACTCCCTAGAAAAATAATAAACAGAATTACAATCTGTTCCCACATAAACAAACCCTTCCTTATTTTTGACCTAACACTTGCTTAAAATCTTTGCTATCGTAATAATGAATTGGGATATGGGCAAAGGATTCTGGATCACCAGACATTGACCAGAAAAAGATGCAACTACCTCATGGGTCTATTAGCCCCTAAAGCCAACGCGTTAAAACAAAATAAGGAAGTAAAGTAAAGAACAACCTATCCACAATTACTAACACTGGTTATACATTCAGTACTCCCAAGGGAACACCCGATATTTCCCTTGAAAATAAAACAATTATCTAGTTGGTAAAATTGGGTATTGATCATGGGCACCGGAACGATTACACATTTGACAGCATATGATAAATTTCTTAAAATGACAGGGCCCACTTACCACTCTTCTATTCCGCACGTGCTTTTTTTACTATATCGGAGTACTGCTTAGCTCTCTTCTCAATCTCTTGAAATTCACCGTTATTTATTTGTTCATTATTTACTAGGTTACCACCAACACCTATAGCAATTGCTCCAGCTTTCACGTAATCAGCGGCATTATCTATATTTATCCCTCCTGTAGGAATGATTGGAATTTGAGGTAGTGGTCCTTTAATATTTTTTATAAAGGTAGCTCCTACAGCTGAAGCAGGGAATATTTTAACAATATCTGCACCATATTCAATAGCATTCAATGCTTCCGTTGGTGTCATTGTGCCAGGAATGGATATTTTTCCGTAACGTAATGTGGTTTGGATTACGTCTTTTTTAAGCACTGGACTTACAATAAATTCCGCCCCATTTTCTATCGCTTTTTTAGCTGCCTCGCTATCTAAAACCGTTCCTGCTCCGATGACAGCTTGATCGGAAAATCTTTCAGATAGCTTCTTTATTATTTGATAACCTGCTGGTTCATCTACGGTTACTTCTAATGCTGTTACTCCACCGTTAATTAAGCTTTGGGCTGTTTCAAGCACTTTATCTTCTTTTACCTTTCTAATTACCGCTACTACGCCATTTTCTACTAATCTAGTTAAAAAACTCTCTTTCACTATCATAATCTCTCCTTACCTATTGATTTTATTGTATGATGCTTCTGGATTTACTTGGTACCAAAATGGATAGCCTTCCACATCACCGGCAACTGATAAAGCGAACGCTCCAACCGCATTCCCAAGTTGTACAGCGCTTTTGATATCCGAACCTCTTATTAACCCAGAAAGAACACCTGCTGCAAATCCATCTCCTGCACCAGCAGTGTCCACAACTTGGTCCACACTTTCTCCTGCAACATATTCACATTTGTCTCTCGTTGCATAATAAGCGCCTTTTTCACCTAGCTTGACAATGACAACCTGATTTCCCATCTCTAATAGTTTTACGGCAATGTTTTCTGGTTTCGATTCACCGGTCATAAGCTCACCCTCATCCAAGCCAGGTAAAATAATATCACTTTTTTGTGCCATTTCACCCAAAACTTTCTTGGCTTCTTGTTCACTCCAAAGCTTGCGCCTAACATTAGGGTCAAAGACCACTTTTTGGTTATTTTTCCTCGCTCTTTCCATCGCATAAAAAATAGTTTCTCTACAACTTTCACTTAATGCAGGCGTAATACCAGTTACATGTAGATATTTAGCTTGTTTAATATATGACTCATCCAGGTCGCTTGGATGTAACAAACTAGCTGCAGCATTTTTACGATAATAATAAATGTTTGGATCTTGATTAGCGATCATTTCTTTAAAGAATACTGCAGTAGGTGCAGAATTCTCGAATGCTACATGTCTCGTATCTACACCCTCGCCCCTAATGAAATTTCGAACATATATGCCAAACTCATCGTCCCCTAATGTAGAAATCCAGCCTACCTTATGACCAAGCCGAGCCAAAGCAATTGCAACATTTGACTCAGCTCCCCCGACCGTTTTTGTAAAACTATTAGCATAACGAAGCGGGCCTACAGAATTAGGTTTGAATAGCACCATACTTTCACCTATTGTAATAACATCCATGCATTCCACCTCCGACCTAATTTACTATCTTTTTTATTATTTTCCTCCAGACAAATAAAATCGGAACGCGGGGGGAATGGTAACACCCCACTTAATTCCGATAATTCTATAACAATTTCATAATACTATTCTAAGTTATTACATCCCAATATAGTTGAATTCCTCAAAATAATATTGGGATGCAAAAAGCAGTGTAATGTAATGATGAAATTGACTCTTATCTGTTTATAATAAATCTTTCATAACACGCCCATCCAATTGATTACAATTTTTCAATCCTAATATACTCGCTATGGTCGTACCCATATCATTCATTTTATATGGTTTATCTCTGTTCCGTTTTACCCCATTATGCACAGTTGGACCGTCGAACAATGCAATGCCATAATTAGAA
This sequence comes from Radiobacillus sp. PE A8.2, assembly GCF_045635475.1. NCBI lineage: Bacteria > Bacillati > Bacillota > Bacilli > Caryophanales > Bacillaceae > Radiobacillus > Radiobacillus sp. PE A8.2. The sequence goes on along the minus strand of NZ_JBJGXI010000001.1, from coordinate 99,051 downwards.
GAATGCAAGGTTGAAGCAGTTGGGATCTGTGGACCATGATTTGCTCCTGGTGAAGATACAGCAGCTACGACCTCACGATTTGTATTATATCCCCAAACAAATCCTTGACTATAAGCAAACAATACATCTCCTGCCTCTTCTCCCCAGAAGCCAAGTGGTACTGCATCTTGTTTCTTCACGGTAATTCCAGATACATTTTTTAAACCTTCAGCTGTCTCGTGATACCATGTCGTGATAGCATGGAAGATTTCCGTTTGAACCTTTTCATAATCAGCTGGGTCAACAATTCCCGAAACTTCCCGACCTTTTAGATTAACAAAAATCTCCATACCACCACGTTCTTCTTTTAAATACGCTTTTGATTCACTCATGATTGGCAGACCGGCTTCATCCAATATACATAGTCCTTTTTCCTCTAGACGGCTATAAATATCACACATGTATTCGTTAGGTACGTTTCCGTGATCCGAAGCCAGTACTAACAATGTATCGTCAGACTTGTTAGCCAATATCTTTCCGATAGCGCAATCTAATACTTTGTATCCCGTTTGCATCACTTCCTCAGACAGCTTTGCTCGTTCTGGTGTATAAAATGGCGATGCTGGATCATATTCTCCTAAACAAGTGTGATGGGTTTCATCATTCAGACGAAATACTGTAGCAAATAAATCAAATTCCTTCTCATTTAAGAGCCAAAGTGCTGTCTCAGCCAACCAATTAGCTTGATATTCCGCTTCTTCAATGCCTGTCTCCATATATAAATTGTCAGGAGCTGCTGAGATCGACCACTTGGAAATAAACGGCCCTGAATGATCGATGCATTCCTTTTCTAGCTCTTTGTGATTCGAATAAGCATGCTTATCGTTAACCTGTGACTGTAATAAATCTAACTGTTGCTTCTCATGGTCAAAAGCAAGTAATTTGAATCGTCCGACCCCTACTTTTTCGCCTAGCGGAATTTCCAGCCAATCCGTCCATTTTCCAAGCGACACACTTACAGTGCTACCGTCACGAAATTGGAGGCTAATTTCTTCCTTATTTATTAGATTAATTTGCACTTGTTCTTGATGATTATCATTTGTCATAATGGAAAAATGATAGCTTTGATTCGCGATCTCGATCTTATCTCGATTAGCCTTCTCATGATAGGCTAATGTCTCCCCCGCTGGTGGCCAACCAAGATATTCATGTTTCTGCTGACTTGGCCATTTATCTATATTCGTGCTATATACCATTGGTGCAGCCACTTCAAAAGGAGCTCCACCTTTTCCACTCCAATATGGTGCAAATTCAAAATGGTCTGTGCCTTCTGTGGAAATGGTTTCTGGAAAATGGACCAATGCACATTTCTTCGCTTGTTTATTCATATATCCTAGTAAATTATCATGATTATCCGGAGCAATTCGTTGTCCTTTCCAACTCGTTCCTGGTGCCTGACCCGTAATCATTGATACGAAGTTAACATCCCCCCAGGTCGAAATATAGGGGAGTAATTCCGTACAAGCACCTTGGTTTAGTAATTGTGATATATTCGGCAAATGTCCTTCATCTGCAAATTTATAAACTAGTTCTGGTATTAGACCATCTACACCAAATACAATCACTTTTTGGTCCATATTTACACTTCCTAACTCTCTACGATTTATTTAGCAAATACTTGTTGTCCATATTCCTTCAATACATCCCTGTTTACGTCGACTCCAATACCCGGTTTTTGCGGAATTTGGACCTTTCCGTCAACTAGAGAAATCTGATTGTGAATTAATTCCGCCCGAAATGGGTGGGAGGATTGATCGTATTCCAACATTGGTTCTATAGGATTTAATGACATAGGTGTCGTTGGTAAACTACCAATATACTGTAGCGATGCGGCAAGACCGATTCCCGATCCCCAGACATGTGGAATAAGCATCGTATTGTATGCCTGCGCCATGGCAGCAATTTTTTTACACTCTGTAAAACCGCCTGACGACATTAAATCTGGCTGCAATATGTCAAGTGCATTGGTAGATATCCAGTTACGATAGCCAGTTTTACCAAAGATATTCTCTCCTGCAGCTACATAAGTAGAAGTTAGATTTTTTAATTGACGATAACCTTCCATATCCTCAGGGGCTAATGCTTCTTCAAAAAAGTGTACCTTTGCTGCTGCAGTTTCAAGTAGTATTCGTCTTGCGGCAGGTACATTGTATGCGCAGTTGGCATCCATCATAAGCATTATCTCATCCCCAACAGCTTCACGAATTGCATAAACGTATTCAATGTCCTCCTCGACCCCAAAACCAGTTTTCAGTTTTAACGCTTTAAAACCATTGGCAATATGCTGCTTCGCTTCTTCTACACCTGCTTCTGGGTATTTAAGCCCTTGCTTTCGATAAAAGCCTGTAGCATATGGAGTTACTTCTGTTCGAAATGCCCCGCCTAACAGTTTATGAACTGGTTTATTTACAGCTTTACCGATAATGTCCCAGAGCGCTATATCCACTCCGCTTATCGCGTTTACTGCTGCACCGTATTGACCGAATGGTCGGGTTCTGTTGTACAGCTCTTCCCAAAGCACTTCAACGTCAAATGGATCTCTACCGATTAGCATTGGCTTAAAACAAAACTCCACAAAGGAAGCTGCGATTTCAGGTGGCTGTAGACCGTGACAAAGCGATTCTCCCCAGCCAATAACTCCTTCATCTGTAACGATTTCCACAATCATGGAACTTCTTTTCTCTACCCATCCTTGTGAAAATGAAAATGGTTCTGGAATTGGCGAACTAATCACATGTGGTATTACATCAACAATTTTCATTATCCATTCACCTACTTTTAAGTTATATTTCATAATTACCTTACACTGCTACTAATAGTTGAAAATCAGTATTATGAAATTGACTAATCTATCTTTTTTAAAAAAATCTCTAATAATGTTCACAATTTTTTTGAAAGGAGGGTGCATGTGTATGCACCCTCCTACCAATATATTTGACTAATAACCAACTAAAGTAAGCTCATTTCCCCAAAAATTAAAAATCGAGTATAATAGTGTTAGTAAATCACTAGCAAAGTGTTATCGATTTACAACGATTCGATTAGGACGAACAACTGTTATTTGTTCGTCTCATTTTTTTATTTTAGGAGTCCTAGACTCTCCAAGACTTCTCCAGAGCTGTTATACGTTTTGGTAATCAATTCCTGATATTCTTCAGGAGCTTTGTAATCTATAATTTGACCAAGTTCATCCATTTTCGTCTTAAATTCTTCATCCTGAACAACTTCTTTGAATGCTTGTGCTAATGTATCCCTAACATCATCTGGCAATCCCTTTGGTGCAATAACACCATTAAAGAATACCCCTTCAGAACTGTAGCCCTTATCTGCAAATGTTGGAATATCCGAAAGTTCTTCGGGCTTTACACTCGTAACATTTACTAATGGGTTCATATCACCTTGATTATTAATTACCAACGGGTGAGCTAACACACCACTTTGTACATTCCCACCTAAGAGAGCTGTAACAATTGGACCTGCTCCTTTATAAACAACAAATTCCAACTCTATACCAATTTCATCGGCAAATTGAGCCATCGCCATTTGTTGCATATTACCTGCACCAGTAACGCCTACTTTAAATCCAGGGTTTTCTTTTACGTAATCAACCCATTCCTCAAATGTTTGATATGGTGCATCTTTAGGTACCGTAAGAAATTGTGCAACACTCGCCATATTCGCAATGGTATCAAAATCATCATAAGCATAACTGGTGGTAGAATAGTTCGGTTGAATCGCAATTGGACCGGCTGCTGTTTGGCCAATGGTATAACCATCTGCGTCAGCACTACTAAGGGCAGTCAGACCAATCGTACCACCAGCACCATCTTTGTTTTCTACAACAACATCTACATCGTTAGGTAAATACTTTTTCAAAAAAGGTACGGCAGATCGAACAATTGCATCTGAATTACCACCTGGTGAAAATGGCACAATCCAAGTGATTGTTTTTTGCGGATAATCTGATTGACTATTCGCACCTGCATCTTGACCATTCTGATTCGAACTGTCTGCACATCCAGCAAGTACAGCTATTAAAATCGCTACCAACACAAATGATTGAACAATAGATTTTTTAAAAAAATTCATTTCTTAAACCCCTCCTAATTTTATATATCAACAAGTGTCACACTTCATTTCTTTCACAGCTTCACTGTCTCATCAGAATTAGATTTAGATTGATTCTTCCTAAACCTTTGTACAACTCCGAGGATGATAATGCCCAAGATTACTAGGCAAAGCAATAGCGAAAAAGGACGTGTGATAAAAACAGAATAGCTCCCATCCGATATCACTAAAGTGCGTCGCAAGCTTTCTTCAATAATTGGACATAGAATAAACGCTAAAATGACAGATGGTAATGAGAACTCCAGCTTGTGAAGAATAAAGAAAATAACACCTGTGATTAATGCAAACCATAAATCAAAATACAAACTCTTCGAAATATACACACCTACTGCACAGAAAATTAAAATTATCGGTACTAAAATCGCATTTGGTATCGTCAAAATTCTGGAGAAAAAGGCCGTAACAAACCTTCCGACAATATACATAGCAATTGTTGTTAATAAAAAACCATAAAATATGCCATAAATTAAATCTGAATTTGTACTAAGAACATTTGGTCCAGGCTGTATACCATGAACAATAAAAGTTCCCAATATAATCGCTGTTGAGGCAGACCCCGGAATACCAAGCGCAAGTAATGGTACTAAAGCTCCACCAACTACCGCATTATTGGCTGACTCTGGTCCAGCGATTCCCTCAGGATTCCCTTTACCAAATGTATCTTTTGTTTTGGAAAACTTTTTCACTAGCGTATAGCCAAACCAGGATGCCGCACCTGCACCCAATCCTGGGAAGATCCCTGTTATAGAGCCTACAATTGACCCCAATCCCATCGGTTTTATAATACGCTTGTATTCTTTTGCTGTTAGTCCAGTCTTAAGCCTTTCAGATTGAACAATCTGTCGTTTATTTAAGCCAGTATTGATCATATTAAACAATTCGGACAGGGCAAATACACCGATTAATAATGCAATTAAATTAATACCATCCATTAATTGCATTGATCCAAACGTTACTCTTGGCATACCAGTGAGTAAGTCCAAACCTACAGTACCAATCATTAACCCAAGCACCACAGAAATCATACTCTTTAATTTATCCTTCGTACTTAACATCCCAACTGCTATAAGGCCCAAGACACCAATTAAGAAAAATTCTGGATCAGATAGTTTTGTAGCAAATTTGGCCAGAGGGATGCACAAAAAGATCAATACGATTCCACCTATTAGCCCACCTACTGTTGATGCAGTTAAGGAATAGGTTAATGCTTTCCCAGGTGATTCATTCTTTGCCAACGTATTTCCATCCAGAAGCGTAGCTGCTGCTGCAGGTGTCCCAGGTATACCTAATATAATGGATGAAATGGAGCCTCCGTATTCTGAAGCCTGATAAGCGGCAACAAGCATAAGAACTGAAGCAAGTGGAGACATTCCATAAGTTAATGGGAAAAGTAGTATGATGGCGACCATCGTACCCAAACCTGGAATTGCACCAAATATAAGACCGACAAATGTTCCTAGTAATATCATTAGAATATTGTTGATCGTAAATAGACTCATCAAGTCAAAGTTAAAAATATCCACGGAAGACCTCCTCACTTAGAAAGAAAAATTCATAATTAAACCAAAAACAGCCCATATGGAAACGGTGACAAAAAGACTAATAGAAAAGTTAATTAATAACGTAACGCTTCTCTGTCCCACATTCCACCTATATACGGTAAACAGAATCGCAAGATAAAGAAAACATTGAAGATAAAACATTCCAATTACTTGCCAGCTTAATATAAATAAAGCTGTGAAAAAGATCGTAAACAAGATGTACTTCAAATTTGAAACTGTAATTTTCTTCCCTTCCTTACGAAATGTATCAACAATGCTAAATATACAGAGAACAAATAACAAAATAGCTAATATGTTCGGGAAGTATTCAGGTCCCATTCCATTTTGATTTCTCATCCCGGAAGAACTTGAATTGATATTAATAAAATAAACGAGATCCAAAAGCATAATAAAAACTAATGCGCAGTAGGTAGCTTTTTTAGAATCCATGGGTACCCTCCAATTCTTATTTAATTGTTTATCACTTAATCAAACTTGTGCAGTGATCATCTACCGTAAAATTATATATTAGGTAATTGAAAATCATCACCAGTTGATTCCACCCATTTTTTTAATCGATCGTTCAGCTTCTTTTTCATTGGCCTGTGTCGAGTATGAATCGCTAAATTAACTTGTTCATAAGGGTCTTCATTCAAGTTGTACATTTGCCAAGGTCCGTTTTCAAACGATGTATATTTCCAACCGTCCTGCGTTATCACTCCTCGATAAGGTCGATCGACGCTATAACCTTTATCCGATGGAACAGGTAATCCAATATAAGCACTATCAGGAGCATTTGTATCAGAACCAGGATGTAAAATAGATTTAGAATAATCATATCCAACCATACCTTTAGGCTTATTTATTCCACAAAGTCCCAATGTTGTAGGTGCAATATCGACATGGTTTATTAAATAGTCATTTTCCCTTGGTTCGCTATTTTGTGCCTCAATCTCTCCACCTCCAACAATAAAAGGAATACGAATAGATTCTTCCCAAGGTACTGTTTTTCTAAAATGTCCATGAGACCCTAACATATCACCATGATCACTAAAAAATATGATGTATGTATCTTGATCTATTTCTAGATTGCGTAACGCTTTCAAAATTCTGCCTAAATTGAAATCAATCCGATCAATTGCGGCATAATAACCTGCAAGTTCGCGACGCGCTCTTTCCTTTACCGATGATGACTCCGGAACATTCGGACGTAGCTGCATGGAAGCTGGATTGAACTTTGCCATATTCTCTGCAGGTGCTAAGTAAGGATTATGCGGTGGCTGAACAGACAAGACGGCAAAGAAAGGATCTTCTTGCTCCTTTTGAGTTGTCATGTAATCTATTAGCAAATCTGTCAGATCATCCGTTTCATAGCCCGGTAATCGATACGATTGTGTGTTTTCATTATCACCAGTATGAATCGTACAATTAAATGGATTATTGTTATTTTCATAGGCCCACCAATCTTGAAAGCCCCCTCTACGTTCCTCAGGAATCACTCTTCTTGTTTGGTGATTTTCCGCTAAGCTCATATCCAATTCAGGTCTTTCACCGTCTAGGTGCCATTTTCCAATCCAACAAGTGTTGTAACCACTTTCATTAAAGGCGTGTGCAACTGTAGGTATTTCGGTAGACATAGGTGATCCTAACCCAGGCACTGATGATTGATGAGGATACTTTCCAGTCAGCAACGAACCTCTAAACGGGGAGCATAATGGTGCCCCAGAAACTGCACTATTAAAACTAACTCCATCAACGGAAAGTTTGTCTAAATTAGGAGTATTGATATTGGGATCTCCTCTATGACTCATAGCTTGTGCTCTCATTTGATCAACTAAAACCCATACCACATTTTTCGGGCGGTTATCCAACTTCGTTCACTCCCTCCAAATAATAAATTATTATTTCATAATTGGAATGATGTTTCATATATAGAATATAGCACTTGTATTTATGGCTGTCAACCTTATCAATGAAAACACTTTCAATTAATTTTTTTCCTAATATTATTGCAATACAAAAAACCCGTTGTGTGACCAACAGGTTTTTCTACTACTTAGAATTATAAAATCTTAGGCTTTATAACCCAATTTCTCAGAAATCGTCTTAGCAGTTGCCAGCAAGAGTTCGGTGTGCGTATCAATCATTTCCTTTGTCAGTCGATAAGAAGGTCCTGCAACTACAACAACCGCAGCAAGTCTGCCTCCTACCTCATATATAGGAGCAGCTACAGCATTAACATCCTCTCGATCTTCCGCTAAATTATAGGAGTATCCTGTCTGCTGTATCTCCACAATTTCCTTTTCTAGAGTTTCCCGATCACTAATTGTTCGCTTTGTTTTATTCTGCAAACCAACCTTATCATATATTTCTTGGCGCTCTTCTTTCGATAAATGAGCTAAAATAATCTTCCCACCCGCTGTGGCGTGCAACAATATTCTTTTACCAACGTAGGATAGCAGCGCAACCGAATGGGGTGGGTCAATCTTATCAATATACACAGCGTTGTTACCATCACGCTGAATTAAATGAATCGTTTCTGCTGTCTTATTACCTAGTTCAACTAAATACGGATGGGCAACTCTTTTCACCTCGAGATTATCTAAAAGTGCAAAATTAAACTGGAGGATTTTATAACCTAACCTGTACTTTTTAGTTTGTTCGTTCCTTATAATATAATCACGTTCTACTAAAGCCTGCATAATCCTGTGCAAAGTACTTTTATTTAGCCCAGTTTTATTTGCAACCTCCGTTATTCCCATTTCTTTATTTTCTGAGTCCATTAGCGCTTCTAATATATCTATCGTTTTCAAGGAAGAGTTGGAAGAGCCATTCTGCTTAGCCTCCATGTTACACAACACACCTTTCAAAAAATAACCTATTTTTTATATTTAAAATACTATTCTATATATAGAATAGTTGTAAATTCTAGTAAGGTCAATAAATATTCTTTGATATTAAAGATTTATGTATTCTGCTAGCTGGAGTTGGATTCATTTTTCCGTTTTTGTAGTTGCTAATTATTGTCTGAATATTAATAACATAGTACCCTTTCTACTTGTCCGGCGTTTGACTCTTTTTTTCTTTACTTTTACTTATCATATCAAAATATAATCCAAGCACAAAGCTTAGCTTTTTCTAAGTTTATTTCAATCTATCATATTCATCAATTAGTCGCGGCAGATTTCTACTATGGTAATAATCAACAACCTATAACAAGCCATGTATAGCCCAGAACAGCTTGAACTGAGAGATGATGTAAAAGAATGTAGTTTGAAGGTTCAGGAAATGTTAGCTGGCTATTATGCTCACGTCTCAGCATTAGACAATTATGCAGGTGAATTTTAGGAGACAATTCTTGAAACGGGAATAGAAGAAGATACAATCTTTATCTATTCATTTGACCATAGTGATATGTTAGGCTCACACGGACATCTAAATACGCAAAGACCTTGGGACGAAAGTATTCGAGTACAATTTTGAATGCACTATCCAAAACTATTTGATTTTAAAGAGCAACATGTTACTTCTCCAATTTCTACAATTGACATAATGCCAACTATTTTGGAACTTTGTAATATACAATATACCTCAACATGTTGAAGGAATTAGTTTAACACCATATTTAAAGGGTGAATATTCCAAACTACAAGAGGCTGTTTTGATATAATGTATACATCTTTTTGGTCAATGGAAAATTCATGAAAATGGTAAGGAATATCGAAGAATTTACACTCAGTGTTACACCTATGTAAAAGACCTTCAAGGTCCTTGGCTATTGTATAACCTAATTGATACTAGCAATGGTATCGAGGAGTTAGATAGTCAACTTGAGAAATTACTCCAATATTATAATGATGACTTTTTACATGGTGATGTTTATATTCAATAATGGGGTTATGATGTGGATGAAACTGGTACAATTCCATATACTGAGTATGATCCAGATGGAGAATAACTGGTCGTTTAGTGAGTATTTTTTCCAAGTGAGCTTTACTTGCTTTTATGGATGTTCGTTCGCTATATGATATTAAATAATTTATTTAGTTACAATTTATTAGGGAATCCCCTCAGACTCCTCGTATAAATCTTTTATAAAATACTCATATCACAACCTACCTAACCATACTTACCGTTCGGTATACGGCGGCTTCATTTAAGCCCCAAGCACACGTGCCAAGGACCTTCCAGTAGCCGTCATATGGCAAAGCAACTATTTTCTCAGATTTTCCCACCACCTTGTAGTCATTTTGAACTTTCGGATTTCGAACTTTAAGACAGTCAATAAATTAAGAAAATGCCGCTCCGTATACGTGGGTATTCTTTAAGTAGTGATACCACAAGAAAATTATTAAAGCACTAGATACTTGAATCTTCACTTGCCATATTCAAATGTACGAGAGAATGTGTGTGTCCCTAGCACACCAAAAACGGTGCATACTAATGGTATAACATGCACCGTTCCACTTATATTTGTTGATTTAAGATTTTGTTCAAGTGCTCTTCTCCCGATAAAAATTCATCATCTAAATAGAATAACCAATTTATTAACTCTTTTTCTAAAGTATCTTTAATTTCACTATAAATTTCATCATCTATCATATTATTAAGTTGTTGAGGGTCCTTTGTATTATCATATAAAATCCATGGCGTGCTTCTAAACCTAGCATACGTATAACGCTTCGTCCTAATCCCTCGCCAAGGTTCACTTTCTCCATATTTAAAAGCATTTCCGCCTGGCACAATATTCATAATGGGTATTGAATCTCGCTGTATGCCTGATCCAGTTGTAATGTTTGCACTTAAGTCTACACCTGACATTTCACTGCTACTATCAATACCTGCTAAACCTAGAATGGTAGGTGTCAAATCTGTAATACCTATAAGCTCATCAGTTACTCCCGCTTCAATATGATTGGTCCACTTAATAAATAATGGTACATGTATCGACTCCTCAAAAGGAAGCTGTTTTAATTGATAGCCATGAGAACCTAGCATATCCCCATGATCAGATGTAAATACGAAAATTGTATTTTCTTCTATACCGAGATCCTTTGTACAATCTAGTAATAATTCCAATTGGTCATCTAATGCTGATACTTGTGCATAATAGTCTCGTAATTGGTCATGATCAAAGGACGCACAATTATCCTTAGGCTCTATATTAGAATAGAGCTCTTTGTATTTCTTTGGTACCTGATCATAGGGATCATGGGGTGGACCCCATGATAGAAATAAACAAAATGGTTGGTCGAATTTACTCCATTCATTAATACACTCTATTGCTAATTTAGTTTGATGTACAGGCTCATAAGAATTACTAGTAATCAAATCCGGGTTATTTTTATAGTACTTTGTATCGAAATACTCATGACTACAATTATATACAGCCCAATAGTCATCAAAACCCTGGCGTCGATCTCCTGGGGGAGTGAATTTATCTCTAGGCATTCCATCTAGATGCCATTTCCCAATATAACCTGTTTTATAACCAGTTTGTTTTAATTTTTTCGCTATAGTATCTCGCTCCGTGGTTAAAGGCATATCATTAACCACTACTTTGTGTTCAAGTGGATAGCATCCAGTTAATAACGAGGCTCTGGATGGTCCACACACAGGAGCATTGGCAATCGCATTATGATACACAAGACTTTCTGATGCTAGCTTCTCAAAACCTGGAGTAATCGCTTGCATATCTCCATAGCATGGAAGCACATCAGCTCGTAATTGATCGGCAAAAACAAAGATAATATTCGGCTTATTATTCATTACATTCTCCTCAAAACGAATCACAAAAAGATGTTATTCTAGTCCATAATTGTTATCTGCATTCCAATCATTTGATTCCATCATTTGGCTTACACCATCCCTCATGCCTTCATTGATAACTTCCATAAACTCCGTATTTGTTATATCGTCCTGCAAATAAAGTTGGGATTGGTTAATACTTATTTCAGCTAAGTTTCTATCAAATGCCGGAGCATAGAGTTTAAAAGTATAGTTGTCACCAACTAACTGAAAACCTTCTAGCTTAGCTGGTAATGGAATATCTTTAACTACTGGCGCACGATATAACTTTTCAGCATTCATACTCTGTACTTCAGGAGATGTAGTATACTTAATGAAATCAATAGCCAGTTCTTTTTTATTTTCATCAATATCAGCAGGTATAACTAAAGGCATTTGTGGAACCGTACCCAATTCAGTTACTCTCTCACTAGCATCTTCGTGAATGTCTTTAGTTAATATTGGAATAGGAAAAGCACCTACTTCAAAATCTCTAGCATCAGATTTATCTACACTCTTATAAGCCGATAAGGCCATTAGCATCATAGCAGAATCGCCACGCAAGAACATATCAACTGCACTATCGTAATTTAAACCATTGTAACTATTAGACCAATAAGGACTCCAATCTTTTAAAATAGTCCAAACATCCTTATATGGAGATTTAGTATTGTCAATCTGACCTTCTTCAACCGCTTTCACATATTCATTTAAGTCTAGAACGCCACTACCATTATGGTCAAGCGTATCCAGATTATCCTTTAGCAACTGATCTATTAGTATTCTACTTGCCCAGTTAAGTGCATTATCTCCTAATCCTGAATTAGGCATAGCAAATGGAACAATATCATGTTCTTTAAGCTTCTCTTGAGTATCTATAAATTCACTCCAAGTTTCAGGCACTTCAACTCCAACTTCTTCGAATACATCTTTGTTATAAATAACACGTACGGCATTTACATATTGAGGAACCCCTGCATAGCTTTTATCTGCACCTTTTAATTGCTCTAATACCGATTCTTGAAAAGTATCTTCCCAGACTTGGTTATCCGCATATGGATTTTCTTCCTGGAAATATGGAGTTAAATCTGTCAAAAGACCCTTTTGTAAATCTTCTTGGTCCCAAACATATCTCGTCGTAAATACATCCGGAGCAGTACCACCCAATAGTTGTGTCGTTACCCAGGTTCGATGGTCATTCGTATTAATTTGTTCAATCTGAAGATTTACATTTACATTTGGATTTAATTCCATATAATCATTAACCATAGATTCAATAGTATCTACCTCTTCACCATCGCCTCCGTATTCCGTTATAATGGTTACATCAAGATCCCCACTTAATCCTCCATCAGTATTAGTATCACTGTCATTACCTGTAGTAGAATCATCACTACAACCTGCCACTAGAATCAGCAATGCTAACAACACACTACCTAAAAGCGCTTTCATTTTCATAATTAATAACATCCTTTCTATAAGTTATTATTGCGCGGAATTTAAGAGAGCTTATAAAATGCTTATAAGACGATCACCTCCTAGAATAATAACTCTTCTTATCCCTTAAGAGCACCCGATGTCAAGCCTGCTACAAATGGTCTAGTTGCAAATGAAAATAATATAAGAATAGGAATAGAAGCAATGACATATCCAGCAAATTCAATACCCTGCACTTCATTTAGAGGACCAGATATATTATTTAATGCTAGGATAACCGGTCTTACTTTATCACCTGAGGTAACAACCAATGGCCAAATGTAGTTATTCCAGCCTGTGATGGCGTTTACCACCGCTATAGTAGCAATAATAGGTTTTGACATGGGAATAAATATTTTTGCGAAAATTTGCAGTTCATTTGCACCGTCCATCTCAGCAGATTCTAATAAACTCTTAGGAATTTCCTCAAAAAAAGTTCTAGTTAACATCGTAGCTAATGCAGTACCAAAAGCCATTGGTGCTAAGATCTGAGCTGCATATGTGTTAATTAATCCAAGATCACGAAAAAGAATAAATTGGGGTATTAATAATAAGAATCCTGGAACCATCATTAACATAATGATGAAATAATACATGAAGTTTTTCCCTATAAAGTTAAATCGAGAAAAGGCATAACCAGCCATTGTGGAATTAATAATTACTCCAACAATAATGCCACCTGTAACAACAACAGAGTTTAGAATAAATCTCCAAATTTGCATAAAAGCGTTTAGATAGTTTTCAAGATGTAACGGAAAAATAGGTATCCAGAAATGGTTTATAATCTGATCTTGATATTTAAATGAAGTTATAATTAACAAATAAAAAGGAAATAATGTTAATAATAGTAGAAAAGTAACAAAACAAAAATTCCAAAGTGTCGTTGGTTTCACTTTCATTTATACCCCTCCTTTAATCTAATCTTTCTGACGGTTTTATAAATTTGTTAGCTAAAATGGTGAAGGTAATCAATATGACGAATACTACTACCCCGATTGCTGACGCATAACCTAACTGGTTATACTCAAATCCGGATTTGTATAGATAGTAAGCAGGAGTCATTGTCCTATATCCTGGACCCCCTTGTGTTAAAATTAAAATGTTTTCAAAGCTTTGAAATGGAGTAATAACACTTAAAATAACAACTAGGCGAATTTGATTTTTTATAAGTGGCAATTCTATATATCTGATTCTCTGCCATACCCCCATTCCATCGATTCTACCTGCCTCGTATAGCTCCGGAGAGATAGCTATCAGTCCCGCTAAGAATATTAAGAAAGCGATTGTTCCTATCCACGGGAAGTTAACAAATACAATAGACCACAATGCTGTCTCACTATTACCTAGCCAATCCCTAGCCCAGTTCTCTAGCCCAATTACATTTAACAATTCATTAATAACCCCATAATCCCCCATATAAATCCATCTCCACAATAGAAATATAATAATAAGAGGGACAATCATCGGAACAATAAATAATGTTTTATAAACACTTTGAATCTTTTTCGGCAAGTGAAATACACCAATTGCAGCTGTTAACGGAAAAATTATTTGTCCTATTAAGTAACTAATTGTAATGATAACGATATTGAGTAAGGATGTGAGAAATACAGGATCTTGAAATAGTTCTATATAATTATCAAGTCCTATAAATTTGTCTACATTTGCACCATTCCAACTAAACAAAGATTTATAAACACCTTGAGCGAATGGAAAGTATTTTATAATACCTAACGTAAGTACTGCCGGTAATAAAAAAATGTAAGCAATAAACATCTTTCTGACTACTTGATTCATTATCAAATGACCTCCTCAACTTATTAATTCGACATCTGAGTCAATTTCATAAACACCTTATACAGCTATCTGCATATAGTTCGGAGACGGTTTAATCCGACTGTATGTATATAGCTAAAAATCAGTATTATTAAATTGACTAATCTAAGAAAAAATATAAATTTTTAGTCTTTTAAGTTAGTTTTTACTTGCATATATATCAGTCGCATTATATTTTACCTGCACGTCTGTCCATTTAGCATATTGCCTGTTTCTCCAATCAGGAATATTAGTTTCAGGTAGGCTTAGTAAATCATATTTATCATCACTTAAGGCTTCATCATAGTTTTCTTTTTTGAAGAATTTGATAAGTTCATTTTTTAAATGCATCTTCTTATTTAATACTTTATTATCACTTGCTAAGTTTTTTAATTCATTAGGATCTTCAGGTAAGTAATATAAGCCTTCTTTAGAACCATTTGGTGTATAAATATATTTCCAATCTCCATCCCAAGCCATATAAATTGCTTTCTCTTTCACACCAAACTCACCAAATGCTATTTTTCTTCCCGAAACTTCCTTGTTCAGCGCGAACTCCACAATGTTATCACCTGGTAGTTTATTCGACTGTTCAACTAAACCACAAGTATTCAATATCGTTGGTGCAATATCAATTAGACTAGCAAATTGATCTCTAACCTCTCCCTGAGGTATTCTTGTTGGCCAAGAAAGTATTAATGGGATTCGCATTGCTCCGTTATAAAAACACCTTTTTCCCCATTGAAAATGATCGCCCAATAATTCACCATGATCCGACATAAAAATTATTAAAGTATTATCTCTTTGTCCTGTTGACTCTAAGACATCCAGAATCCTACCTATTTGAGTATCTAACTGTGTTATACAGGCATAATAATTTGCCTTTATTAAACGAGTTAGATTGTCATCTACTGATTCCATCCATTTTGTATAAGTTTGCCAATTTAATAGATCAAACAAATGCTTCTTTTCTTCTTCTGAACGACTTGGGAGTGGTAATTCTTCGTGATTATACATATTTAGGTATGGTATGGTTGCGTCAAATGGCGGATGTGGTTTTATAAAAGAAGTAAAGAAAAACCACGGGTCTCTTTTCTTTTTATTAAGGAATTCAACGGTTTTATCTCCCACCCAAGTCGTATTGTGATGCGCATTTGGTAATTGCGACACCTGCGGAACATAATAATATTCATGTCGAACGCCATGAGGTTCATGGACATTTCCGTAACCAACAGATTTTAAATATTGTAAGAAATCATCACCTTCCATAGACTCCGGAATTTCTTCAGATAAATGGATCTTTTTAAAGCCATGTGAAGTACGAACTGGTTCGAAGTGCATCTTACCAACTGCTTCTGTCCAGTAACCAGAATCAGATAATGAATCAACAAAAGTGGGTACTTCTTCCGATAAAGGTGTTGTATTATGTAAGCACCCAGTATCATGGCCCCATCTCCCAGTTAAAACTGATGCCCTAGCTGGTACACATTCAGGCGATTCACTGTAAGCGTTATCAAAACGAACCCCCGTTGAACATAAACGGTCTAAATTTGGTGTTTCAATATAATCATTACCACCAGCATGAATGGTATCCCACCTTTGCTGGTCTGTCATAATCAAAAGTACATTAGGCTTGGTAACATCATTCATTTCATACATCCTCTCCTGTAATTTCACTTTTATTTAAAGCTCTAGTAGAATCTCTTATCATTAATTTTGTAGAGAGCATTTCATATTTATTCTCTCGTCTGTCACCATTTCTAATTTCATTAAAGAGGTTTATAGCAGATCTTCCCATTTCATATATCGGTTGATGAACGGTAGTCATTGGTGGATTGGTATATGGAGACACTTGGTAGTCACCAAAACCAGCAACAGAAATCTCTTCAGGAACTTTTACTCCTTCTTTTTGCAATTGGTTCAATACGCTTATACTATCCCTATATGTTGTGCAAAAAATCGCTGTTGGTGGATTGGGGGATTTGACCAGGTATCCTACTACATCCGACAAGTTCATTCCTGCATCTACTGTTTCGAAAATAATATTCGGATCGGGTTCTATTTCGTACCTTTTATGAGCTTTATAATATCCATCAACCCTATCCTTCAAGCACTGCGTATATAATTTAGAATTTATAAGAGCAACTCGCCGATGACCACTTTCCATCAAATAAGTTATGGCTTCGTCAACACCACCAGTATTGTCAACATCAACCCATGATATATTTTTCTCTTTATATGTACCTGCTACAATAACGTGCGGTATATCAGTTTCCGACAATTGTTGAGGTAGCTTAGACTCAATCGGTGGAGCAATCATTATTATTCCACTTAAGCCACGTTGACGGCAAAAATGAGTTATATTTTCGCCTTCTCTTAGACCTTCACCTCCAATAGGGATCAGTGTTAAATTTTTGTTAATGGAATAAGCGGTTTCCATTATTGCAATAAGAAGCTCTCCCATAAACTCTGTAAAAATAACCTGTGGGGTAATTATGCCAATTGATTCATGATTTCCTGATACTAGACTTGGTCTAAATCCCATTTCATCCATTGTTTCAATTACTTTTTTTCTAGTCTCTGGGTTTACATCAGGCTTATTATTTAGAATCCTAGACACTGTAGATGGGGAAACATCACAAGCCTTAGCAATTATTCTAATATTCATATCCAACACTCCTGTCATACTTTAGCTACAATTATTTTTATAGATCTTTACTCGAGTCAATTTCATAATTACCATACACCGTTATTTATATCCACACACAGTTCGAAAATGGTTTATCCAACTATATGTGGATATGAATAATTAAAAATCAGTATTATGAAATTGACTAACTCAGATTGACTAATAATTTTATTTAAATATATTACCGAAAAACTTCCGATACACTTTCGGTACATTACCGAAAGTGTTTAACACTGACAATATTAGCACATCTTTTATAGGTTGTCAGTACATTTTATAAAATATTCAGATTTTTTTGTTAATCCTAAATTGCAATAGTAAATGCAACACTCTTTGTGAAACCGCCATATAAGGTTTTCCTTTAATTTGTTGGTGTTGGGGCCTAGGCCCCAACACCAACAAATTTTGCGAACGCTTCGGATGGGTCTGATAGTCTAATGGTCACCGCAAAATAAATGCTTCAAAATTTACCTGGGCAGCTTTTTTGAATCGTTGGTTTTTTTGCACAATCCATAGATCTCTGATTAAGATAAAATCCTTAATTTTCACTTCGCGTAAAGTGCCGTACTTCAACTCTTTTACTACTGTTAGCCTTGGTAGGATGCTAATTCCTAATTCTGCTTCTACAGCACTTTTAATGGACTGCATGCTTCCAAGCTCCATTGCATTTTCAATCTGATTTAAGATTCCTAATTTATTCAATTCCTTTTCCACCAACAGGCGTGTTCCAGAATCTTTCTCTCTCCAAATCATCTTTTCTTCTGTTAGTTCATTAATGGAAACTTCCGCTCGGTCTTTCCAACGATGAAGCTCAGACGTTACTAATACTAGTTCGTCATCGGCAAATTTTTGAAAGTTTAATGCTGTATCTTCGACTAAACTTTCTACCAATGCAATACAGTCAATCTCATTTTCTTCTAATTTAGTTAAAATAAAAGGTGTATTACCGATCGACAAGCTAAATTGTAAATCAGGATACCGGTTCTTAAGATTACCTAACAATCCTGGTAGTAAATACTCTCCGATGGTTAGACTTGCTCCTACCCGCAAGACAGTTTCACGGGTTCCAAGCATCTCTTCAATAGCCTCTACAGACTTTTTCTCATATTCTAATATCTCTTTAGCATATGGATAAAGAATTTTCCCAGCCTCTGTGAGCATTAACTTACCCTCAGATCGATCAAACAGTAACGTACCGTATCTATTTTCAAGCTGATGAATACGTCTTGTAACCGCTGGCTGCGAAACGAAGCTTGCGCGTGCTGCACCACTAATGCTGCCTTCTTCCACAACATGACAAAACATTCGTAAACTCTCAAAGTTCATTCCTTAAACCACCTTATATTACTACAAACTTCTTTAGTATCCATTCTAATAATAGCTTAATTTCTTTGTTAAATCGAATCAAGCCAAATCCAGTTTGGTTATACCCTATAATAAAATGTGAATTTACTCTCCGTGTTCCCTCTGAGACAATTATTCTAATTAAAAACTTAGGGGGCAACTATATTGGATATTTCAACAGGACTATTACTTCTAATGATTGGTATAATAGCAGGAGGATATGGGACAATTGTAGGAGCAGGCGGTGGTTTTATTTTTGTTCCTGCCCTATTACTGATTCTGCATATGGATCCTGCGGTGGCTGCTGGGTCAGGGTTAGTTATTGTACTAATTAATTCCATTTCAGGAGTAATAGGATACACCAAACAGAAAAAAATAAATTATAAGACTGGACTCACGATCGGAATTAGCGCACTACCAGGATCATTACTTGGAGTATGGCTGCTACAAGTGTATTCATCGCAATACTTTTATATCATCTTTGCTACTATCCTGGTTGCTTTAGGTATGTTTCTATTTAGCAAAAACTCACCTATTTCGTTAAAATCTAAACAGAAGAAATTAGCTAGAGAAACTGCAGGTGAAGGTGCCGACAC
Source organism: Radiobacillus sp. PE A8.2 (assembly GCF_045635475.1). Taxonomy (NCBI): domain Bacteria; kingdom Bacillati; phylum Bacillota; class Bacilli; order Caryophanales; family Bacillaceae; genus Radiobacillus; species Radiobacillus sp. PE A8.2. The sequence continues at coordinate 79,636 of NZ_JBJGXI010000001.1, read as the reverse complement.
ACATGTAAGCTCTGTAGATGAAACTACGCCTTCATTATCAAATACGTGGTTAATCCCGTTAGGTTTTATCATGGGAATTTTATCCAGCTATCTAGGTATTGGCGGTGGATAGCTACTCGTACCGATCTTAATTTATTTATTCAAAGTCTCAACACATAACGCAACAGCAACATCGATTTTTTCGTTATGTATCTATTCTTCCGTAGGGGTTATTACCCAATTGTTTTATAGTAGCATTGACTTGATGACTGTGATTTGGGGTGGCATTGGTGTGATCGTTGGTTCTCAAATTGGCGTAATTCTGTCACAAAAAATACCCGGAAAAGTGATCATTCAAATGCTATCGATATTATTAGTAATTATTGGTATTCGTATGTATTTCGGCTAAAATATATATCTAGAAGGAGGAGTTAAAATGGAAGGAAAATCCTGTTGTGCAGCTAGTAGATCCACACTTGACAAAACGACATCACATCCCACACAAACGATTAAGACTTCTGAAAAAGAAACGTCTAAGGACGGGATGGTGCTGATTGAAGGCGGCGAATTCCTCATGGGTACAGATGCTTCAGACGGTTTTGCCGCTGATGGGGAAGGCCCCGTTCACAAAGTGAAAATTAATCCTTTCTATATCGATAAATATACGGTCACAAACAAGCAGTTCAGCGATTTTATTGAAGCTACTGGGTATGTTACCGAAGCAGAAAAATTTGGTTGGTCATTTGTTTTTTATATGTTTTTATCTCCGGACCAAGCTAAAAGAGTCACGCAAGTAGTTCAAGGATCACCATGGTGGTGCAATGTTACAGGCGCTAACTGGAAACATCCCGAAGGACCTGATTCAACACTTAGTGGTCGAATGGATCACCCTGTTATCCACATATCATGGAATGACGCACAAGCCTATTGCACGTGGGCTGGTAAACGGTTGCCTACAGAGGCCGAGTGGGAAATAGCAGCGCGTGGTGGGCTCGAACAAAGAAAATATGCATGGGGAAATAAGCTTCGCCCTAAAGGGAAACATCGCTGTAATATTTGGCAAGGTGAGTTTCCAAGGACCAATACAGGAGCTGACGGCTATATCGGAACAGCACCTGTGAACAGCTATGAACCAAATGGATATGGATTGTATAATGTTGCCGGAAATGTATGGGAATGGTGTGCCGATTGGTTTAGTCCAACTTATTACCAGGAAGGGCATGATGACAACCCTACAGGACCATCTTCTGGCACAGGAAAAGTAATGAGAGGTGGCTCCTATCTATGTCACAAATCTTACTGCAATCGATATCGTGTAGCCGCTCGAAGTTCGAACACACCAGACAGTTCAACTGGAAATCTCGGTTTTCGTTGTGTCGCGGAAGTGTAGCAATACATCAAAAATGCCGGATGATTAACTTCATCCGGCATTTCTATATTAGTTACATGACACTTTCCTAGAGGTTTTGCGCATTTTTCTTGAAAATCTCACGTTTAAATTACATCTTTGACTAGCTTGGATTAAAGATGTATTTTATGCGTGAAAGTTGAGTCCATAAGATAAACCATTTTTCCAAAGGTGTAAAAATCTAGAATAATAACTCAACCTTCCAATAACCTATTTAATTTCCTAAATTGATGAAGACACTTATAAAGATTGATCTTTTAATTCTTGACGAATGGCTTTTATACGAACTGTCAAAAGAAGAAGCAACTTTAATATTAGAAATTATAAATTCACGTTATCTCGCAAAGAAGTCGAATATTTTCTGTTCTCAATTTGATATAAAAGGGTGGTACGGAAAACTGGGAGACGGTACCCTGGCAGAAGCTATATTAGATAGGATTATCCATAATTCCTACGAAATTTTTATTGATGGGACAGTTTACATGCGTGAAAAATTTGGTTTAATAACTACAATAGAATAGAGTTTAAAAGAATACTTCAATTCCTTGGAGTTGAACAGGCGAAAGGCATGAACCGAGAAAGAATGAGCGTGTTCATGCCTTTTATAAGATGTTGGTAAATTTATACGCAACACTTGGTAAATTTCTCGCAAAGAGTGATAAAAACTGTCCGCAATACTCAGTGTGACTGCATAAAATCTTAATATTTCTCGATATTTAATCACAAAATAACTCCTATATAATGAATTTGCACTCATGTGCACCCTCATTATATAGGAGGATGGATTAAAAAAAGAGGCCACAACTGGTTCAATTAGATGGCTGAAATCAATTAATACCTAATTGTTGCAAATCTTCATATATTCCTTTATTTGTTGCGCGCCTTTGAATTTCCTCGCGAGGTGTGGCCGTATTAATTGTTGGTCGATAGTCTTCGATTTTCTCAATACGATTTAATAAACGTTCTCTTAGGTCTTCACAAATAGGATCAAACGTTTTAATACCTATCAAGTTGGTTAATTCATAAGGATCGGCGTGAAGATCATAAAGGTATAACTCGTCATAGACTTCTGCGTTTGGAGCATCTGTGCCCGATTTACCTTTAGCATAAACCGCATATTTCCATCGGTCCGTACGAATTGCACGTCCAATTTGATCCTCACTAATCTGTACAAATACATCGTCTTGCCAGTTGGTTTCTTCCCTTTTCACAAGTGGCACTATAGAGTTTCCTTCCATCTCCTCAGGAACTGGTATTCCACATGCATTAAGTAAAGTTGGAGGTAAATCTATTAGACTAACTAAGTTTTCGATAGGCCCGCCATTATTAAATATAGAACCAATAAAAGCAGTAGGAACACGTATGGAACTATCATGTGGTGATCGCTTATATTCACTATTACGTGTTTTAAAATGATTACCATGGTCAGAAGTAAATAAGATAATGGTATTCTTATCTAGATTTAAGCTTACTAATGTATCCATGATTCTTCCAAGTGCATCATCTAATCTTTTTACCATGCCATAATAACCTGGTAAATGCTGCGGAGCAGTACCACCTAAAGCCTCTAAATCTGGTGGTGTCCATCGACCTACATATTTATCACGGTATACATTAGGAGCAGGATAATTATCCATATGATTTTGGTGATGTGGTTCTATATAAGATGTAAACAAAAAGAAAGGTTCGTCTTGATTCTGGTCGATAAACCGAATAGAAGCGTCAGTCATCGCATCCACCCGATAGCCAGGCAACTTTACACTTTGATTATCATTATCATATAAGACAGTGTCATATGCATCAGAAGAAAATTCTAGTAATTCAGAGCCTAGCCAGTAGTTATATCCGCCGCGATTGGGCTCTGTTACAGGTTCCTCATCAGCAAGGTGCCATTTTCCTATATAGCCAGTCTTATAACCTGCATCATTAAAATAATGAGCAAGTGTTTTTGACCCTTTTGGTAAAGGCACTCTATTCTGGTAACATCCTGTCGTAGTAGCATAAAGACCTGTCTGGAGACAGGAACGTGCTGGACCACATACAGGTTGACACGTAAATGAGTTTTCAATATGGGTACCTTTTTTTGCCATGTAATCAAAGTTTGGTGTTAAATCTAGTGGATTTCCGTGAACACCAGTTGTATCATGCCTTTGTTGATCCGTAAAGAAAACAATGACATTCGGTGTTCTTGTAACGTGATGATCTTCCATTATTATCTACACTCCTTTTACTTAGTCAATTTTAAATTCAATTGTAAAGTCATAGGTTCTCTCCTCACCAAATGAAAGTGTGGGAAGCGAACCATTCTCCCTATGAAATTTTCTTCCTTTAGTAGAGACATTTCCGGGTTCAAATGACATGACATTCATTCCCTTTTTACTGTTTCTCCAATGCGAAAGATATGGACATTGATTTTTATCATAGGAAATCTCTACCTCTAAAGTTTTTAATTCATTTAGCAGGCGAATGTTATTTTTCATATTAATACGAATGTTATCATCGTGAGTATAAATATTTTCATGTAAAATTAAGGAAGGTTTAGCATCCTGAGACACCTTTGGCATACCCATTGTTTCCAAATAATGTGAATCATTTCCATTGATCAACTGTTTATCGCTTTTCAACTCACTGATAACTGTATTTTCATCAATCAATGGATAACCAAAATTCCAATGATAAAGAATCATGTGCGGCTGATCATGGAATTGCTCATTCACTACTCTATCTGAAACCTCTATCCTATTTTTATCCACATAGGTAATAATAGATCTCTCCAAAACAAGCTTTTCACCACCTGCTTTGCTTTCCACAACCTTACCTTTACATATCATTATATAGGTATCATTTTCCCATTTAACTTCTGTTTGAAGTACAGTTGCTGGTATCCATGAAACTCTACCATGCTGACCAAAGGATTGTTCTTCATCAACACTTGGCTTACCAGCCTGTTGTAATCCGCATGTGGTAAGTAGGCCGCCTTCAAAGCCTCTGTTCCATTCGTTTCCTTCTTTTTCATAAAAAAAGGGAGCCACTCGTCCTGTTGAGGACACCCAGCTAATTGGAATACCATGCAATTCACACAAACCAATATCAAACCCTCTACTAACATTTATTTCAAAGCGTAACCCGATTCCATTTCTTACTTGGATAATTTGATTTTTGATACCAGAAGCCTCCATTACTTCCATACATTCAATGGAGGCTATTTGTCTTAGATCTCCAAGCTTTTCATGTATATCAAGTTTACTATTTAGACCTAATACATTCATGTACTTCTCCTCAACCAATGGTTATTTTATACTTTCCTCTATTTTAATGGTAGATTCAATAGCGATAAATTTCTCTGTTTGTTCCTTGTTATAAAATAGTTTATCGAAGAGAACTTTTACAGCCTTGTAACCATTTAGAGCAGGGTTTTCTTCTATCACGAAATCTATTAAATTCTCAGTTAACAAATTGGGTTCTAATAAACCATAATGAAATATAATAAGCTTTCTTTCCAATCCTAACTGTTTAACAACCTGGCAAACAACCTCTGCATAGGAAGTCTGTATAGCTAATGCTTTAATGTTCGGATTCGATTGTAATAATTCTAAAGTCTTCTCAAGAATCATCTGCTTTTCATTATAGGTTTCCACTATTTGTTTTACTTCAACGCCTAATTCTTTTTCGTTTAAGTAATCCGTTAGCCCCGTAATTTTTTGTCTTTGTGCTAACACATTATAAGAACTACATAAGATACCAACTTCACCTGGTTCTCTCATTATTTTCGTAAGTAGATTTGCTGCTATTCTACCTTCCTTATAGTGATCATGCCCTACGAAGCACATCCGATTAGAATTCTTAATGTCCCAGGAACAAGTTACGACAGGTATACCTTTGGCAACAAATTGATTTATAGATTCTCTAATCTTCTCATCATCCATCGGTCTTATAATAAGTCCTGAAAGGTTATCTTCTTCTACTTTCTTCATTAGATGACGAGCTTTATTTACATCAATGGAATCAAGGAAATAGTATTTAATTTTTATACCAAATTGTCCTATTTCCTCCATTGCCTGATCCATACCATTTTTTATTAGTGCATTGAAATAGCCACTTTTTTCAGACAATATAACAGCACCTAATACCTTAGGTTTTCTTTGATTCACAAGAGCCTTTCCAATAACATTCGATTTATAACCTAGTTCTTTTGCTATTTTTAAAACCTTATCTTTGGTTTTCTCACTTACACCTGGTCTATTGTGCAACACACGATCTACTGTTCCTATTGAGACTCCTGCTAATTCTGAAATTTGTTTGATTGTAGCCATATCAAGACTCCTATACCATTATGTTCATTAGAAATTCTCACATCTTCTCTTCCTATGATATGTGCAGGTATTCCTAGTACCATAATATTTTAGAGAAGATAATAGTCGTTTGTTCGTTTTATTGCCTCTTTTGGTGCATCTTTAACCGACTCTGGAGATTTCCATGCATCTTCACTTCTAAGATTAACTTTACTACCCCATTTTTTCAACAATGCAATATGCTTCTCTTTTTTCTTTGCTCCTGAAATCATTTTTTCAGTATCCCATGACGCATGTAATGCCTCTCTCAATTCTTCAAGAATTCCTGGGAAAACACGAGCAACATTGGTTAATTCATGTGGATCTTCTTCAAGATTAAAAAGTAAGTCTTCTTCTTCATAGCCTTGATATGAAATGAGTTTCCAATTGCCCTTTCTCACCATTTTTGATGGCATAAGTTCTCCTTTATAATCCTTTTCCATAAATTCAGAACAAACCACACGATTGGATAAGCTTTTCTGTCCCTGGATTGTTTCCACTAGACTGATCCCATCTTGATCAGGTGGCAGCTCTGCTCCTGTAAATTCACATAGAGTTGGGCCAAAATCCATAATGCTTACTAAATCCTTTATCCTTTTTCCTTCTGGTATGTTTACCCCTTGCATAACTACAGGTATTTTTACAGAGTGTTCAAAGAAAGTTTGTTTTCCATAAAGATCTCGTTCACCAATTTGATCGCCATGATCTGATAGATAGATAAAAATTCCTTGCCTATTATTTCTTTTTAAGTAAGACTCCCACGAATGCCTTACTTGTCCTACTTGTTTATCGATGGTCTCAATCATAGCATAATAAGCAGCTCTTAGTTCTTTTATGTTTTCCATAGATGTCTTGTCAAATTTGTGTTTTATAGCATTTAAATCATAGTTCATTGTTGATAGATTTGCTTTTGGATCATCCATTTTTTCTTTGTAATAATCCACTAAGTCTGGCGAACCCACGTAAGGGAAGTGCGGTGCATAGGTACCAACTACCATAAACTGAGGGTTTTCATAGTCTTTATTAAGATAATCTTCGGCAGCTTTTACGACATCTCTGTCATAGGCTAATACAGGTGAATCACCTTTACCGATAATATCTAAACAGCGTTTAGCCGCAAATGCAGGTCCAAAATTACCAATGTCCTCTCTTACATCATGGGTATTTCCCCAAAATGGATGACATATATCCCCTACTAATCGGTTTGCGAATCCATGCCTTTGGTCTTCACCAATAAAATGCATCCGTCCACAAAGAGTCGTATCATACCCTTGAGATGCTAGTGTATGGGTAAAGGTTACTTGATCAGAAGGAAACGGTGTTTCATTGCCATAGACATCCATTTTAGACGGATACTGACCGGTTAAGAAAGAGGTCCTAGACGGTGCGCACAAAGGACAGGACGTATAAGCGGCATCAAAAACGGTTCCCTCCTCGGCTAATTTATCTAAGTTAGGAGTTCTAATAACTGGATCCCCCATAAACCCTGCTATATCAGCAGTATGTTGATCACTCATAAAAATTAAAACATCAAAATCAGACACTATATTCACATCCTTACTAAATACTTTCATCCAATAGTTCGTTATTTTCCTTCTTACTTTTTATTGTAGAGTAAATGAGAATTACTAGAGTAATAACAATAAACACAAGACTGATCGGCCTTGTAAAGAAAATACTCCATTCTCCCTCTGACATTACTAAACTTCTTCTTAAATTAAATTCTAATAATGGACCTAATACAAAACCAAGTACAATTGGTACAGCAGGGAAATCAAGCTTCATTAATATATAAGACATGATCCCAAATATAATAAAGACTTTCATCCCAAATACAGAATCATCTGCAGCAAATGCTCCGGCTGTACACATTAACACAAGCACCGGAACCATTATTTGATGAGGGACATGTGTAACCTTTACAAAATATTTAGCAAGTACTCTACCTTGTAGGTACATGAATATACTAGCAATTAGAATCCCAATCATAATGGTATAAACAATAACGCCCTGGTCTTGAAACAAAGTTGGCCCTGGAACCATACCTTGGATCATAAATGCACCAATTAATACGGCCGCAGCAGGACTTCCAGGAATACCTAATGTTAATAGTGGAATTAATGATGCAGCAACCACGCCATTATTAGCAGATTCCGAAGCAGCTACTCCTTCTAACTCACCTTTCCCAAAGTTACGTGAGTTTTTGGACGAACGTCTAGCTTCATCATAACTAATAAAGGATGCAATACCAGTACCAGCACCTGGAATAGCACCGATGATCGTGCCAATCAATGACCCCTTCAGCATAGCAGGTGTCGTTCGTTTAATATCTTCTTTTGTTAAAGTATCATTTTCGTTCATTTTTATTTTTTCACTAACTTTATCAGACTTTTTGCTCTCTGTTTTTTCCATAATACTTGGTATCGCAAAAATACCAATTAATAAAGGTAATAATGGTAAGCCATTCATTAATTTTACACTTTCAAATGTGAATCTTAATGAACCACTCATGTTATCCATTCCAACCATGGAAAGTAATACTCCGATACAACCAGCAATCAATCCCTTATACATGTTCTTACCACTTATTCCGGCTATAATAGATAACCCAAATATTGCTAACGCAAAATATTCAGGCGGACCAAAATGAATGGTGAAATTTGCTATAGAAGGGGCAGCTATGAGAAGCACGATTGCACTAATAACCCCTCCAACGGTTGATGATAGGAATGCAGATAATAGTGCCTTTTTTCCATGCCCCTTTTTAGCCAATGGGTAACCGTCTAGCATGGTAGCAGCACCTGCGTTTGTTCCGGGTGTTCCGATAAGAATCCCACTAACAGATCCACCAAGCTCCCCACCTATATAAATAGCCATCAAAAAGATGATGGACGTTGCTGGTTCCATGGCAAAGGAAAAAGGTAGGAAGATAATAATTCCCAAATTCCCTGTTAAACCAGGTATTGCACCAAAAATAATACCGATTAACAAACCGATATTCATAAATATTAAGATTTTCCAATCAAAAATTTGAGCAAGTCCACTCATAAATATATCAAACATTATCTACACTCCCATTATCCCAGGCAATGGGACTTCTAGAATAAAATAAAAGATTAGATAAATAGCAACAAATACACTTAACGTAATTGCATAGTATTTTATTGCTTTTACTTTAAAATAAATCAACGTTACAATCGCCAATAGTAAACAGGCAATTAAAAAACCAATGTATTTTACTAATAAGATGTATATCACCAAAATGGATAGATATAGAATACCTTTCAGTTCTGACCGGACATTATAGACAATTGTTTTTTCTTTTTTAAAAACCAAGCTAGAAATAATCAATATTGCACTAATAAGAAACATGGTAGCAACAAGTAACCGGGGTACAAATCTTGAATCGATAAGCTTGCCTTCAAATGTAGCCATAATAGGTATCTGCACTGGTATTAGAAACCATATAATTAGTGAAAGAAGCATTATTAAAATGCCTCCCACCAAATTGGTAGGTACTTTAATTTCCATGACAACCTCCCAAATATAATTAATAAAAGGCACCTCGCATTCTTTAGCAGAACTACAATTCTTGTAAAATAGCGAGGTGCACGCAATTATCTTTATTTAGTTAAATCAACTAGCTTCTCCATAAACACCTTTTCGTCCGCTACCCATGAATTAATTTCTTCTGTATTCATTTCAACTATGTTATCTACTCCCAGATTCTCAAGGTCAGCAACTGCATCTGGATTATCATAGATTTTGGCAATAGCATCATGCATTGCTTGTACAACCGCAGCATCTGTGGAGCTTCTCATACCAAAAAACATAAGACTTTCATAAACATAATCTTCATGACCTACTTCAGCAACTGTAGGTACAGGGTCAACACCTTCATAGTTTGTATATTCTTCAGAACCGTATTGAGCGATAGCGGTTAATTTTCCTTCTTCGACAAAACCTTTAGCCAGCGCTACTCCTGCTAGAGTTACATCCACATGACCACCAAGTGCATTGGTCAAGCCTTCATTAGCACCATTATGCGGAACCGTTTCTGCATCCATTCCTAGGTCTTTATATAAAGCCTTTTGTACCATATGCGTGATATTTCCTGGTCCACCACTACCAAATTTAATTTGATTTTCTTTTCCATATGCAACTAATTCCTCGAATGTACTAATACCAGAAGCATCAGGATTTGTATATAATCCGAAAACTTCTTTATCGTTAGAAATAACTGGTGTAATATCATCCGGGTTATACGGAACATCACTCATTAATGGGTTAAGAGTAAGAATGGTTACACCACTAAATATTAAATCATAAGGCCCACCATTTTTAGTTAAGAATTCAGTTGTACCAACTACTCCACCTGCCCCAGTTGGGTTTTCTACAGTCACTGTTACATCAAGATCTTGTTCTAAATACTTTGCAACAACACGAGCTCTTGTATCTAGAGCTCCACCAACCTTAAATGGAACATACACTGTGATATCTTCATCAAATTCGATGGCTTTTTCTTGTTCTCCCTGCTCATTCTCACCATTGCTTTGCTCTCCGTCGGACTGATTACAGCCAGCCAATACAAACATAGCTGCGAAAGCAATAATTAAACTAAAAATAATTGATTTACCTCTCATTCTAAATTCCTCCTCAACCTTGAATAGTTTATTGTCGTTAACGTTAACGTTTTATGAAAGCGTTTGCCGTTAACGTTAACATTTTACATTGTATTATCTTTCACCGGTATAGTCAACAAATTTGTCGGAAAATTAATATAGATTTATAAAATTACACCGGGAGCACCCATCTATCAATGTTATTCTAAACTCCGTATTATTCTAATTACATTAACATAGAGAACCTTGTTTCATAATCACCTTGGTGCATTCTCCCAAATTGAAATAGTTTCCCTACTCTAATTTTAAGAGGCCTAATTGTCACTTTATTTCAACATCACTTAATTTCGACAGAAGATATCAATATCCTGCAATAATCTACCATTTTTTGAAAATGTACTCATCCCCGGCCACCAAAATAATTCAACACGGTGTAAAACAGCCGCTATTCACAACCCACAAGAAATTCCCCCTCCCATTTATCACACTCTGTAAAAAAACTCATAAACGGTGGTCTCCTTTTACATTAGGTTCATACAGAAGAATCTTAACTGCCAATACATTTATCACATGTACAAAACTAATTGAAATCAATCCACTTTCTCTACCTGCCAACAATCGGCACGTACTAATGCATATGACGACAATCATCGTAGCACGTTGTAAAGCTAATCTGACGGAGAGCACGTTCAGATATGACAGTACATAAAAATGAAAACAGTGTTAAATTTATCCACTCTTATATGGTAAAATTAGTAGGATATTTGTTTTTTAAAAACACGTTTGAACGAAAGGAGGGTATTTTTGTGAATAGAATTGTTAGTGCAGTTGGTTTATTACTCATTACATTTATTATTACTGCTTGTGGTGCTGGAACTAATATTTTTAATAATGCTGTTGAAAGTGTTAATGGGCCAGGTGAAATTTTGTTTGGTCCAGGAACATTTGATGAAGGTATAACAACATATCAATCCGTGTTTACAGAAAATGATGATTTCTTATTGGACGTAACTCTTAATGAACCGTTTGGAACATCTGATGTTAAATTTATTATTCTTAAAAGTAACAGTGATGGGAGCGAGGAATTCTACGTTGAGTGGTCTGATACTGTTGATCCGACTTGGAATTCACTAGTATATGAGTTCCAGGTTGTTGATCGCGATGGAAAATTTGAAATTGGGGATTATATAGTTAGAATATTTGCTGATGGTTCAGATTTGGTTGCCGAGGGTACATTTAGCATTAGCTAGTTTCATATACTTGTAGTGTCAGAACTAATTACAATCATACTTATAAGATTTATAACAAGGAGTGGGTTATTTGTATTGTTCTCAATGTGGTAAAGAGCTTTCAGGAAATGCAGCTTTCTGTAGTAATTGCGGTGCAAAGACAATTACCGAAAATAAACATACGACAGAAGAAACACCTTTCGTAAATAGTTCCTACCATAAAACGCAAACCCAAACTAGCCAGGAGAAAAATGGACTAGTTTACGTTATATTAGGTTGGGTTTTCTTTGCTATTTCTTTATTATTTATTCCAATTCTTTTTGGTGCAGGTGCATTTATTATGGGCTTCCTAACATATAAGACAAGAGGAACAACACATGGTGTTATACTTATGGTAATGGGTGTTGTAGGATTACTGCTAGGCACATTATTAGGTTTTATAGTAGGTGCTGCGGGTTATTAGAAAGTTTTATTTTATCATTAAATAAGGATGCTTCCTAAATTGCAAGCATCCTTATTTTCATACTTATAACATTGTATGATGGATGGTTCTCAAAAGGGACAGGATTGATAGAGCTAAATGATACAGAGGTCTTTGTTTCGACTAGTATAACAGAATCAAGTGACGAAAATTGGAGTATATTCGATGGCACTGTAATGTTTGAACGTCAAGGGGCCGAACTATATTAAATATGAACTATTCAAAATGAACATTCCCCAATCGTAGACAGAAAGAAATCAAAAACCTGTTTACCTTTAGGGGAATTCTCATTGTTCATCTGAATATCAAAGATATTAATTCTTGAAATTAATTCTTGATTATCAACCGCAATTGCAGAGTATATTAATTCTGACAATTAGTAAAGGTAAAATGGTCCACTCTCCCCTTCATAAATCCTACTAACAATACTTTCCACCCCCAACAACACGGCACCCACTACCTTCCTCTGCAGGCTTCCTTTCCCATAGACTATTACTTAAATTCTTATAGTATAATGGTTTTAGAGAATAAGATCGATAGGAAAGGATGTGCTCGTAGTGTTTTGTTTTAATTGTGGTGTGAAGGTGGTTGACCCCAGCAGTAAATTTTGTACGTCTTGTGGTGTAAAGCTAAGAGCAATTGAAAGCGCTAGTCCAAATTCAGCAGACAAAGAAGTAGAACTTGAAAAAGACTTTTCTTCTCAAGTAAAGGATGCCTTTTCCAAAACAACCCGAGCCATTAATGGTATGGTTGGCGAGGAAGGAAGTATTGACATGAACTTAAAGGATGTGTTCTCTGATGTTTTTAAGAAGCATACGCAAGAAGAGGGAGAAGCATTATTTATTTCAGGCACAAAGCAAACAACACCAAAGGAAAATGAGATAACAACATCATGGCCTAAGCCATGGTTGTTCTCAAGAGTATTTTTAGTTTTGGCCGCTACATACATATTACTGTATATTTGCGTGTACACATTTCAGAATTCAAATGCAATACCAGGATTGATGATGATTGGGTCCTTCTTGGTACCATTTTCTTTACTTATATTCTTCTGGGAAACGAATGCTCCAAGAAATATCAGTATTTACGAAGTCGTAAAAATGCTTTTTATCGGTGGGACCTCTTCGTTAGTTATCACACTACTGTTATATTCCTTTTTACCAGTTTTTGAGTTAGGTTACTTAGCGGCTATTACAGTAGGAATTGTTGAAGAAGTAGGGAAATTGATGATTATTGCCTATTTCGTAAATCGCTTAAACACAAGCTTTATATTAAACGGACTTCTGATAGGAGCAGCAATTGGTGCTGGGTTTGCTGCTTTTGAATCGGCAGGTTATGCTTTCAACTTTGGCTTATTGTATGGTAATGAAGCAATGATTTCTATTATCTTCAACCGAGCTTGGATGTCTATTGGAACACATGTAATATGGTCTGCAATTGCAGGTGCTGCGTTAGTTTACGTTAAAGGAAATTCAACGCTTCAAAAGAATCATTTTCTTGATAATAAGTTTATAAGATTATTCTCTGTAGCTATTATTCTCCATGCTATATGGGATATGCCGCTGTATATTTTACAACAATATCATTTTATTTATCTTGTCTTGATTATTGTTGCCTGGATTTTTACTTTCACCCTAATTAATGCAGGGTTAAAACAGATTATCAGACTAACTGTTGATCATGATCCAGAAATGAATCCGATTATGCTTAAAATGGGAGGTAAAGGGACTACGATGGATCAATAGAAATTCAAATGGAATATAATTTTACATTAGAGATGGGACATCTACAAATTTCATCGATGTCCCCATCTCAACATTTGGTTACCTAATGATACTCTGAGTAGCATTTCAACCTTATACCTTACATATCTAAAATCCTCTTAGAATTACCTTCCTGCTGAATGCGCGTTCTTAATAAATTTTGTACCAATACTTTAATTATTGCACAGTCCTAACAGTAAACTAAGATTACTAAACATTGGATAGCTTTTTCATCATTCGGTAATAGTACCTCTAGTTAAGGGTACCAGTAAAAAATACTCGTTAAAAGTTATATCTGTCAGGTAATGATATATTTTGTTAACACATTCATTAAATGCTATTTTCAAGTAATTTTGGATTCTCAATAAATTCAGGTACCAGCTAATTGATAGCGATAAAAAGCGTTCCCATCCCAATCATCCTGCATTTTTGTTGAGGGTAATAAATAATCCTCTTCATTTTAGGCAATTACATAAGTAACTTTATGTTAAAATATAGTTTGTTTCCTTAAATTTTGGATTTTTAACAAGGATCTTAGTAAGAGGGCGATAATGAAGGGAAATCGATTGCTGTTGTATTGGAACAAATTGCTGAAAATATTCGGGATGCCGAAATCATTGTAGTAGACGACTGTAGTACAGACAACACAGTGGTGATAGTCAACAGACGGAGAGAGTTAAATTAGTCAAACACATACTAAAATTCGGGGCCAACTGTAGCCCTGATCACTGGCTTTCAGGCTGCTTCTTTTGATATTCTAGTATCCCTTGATGCGGATGGTCAACATCTCGTTGCAAGCCTACCATAATTAGTTGGACCAATAGCTGGATAATACAAGCTAAAACCCCCCTATACCAAAGAAAAAAGCCACATCGTATGAAAACCCTTCACCATTTCCCTAAATATTTGCAACAACAGAGTATTATCATTTTTTTAAATCACCTTCATCTTTGACCAATGCATCGCGGCGGTTTCCGCGACAGAAGACATTATGCAACATCTGTGATTGGTTTAAAATTTTTGTTACAATTAAATTCAAAAGATATCACTTCAGAAAATCCCCGACAATTTTACATATTAGGGTCTAAAAGTACCTTATAACCTTTCTTTTTATCGCTTATTTCAAAACCTTTTTTCCATTCATTAATTGATAGTTTGTCAGAAATTAATGGTCTTACATTAACCTGACCACGTTCTAATAAACGTAATGCGATTTCCCAAGAAGTAGGTTCAGAAGCAAAACCGTTTGTAATCATAATTTCTTTCATTAAGGCTAAATCCATATCAAATGAAATTCTTTTACCGAACAAACCTACTTGAACATATAATCCCGTTTTATTTAAAAATTTTAAACAATTATTTGCAGAAGCTTCTACACCTGAACATTCAAATGCGACATCAAAACCTTTTGACTCCATTATTTCATTTATTTTAGTCACACCTTTGTCAGTATCAATCATCACTACTTCATCTACCCCTAATTCTTTAGCTAATTCAAGCCTTTTGCTATCATTAGTTATACCTAAAACGGTAACATGTCCACCACTTGCTTTAGCAACTTGTGCAGTCAACAACCCGATAGGGCCGGGGCCAGATACGATTACATTATCACCAGGTTTGACGGTCCCTCTTTCAATCACACATCTCACTATACAAGCTAATGGTTCTGTTAATGCTGCTTCATCTAAACTAATAGTTGCCGGTAATTTAAACGCTAGATTTGCTGGAACTGAAATATATTCAGCAAATGCACCGTTAACACCTGATCCAATCGATTTACGTTGTTCGCAAAGCATAAGAAGACCCGTGTTACAATATTTACAATTTCCACAAGTAACAACAGCTGTTAAAGATACAACACGATCATTTTCATTGAATTTTTTTACATTGCTGCCTACCTCTTCAACTATTCCAGAAAATTCGTGACCCATGATTACAGGATAGTTAGCTGGATATTCATCTTTAATAATATGCAAGTCTGTCCCACAAATTCCAGCTGCATGTACTTTAATCTTTATTTCATCACCTTTCACATCAGGTTCAGGCACTTCCCTTAAGCTAACATTTTTAAGTCCTTTATCAAGTTTCAATAATGCTTTCAATACAAAACCCTCCATAAAATAATTTTACAAAAACTAAAGAATATACAGCAATGCCACCAATCGTACGACTATCAATTCTGTTGGATAATTAATAATAGAAGGACTTCTAGACAAACTAGATGACAAAATGCTCTTCTCATAAGCACCTTCATATTTCATCCATTGCAGACCTATAGTGTTTCTTGTAAGGGAGTTAGGTTGAAGCACCACACTCCCTCAGGATACATACATTAAGCTCTCATGATCAATGGAGGTTTAGGATCAACAGTAAGAATACTAGAATCAAAGTTTCTTTTCATGAGTTCTAATTTTTTCTCCATTAAATCTTTCCGGTCCCACAAGTTGATATATTCATCTGGATCTGTTTCATGATCATAAAATTCTCCGAGCTCTTCACCATGATAGACAACTAATTTGTATCGGCCATCATAATACATCGTGGCGTAAATGTTATCATGTGAACCCTTAAGAGCGTAATAATATTCACAATAAACATGGTCTTTATGGACATCAGGATTAGATTGGCCATTTAAAATAGGTAACAAGCTCTTTCCTTGCATATAATATGGAATTTCTTCTCCAACTAAATCCAGTAAGGTTGGTGCAATATCAACCAATTCGACAAGTGCGTTGCTTTGAAGATTTCGTTTGAAATGTCCGGGCCAAGAAAAGATCAAAGGTACGTGGACAAGTCCTTCATAAAAATGCGCTCCTTTTAAAATTAGACCATGATCACCCAACATTTCACCATGATCACTCATAAACAAAATGACAGTATTTTCTCTTTGACCTGTCTCTTCAAGCACATTCAATAGTTTCCCAACATTATCATCAATTAACTCAATCATGGCATAATAATCAGCTACATACTGTTTCTTTTCCAAATCAGTCATATCTGAGCAAATTGGACCTACGCCACCTTGCCCTCCATGGGCATAATCTTCTTGTTGTATTTTTGGTTTATTATCCAGTTCTCCCTCCATCCATTTGGGTAATGGCATGTCTTCCGCACGATAACGTTCCTTGTATTCCTGTGGCGGATCGAAGGGTTCATGCGGATCATAGACGTTTACACTTAATAGCCAAGGCTCTTGACTATTATGTCTTATGAACTTTTCCGATTCCTCTGTACACCAAGTTGTTTGATGGTATTTTGCTTCTAATCCACCATCTCTACCTTTATTTTGGGTATTCCAGTCCACCCCTTGTTCTTTCAGCCATACTTGATAATCATGACCTATAGGCCAAGCATCCCGCTGTGCAGGGCTCCATTTAAACAGACGATAACCATCATCATTTCGTGGCTCGATTCGTCCACTTATACCGGACAAATGTAGCTTCCCAATTAATCCACAATCGTAACCTGTATCTGCTAACAGTTTAGTGATTAATACTTCATCCTCTGGAAAATAAGGAGCACCATTTTTTGTAACCCGAGTTGTTCTTGGGTAACGTCCCGTTAAAAAACTGGCTCTACTCGGTGAGCACACCGTACACTGTGAATACGCTCTATTGAAAGCAACTCCTTCTTCCACCAGAGAGTCGATATTAGGTGTATTAATAGAGGGGTTATTTAAAGAATGAATTGTGTCAAACCTTTGTTGATCCGTACAAATCCATAATATATTCGGTCGTTTATCTTCCATATAATTTGCACCTCCGCATTTTTAAAAGGCCCTTCAGAAATTAATTTTATGCATAAACACTAGTCATTCGACTATGTATTGTTTTTCCCCAAGATGAGTTGTAGACAGGAATTTTTACTCGTTGAAACGGTCCAATAATTGATTTGAACACATTAAAAACAGTAAAATAATCGGCGCCCTCTTGAATCCTACTTATCATTTGTAGCTAATCATGATGAGGTTCTGCCAACATTGTTTTAACACCTAAGACGTTCAAAACAATTCACTTATAAACACTACTCCTATATTAAAAAATTATTGATTATTCCTGACACCGTACCCATTTCTCTCATTCCAATTATTTTCCGCCATTTTCCGTGTTGATATTTCTTCCAATACTCTATTTAGTTCAATCATATATTTTTTTAAGGAAATTGTATTATCTAAGTAAAGTCGCCCAACCTCTATTAAACTTTCATACAATTTTATATCGACTTCTGGACCAAATAAGTTCATAACAATCCCTTTATCAGTATGGGATGTTTTTATCGAAGATTCATGTATCGTTGTTGGGATTCGACCCATTTTATTTACTAATTGATGTGTCGGTCCTGGCGATGATAGATACATTAAAAAATCAACTGCTGTTTCTAGCTGTTTTCCCTGAACATTATTCGGAATTGAAAAAACACCATCCAGTTCCCCACTATCGATATTCATTAATCTATCACGCCCCTTATCGAATACGGGTAAAGGAAATGACTGATATCGCGTAGATTCGGAATCTGAAAGCTTTTTGAATTGGCTGCTATCTGCCATAACCATTGCTGTTTCTCCGTTAAAAAACAAATTCAATGCACCTTCGGAATCAATAGCATTATAATCATCAACCCAATACTCAGACCACTTTTTAATATGTGGCATAAATCCATTCCATTCTTCATTTTCCATGTCAATATTTCCTTGAGCTATCGCTCCCACAATTTCATTCATATTAATGTGATTATCTTTATTTAAATCCATATGGCTTATCTCTTCCGAAGCATACTGATTGATTAGGTGATTAACTACCCATAGAAATTGTGAATCCGATGTTCTAGCGTTGCCAATGGCCATCGGAGTAATTTTATGGTCTTGGATTTTTTCTTGAATTTCAATAAACTCTGACCAGTTTTTTGGAACATCGATACCAAGCGAGTCAAACAAATCCTTATTGTAATAGACCCGTGAATCGTATTTGTATAAGGAAACACCGGATATAACTCCATTCGTAGAATCTCTTAGTTTGGATATAATGTTATGCTTAAAAGAATCTCTCCAATCTTCACCTTCATGATAAGGGTTCGGTTCATCGTAATAGTGAGTCAGATCCGTCAGTAAAAGGTTTCTGAAATCAACCTGTGACCAAGTATACCGTGTCTGAAAAATATCCGGTGCCGTTGCTGTCGCAAGAGTTGTACTGATATTACTACGCCATGTCGAATTATCTGCTGGGAGATATTCTATATGAATTAACACTTTCGGATTAATATCCATATACTGATTGATTATGGAATCCCAGATCATCTCCTCCTTAACTGATTCTGGAGTTGTAATAGCCAGTGTTAAATTGATTTTTTCCGCTTTTATTAAAGGCTTATCAGTCTCAGAGCAACTAGATAAAAAGAGCATGATAATACTCAAAACAAAGACAGAAACAATCCATTTATAAATTCGAGCAGAAAAAAGATTCATTCACATCACCATCTAATTCATCATCACTCTTTTTATTTTTACTAACCTTTCACTGCACCTGCACTTAATCCAGAAACGATGTATTTCTGAGTAAGAAGAGCCAATAACATAACAGGTAAGACAATTATCGTAGCTGCAGCCATAATCGCACCCCAGTCAATTTGAGCATAGGACATAAAGTTAAACATCGCTACAGGAAGTGTTTTAGTATCGTTACCTGAGAGAGTTAGAGAAAACATAAAATTATTCCAGGAATGGATAAAGGCTAATAATGAACAAGTCATATATCCCGGAGCAGCAACAGGTAAAACGATACGTGTAAACACTTGGACATTTGTACAGCCATCTATTAGACCAGCCTCTTGGATTTCCCTAGGAAGAGACTCAAAGAATGGAATCATGATCCACACTATATAAGGAAGCGCAATCAACATATGAGACAATATTAAACCAGTATAGGTGTCAACTAACCCCATATTTGAATAAAGCATAAACCAAGGAACTAGAAACATAATGCCAGGAATAATTTTAACAATTAAAATTACTACACCAAGGCCCTGAAGCTGATATTTTGCGATCGCATAGGATGCTGGAAGCCCAATAAGCAGTGCAAAACCAACAGCCCCAGTTGCCACAATAAAGCTGTTTAACATATACTTAAAAAAGCTATGTTCTTGGAATACTGTAACAAAGTTTTTCAAAGTCGGAGTAAAATTAAAAAGATTGTCAGCTGACATGATCTGTGACTGCGTTTTGAAAGATGCAAGAAACATTAAAATAAATGGTGAAGTAAATATTGCCAAGATTATTATCACTAATATAGCTTTTGTGATTTTTGCTGCCATAGACTGTTTCATAGTTGTACCCCCAATCGTTTGCGAATCCAAAGTAACAATAGTATCAAGCCAATTACTAGGACAAAGAACATCATTAATAAAGCAGAGGCAGATCCCATTTTAAAGTACTCAAATGCTGTAATATACGATAATAGATTCATTGTTTCCGAAGCCGAAGCCGGTCCACCCATTGTCGTAGAGTAAATAACATCAAATTGTTTTAGCAATTCTACTAACCGTAGTACTAACGCGACTATAATAGTAGGTCGTAGCAGAGGAAGCGTAATATACATTAATTTTTGTAACGCAGAAGCCCCATCAATTGCTGCCGATTCATATGGATCTTGAGGCAACGTAGTTAAGCCAGCAATGACGAGTATTGCAATCATTGGAGTCCATTGCCATACATCGATTATGATTAATGAGGGAATAACTTGGCTTGTTGAACCCAACCATTCCAAAGGTTCAAACCCTAAAGCTGTAATAAACCTATTTGCAATCCCCATGGTCGGTTCGTAGATAAGCATCCATACCATACTTATTGCTACTGGAGTTGCTACCATTGGTAACATTAAAACGGTTTTTGCTCCTTGATCCCATTTAAACCCTCGAAAAAATAATAGAGCGATACCTACTCCCAAGATCATTTCAATGAAAAGGGATGCAGATGTATAATAAAAAGTGATCCATAAAGAATCCCAAAAACGTTCGTCCTGTAATAACGAAGTATAGTTGTTCAGTCCAACCCATTTTGGAGCTGAAACGGATGACATACTCCACTCATAAAAACTAATCCTAAAAGTATAAATTAATGGATAAGCCATCATAATTGACACGAAAATAACAGCCGGTAAAGTAAAGATCCATTTTATATGTTTATCCATCCAAGCTAGCAATCTTGCTCCCCCTTTCTTATCTATAAGGCTCGGTACTTAAAGTACCAAGCCTCCATTCAACTTATCCATATTTACTCATTGTCAATTATTTCTTGGAATAAAGCGTTCTGTCTATCCGCAGCGGTCTGTGGATCTTCACCTTGCATGATATCATTGACAATTTTACCAATGATATCTCGGGATTCACCTACTGCAGTTACCTCTGGTAATTGGTGAGCCACACCATTTTCCCCAGCAGCTTGGATTACCTTAACAATTTCTTTTGGAAATGCTTCAGCCCCATCTGGGTGCTCCCATGCAGACATCCTGGCACCAGCATTGCCCATTTGCTGTGTTTTGAGTGTGTTCTCTTTATTAGTAATCCACTTCATCAATTCCCATGCAGCATCCTTATTAGATGAACTAGAGTTCATGGTAAGTCCCCATGGAGTTACATTAAAAGGTCTTGAACCCGCTTCCCCCGCTGGAATAGATGCATAGCCTACTACATCCGTAATCTTTGAACTTTCAGGATCAGTAAAGTTTGGAAACATTGGAGATCCATCTGGATAAAAGGCCGCTTTCCCTTCAGCAAAAAGCGCTGTAGCTTGTGGCCACTCCATATTCATTGCCCCTGGTGGTCCATATTCACTTAATAAATTCCCATAGGTAGTGGCTGCCCTAACGGCTTCCGGACTATTAACAGTTGCTTTATCACCATCCATAAAATCTCCACCTTCAGAGAAAATAAAGGATGATAACATTGTCACAAGTGCAGCGGTCTGACCCCTGGCAACAAACCCATAGACATCATTTTCAGGATCGTGCACTTTGTCAACAGCTTCTTTTAATTCATCCATTGTTTGAGGGACGGAAACACCAGCTTCCTCTAATAAATCTTTTCTATAATATAAAATATGTTGTGCTGTTACCCCTGGAATTCCTATTAACTTATCATCAAAAGTTACAGCCGATAAGGATGGCTTTGAAAAGTCATTGATGTCATAAGAAGAATCTCTATTTACATATTCATCCAAAGGTTCAACCCAACCATTTTCGAGTAACAAAGCTCCCTCATTACCTGGACGGAACATGAACACGTCTGGCGTATCAGAGCCTGCTGTCAACTCCACCGTGACCTTACTCGTCAATTGGTTTTCAGCAAAACTTTGTAGATCAACTTCAATTCCTGTCTGCTCCTCAAACTCTGGTAAAAGTGATTCAATGCCCTCACCCCAAACATGGTTTGCTAGGTAAAGAGTTAGGCTTTCACCTTCAAACGGCTTGTCATTATCAGTGTTAGTATCTTGACTTTGTGATGTATTATCTTCTTCTTGCGATTCCTGGTTTTCCCCAGAACAACCCGTA
Source organism: Radiobacillus sp. PE A8.2 (assembly GCF_045635475.1). Lineage (NCBI taxonomy): Bacteria > Bacillati > Bacillota > Bacilli > Caryophanales > Bacillaceae > Radiobacillus > Radiobacillus sp. PE A8.2. The sequence goes on along the minus strand of NZ_JBJGXI010000001.1, from coordinate 57,283 downwards.
ATTAAGCCGACGATTATAAATACCATAAAAAACGTGCTAAACCATTTTTTCATTTCTCTTCCTCCCCATTTAAATTAGTTTTTTCTAAGACTGCATTTAATTTGTCAACCTTAATCCCCTTTGATTGCAAATCCATCAGAATAACCTCCTCTTTCAAATAATAAAAAAGTTAGTATTAATCTAGTTCTACCTCAGTATATATGAAAGCGCTTAAATTCAGAAGGTGAGGTTTTTTAATAATCAGGGGGATGATTTTTTGAATTTTTAATATTTTGTTTTTTCTCATTATGATACAATAACCAAAAGTACGGATAGAATACAACTTGGATGGTGATTTCTAGTGAATGTAGTGGTGGTTGATGATCAGCGCCTTTCCAGATTAAATATAATAAACATGATTAATTGGAATCAACTGGGTCTGAAATTAGTAGGCGAGTACACTAATGGAAAAGAAGCCTATGAATCCATCAGGGAGACTTCTCCAGACATTATCATTACAGATGTCAGAATGCCTTTAATGAGTGGATTGCAATTGGCAGAAAAAGCAAATGATGAATTCGAGGATATTTCTTTTATAATTGTAAGCGGTTTCGGAGACTATGAATATGTTAGAAAATCCCTACAATTAGATGCTGTTGATTATATTCTAAAACCTGTAGAGGAGTCTGAATTGAATCAAGCTTTAGAAAAAACTATCAATAAAAGATTGACAATAAAACAAGAGGAACATACAACATTAGATAAATTAAGGGAAAACTTTTTTTACACATACCTAGGATTTATTAATGAAAGTGATGAAAAACTGAATGAAATTTTTAAAGATATTCACTTCGGCTCATTAGATAATCCCGTTTGTGCAATTGTTCTAGAACATCTACCTGATGAAGCGACCAAAGTCATAGAAAGTTACTTCGTGGGTTGTCAGACTATGCAAATGAAGTCTAGAGGGGTCCATCTACTTATTGTCAGCGGAACATTAACTGATGTGACATTTATTTCGGATGCACTTAAAAGAGTTAATAACGATTTCTATTGCGGTGCCATCTGCATTGGACCTGTTTTTAAAGGAATGGAAAATTTGGTTGATTCAGTTCGAATGGCATTTGATACTTATACACTTCAAAAAAGTATGTCCTACTCTGACCATACGGAACCTATAACATATGAACAAATGCATTCTACATCATTAGCAAAATTGAAATTCAATCGAAATTTAGAACATGAATGGTTACAAAAATTTACTGAAGGCAACTGGGATGAGGCAAATCTAATACTCCATGACATACTTGATATATTTAAAAACAGCAATCCTCCTAACCATCATCTGATTGATGGATTTTTCACTTACATCTTCTTAAAAGGAATTAGTGAATTATACGAAATGAGTATAATTCAGGAAAAAGAATTTGTTAATGCATGTGAAATAGCAAAAAAAATACCACTTAATAAGGATTTAAATGAAAAAAAACGTGTTATTACTTCATTTTTTAAGGAAGTATTAGAAAATAAGACGAAATTACAACGAATGAAAGTTAACGACTTAATTCAAAATGCAAAAGATTATGTTGATCATCACTATTTTGAAAATATAAGTTTATCTGATTTGGCCCAAAGATTTTATATTAGCCCTAGTTATTTCAGTATATTGTTCAAGCAAAATTATCAAGTCAACTTTTTGGAGTACTTAACTAATTTAAGAATGAAATATGCTGGACAATTATTGGCAAAACAGCCCAATAAAAAAATACAAGAAGTTGCTATTCTAAGTGGATACCAAGATTTAAAGTATTTTAGAAAACTATTTAAACGGCATTATGGGTGCACTCCTCAAGAATATAAGGAGGATACTGAAATTGCTACAGAAAATACGTAAAAGCATAAAATATAAATTACTTATCTCATATCTATTGATTGTTTGTATACCACTTAGTATATTCGGTTCAATTCTATTTATATCGATGAACAATATTTCAGAAGCCCAAACCATAGAGAACCGTTCCATGTTAATGAAACTTATGAGTGAAAAAATAGATTCTTATGTCAATCAACTTGAATTATTCTCTCAATCTATTTATTTAGAAGAAATTCAAGTATTACTTAATCAAGATATTCCTTCTGATCCTGTTAAATATATTAATTACAAAAATTTTCTCTTCGATAAATTCAAAAAGTGGTATAGCTATATGGGTATAAAATCAGAGGTAGAAAATATTATATTTATTCGCTCAGACGGAAAAATTGTTTCTTCTAATCCCGTTAATGAGGAGTTTAAGTTCAAAGAGATGAATTGGTATAAGAAAGCTATTAATAATTTGGGGACTCCTTTCATCTTCGGTCCTAATAACAGGCCATATAACCATATCTCAAATCGTGATTCTTCATATACTTTTTCTTTGGTTAGGAAAATCAACAACCGGATTGATAACAGAATTGACAGAAATGATTTTGGAGTTCTTCTTATCGACTTTAAAATCGAAGACCTTGCAAACTTGTTTGATAACATTACTACCGAAAGTAAAAAAAAGGTCTATTTAATCAATGACCATAAAGAAATCATCTTTTCCGCAGAACCAAGCTTAATAGGACAGAAACTAGAAATACAACCTAACGAAAATGGGTATGATGGTTGGATCGAGCATCAAGGATCGAAGCTTTTTGCGAATGAGTATTATTCGGATAAAACAAAATGGAAATTGGTGACCTTTGATCAGATGTCTGAAATAAAAAAACATACAATTCATTTCAGACATCTGATCTTGGGAGTTGGTTTGTTTGGAGTATTGATTGCTTTTCTATTAGCTATCTTTATCGCTAAACGAATAACTAACCCTCTTCTAGCCTTAAAAAATACAATGAACAGATTTGAGAAAGGGCATTTTCACCAAGTTCCCGTTAAAAAGATCGATGAGATAGGGTCACTTACGAATAGTTTTAATTCTATGACTAAGAAAATACAAACTCTAATTAATGATGTATACAAATTACAAATTACTAGAAAAGAAGCCCAAATAAAGGCTCTTCACTCACAGATTAACCCTCATTTTTTATATAATACACTAGATTCTATGAGTGCCATAGCATCCTTGAGAGGGGTACCCATCTTATCAAAAATGTCTAAAATGTTAGCCGGTATGTTTCGTTATAGTATTTCTAATGGCAGTCAAATGGTTCCCTTGCAGGAGGAACTAGACCAGGTAAAACGTTATATAGACATCCAAAAGATACAATATGACGATAAATTCGATCTGACACTAAGCATCGCCGAGGCATTAAATCAATATTTAATACCAAAACTATCTATTCAGCCCATTATTGAAAATTCGATTTACCATGGCCTTGAATTAGTACAGAGCGGGGGCAAAATTCTTATACAAGCTACTGTGCACGAGAATGAAGTAATAATTACAATTAAAGACAATGGCGTTGGAATACCTAAAACAGAACTGAAATCTATCCAGGAAGCCTTGGTTACTCGTACAGATGAAGACCATATTGGATTAAAGAATGTTATGGAACGTGTTCAACTTATCTATGGTTCAGATTATGGTATTACTATTATGAGTGAGGAAGATAAGGGAACCACCGTCATTTTCCGTTTACCTTATATGTAAAGGTGCGAAAACACATAAATATTTCCTAATCCACACAATATGTCGGCGCTACAGAAAAGAATTTGTCCTTTTGTAGTGCCGAGAATTTTTTAATGACTGTATAAGTGAGTTTACTAGTATTACGATCACTTTTTTATGTTCATATTGTTGTTCAAACACTACAAAACTGTGGTCGCGGTACCTATGGTGTCCAGCCTTTTACCCTCTATAATGTATCTCGTTTTAGAATTATTGCTCATTTGGTAAATTATTTGTAGTTTGACACGGACTATCTGGATCTAAAAGACAAATATACTTTCTGTAGCAATGCTTTAAATCCCTCATTATCAAAATCATGAAAGCAATGTCGTCATCCACATCATATGTATCGCGTCTCTGTTTTTGTTGATCCAAAAACATGTTCGTCGGATGTTACTATGCCTTCCCGGGATCTGGCTTAATGATTCTATTTCAGTTTCACTCATGCTGTTAGCCTTTATATCGATAACAATAATTAAGTGGGGATTGCCATCATCAGCCTGATCTTTCATATCTACCATCATCCATCTTTTATTTGATATTTCACAAATGAAGACGGAATATCCATGCTTACGATTGAGCTTTAAACCAATTTCAAAATTGGATGCAATCGTTTTAATAAATGCTGCATTCATCTTTTTCGGATAAGCAACGCTGTACTTCCATTTCCCCCCCGGATTGATATAGTTTCTCTACTGTATATATTAAGAGTTCTAATTGTCACTTATTTCGACAGAAGATAAGAATCCCCTTCACAATACTTCCAAGTTTTTGAAAATGTAATTACTTTTCTGATATCCTTAGCACCATGACTATTTGGAAAAATTATAAACAACCTTATTTATCCCCTCCCAGATGATCCACCCCTCCTTTACCACATATTGTAAAAAATAAGCTTATAGACTGTGTTACTATTGTCTGTCTCCTTTTAAAATAGATTCACATAAAAGAATCCTACCTACCATTACCATCCATCATAATTACAGAACTAACAGCAATTAATAGAGACAAATCTCCTAAATATGTGTATGGCTATATATAAGTAGTTTCGATCCTCCACAGTATACAGTTCGATTGTTGTTATAATATAGAAGATTGCATTATTGATTCACACAAATTTCCATCCCGATTAGATGAAATTGAATTTTCTCAAAACATTACAATGAACTTAAGCAAAGATAATCTTAACAAGGATGCAATTAGGAAAGGATTAGAAACGAAATTATCAAAGTAAAGTAGGGTGGACCGTTTCCAGCCATATTGGTATTAATAAGTAAAAATAGATTTAGATGTAGAGGAAAGCAATATCCTTTATCCTTCCATCTCACGCTCAGTTACAATTTTTCCATCAATGATTGCTTTCAGGCCCTTGTCGACATAAAAAACACAAACCTTAGCACCCTATCAACATTACAATTCAAGTAATCTCCATCCCTTATAAAACCATAAATTAACAATCACTCACACAAAAAAAGAACACCAAAAAGTGTTCTTCTTATAAAGACAAAGCCAAAAAAAGTCCATGACGCAAGTCTGACTCCTGTGTTTTGGGGAGAAAAATTACCTAGTTCAAATAATCAATAGACAGTTCCATTCTTAATTTCTTCTTCCCATCCTAGAGCTTGTTCTCCTGGAACCGGCCCCATTAGTAATGGGTCATTTGTTTCTATCATCCAATTCTCTACTCGCTCTCGTAGATCTTTAAATATATAAGCATAATTACTATTTTCCGCTAGGTTATCTTGTTCTAACGGATCTTTGCTTAAATCATATAATTCTTCTATAGTATTGGGCACATAGTATGCTTCCCTAACATCTTTACCGGATGAGGTTTGATGGATATCCAGAGGAATATAAACTTTTGGGCCATCTTCAAAATTACGAATATATTTATAGTCTCTTGTTCGGATTCCGCGCATTGGATGATAACGATCATGCCATGTTAACTCACAGAAAAAACTCTCTCTCGGTTGGTAATCTCGATTTTGTAATAATGACAAAAAACTGTATCCATCGATTTCATTTGGAACATCAGCTCCCACTAATTCCAGCAATGTTGGCATTAAGTCAATGTTACACAACAGTTCCTTACACTTGGCTGGACCTTCAATCAGGCCTTCAGGGAATTTCATTATCAAGGCGGTTTCCAAACCTGCATCAAATAAAGTTCCTTTTGCACGTGGGAAAGGAATTCCATGGTCGGTTGTGTAAATTAAAATTGTATTTTCATCCAGACCTGTTTCTTTTAATTTATGATTAATTCTTCCAACAGCTTTGTCCAGTTCTTTAACTGAGCCATGAAAATGTGCAATATCGTTTCGAATGCCGTCTGTATTCGGAAGGTATGGTGGAGCTTGAATGTCATCGATTGGATCTGGGTCAAAATGTTCAACCGGCAAGTGTGTTTCTTCAAAACCAACTGAAACATAAAAAGGTGTGCGATCAGTTGATTCAGCTCTTTCATTTAGGAATCCTTCAAATCGATCAGTAACATCATTTGCTGCATTTCCTGGGATTTCAAAAAAATGCTCGTACCCTAACAAATCGGCATCTCTCTTCCCGTTAATAGATTCATGAGAAAATCCAAATAGCCATGTATCAAAACCTACTTTTTTCATTTCAGATGGTATGGTTTTTATATCACTTTTCATCGAATGGCCTAAATGAGCAAGGCCCATCATTCCATGGTTATGTCCATACATGCCAGTAAGAATACTTCCTCTGCTTGGGCTACATTGCGGTTGTGTGCAAAAGTAGTTATCATATTGAATGCCTTCTTCAGCAAGTTGATCAAGCGCAGGTGTTTTTATGTTTTTACCATAAGTTCCTAGATATCTACCAGTATCATGCGAAATAACCATTATTATGTTTGGTTTAATCATATGTTCTCCTTTCTTGTGTATTACACTTATCAGAGTGAGATTTCTCTAATTATAAAAGCTATTTTACACTCTTATTCCGATATTGATTAGGAGATAGATCACGATATTTTTTAAATACTCTACTAAAGTAGCTTTCATCACTAAAGCCAGACTGATAAGCTATATCAGATATTTTAAGATTTGTTGTTTCCAGTAAATACTCTGCATGCTTTAAGCGAACTTCCATAATATAGTCGCCGACTGTCATTTTTGTAGCTTTTTTAAATTGTCGACTTAAATACTCTCTACTTATATATAAGTGATCTGCAATATCACTAGTTTTGAGTGTCTTTTTGTAATTTTCTTCAATAAATTCTTTAACCTTGTTCATTTCTTCATTTATATTTTTTTTTTGTTTTTTATCGTTTGTCTTTTCTATTAATCCCATTAATTCTTTACATAAGCTGTCAAATAAAACTTCATTAGAGAACTTTCCCGTTGTATTCAGATAGTTAATAGAAGAAGTTCTATTATTCGAATTGGCATCTGATTTTGTAAATTGGCGATAAAGACTTGCAAGTTCTTCCTCCCAAATTATAATCTGCTCTAAATTAAAGCATTGTTTTTGTTCTATTTTCTCAAACATTAACTTCAATTCTTCATAAACTTGATTGAAATTACCACTAATAATAAATAGCTTTAAATTAGAAAGCGAGGTTACAATATTCCAACTTTCATTACATGTATCTTCTGTATAATAAATTGAATAGTGTTTTTTTGAATATAAATTTCTTCTTTTACTAATGCTTAAAGACTCATTAAATAGATAAACTAAATCCTGTGGAAAAGACCCACATTCACTAACATAGAACGATAGATTTTTTGTATACTTTTTAATACTATAATAGATCTCACTGATCTCTTGCTTACTATATGAATTGTCAGGATATATCATTATCAATACATCCGAAAGATGAGTATAATAAAATGAAATCGCTTTCTTTTTAAGTAAATGTTCATTCATTATTTTCTTAAATTGCAAATATCTAGAGTGAGTATTTCCTTCAAAAAAACTATGATGAACGTTCAATTCTAATTCAATAGTTATAATCCGAATCTGATTAACGGAGTCAAAATAATCTTTAATGTATTCTGGAATAGTTGTTGAATTCCCACTAAATATATCTGACATACGCTGATCGTCATAAACTGAAGTGGCTACGATCGAATCTTTTTCCGTTATTCTCAATTCAGAAATTGCGTTCGTCAAAGCTTCGTTCAGTTCATCTTCATCCAATGGCTTCATCAAATAATCAAACCCACCATATTGAATTGTTTTCCTCGTATATTTATAATCATCATAGCCACTAATAACAATAATTTTGTGAGGCTGTGATAATTGTTGCAATGATTTCATTAAATCTATACCACTTTTCATTGGCATGTTCATATCAGTGATTATAATTTCTGGTTTGTGTTGCTTAATAATTTTTTTAGCTGTATCAACGTTATCCGCTTCGAGTATCTCTTCTATTCCCAGTTGTTCCCAATCACCCAAAAGACGAATACCATCCCGTGCATGAGTTTCATCATCAATAATTATTACTTTCAAGGAATATCTTCTCCTTTATCATGTGAAAAAATAATAATTCTAATGGTCAATCCCCGATCTTTATTCATTAAAGGAATAATACTAAACTGATCTCCGTAAAATATCCGAATTCTTGAAACCACATTATATAACCCTATACCTCTGCCTTCCTCTCTGTTTAATAAGTTGTCATCATCAGAATGTAAAATATAATTTATTCTCTCAATTACCTTATCAGTTAGCTTTCCACTATTGTCACTAATTTCTATAACGAGGTCAGTCTGTTTCTCTTTACCACAAATTTGAATCTCCCCATCACCATTGTTAAACCCGTGTTTAAAATAATTTTCAATTAGCGGTTGGAGCAACATTTTCGGAACCTTGTACTCTTTTACACTATCTTCTAAATCCAAATCATATTTGAATTTATCACCAAATCTTTGTTTTTGAAGTTTTAAATATGATTTTGCGTATTTAAATTCTTTATCTAGTGTTACATAATCTTCTTTATAATTAATTGAGTATCGCATGATTTGTGCCAAAGTATTTAATAGTTGATAAATGGATTTCTTATTACTTTTCAATGCCAAAGTACCAATTGTTTGTAACGAATTATATAAGAAATGCGGATTGATCTGCGACTGTAAGATTCTTAGTTGATTATTTTTGTTCTTTAGTTCCCACTCATACACTTGTTCTATATAATTATTTAATAGTTTTACCATTTGTTTAAAGCGGTCACCTAATTGTCCAATCTCATCTTTACCTAGACTATCATACTCTACTGAAAAATCTCCTGTTCCGATCCGCTCCATATTATTTGCCAGAACCTTAATAGGCTTTGTAATTTTGAAGGATACAAAAGTAGCAGCACCAATAACAAAAATCAATGCCAATCCTGCAATTATTATATTTGTAAGCAAAATTTCATTTATACTTTCGAATAGAAAGTTATGAGGTGTTTTCTTAACAATTAATAAACCTCCGAGATTTTCTGGTAATTTTTCATAGAAAATAAAATATTTCCCTTCTTTATCTTCCCACTCAAAAACATCACTATCTGAATCAGAATCATCTATTTTCTGCAACCAATCATGATCAGCACTCATTTCTCTCTTGCCATCGGAAGAGTAAATCACGGCATTATTATTCGTTAATAAATATAAATCTTCACTTCCTTGAATGTAAAGATCTTCCACCATCTTATTTATTTGATCTATATTTATATCAAATATTAAATAGCCAATAAAATCACGTAATGGAATGTCATATAATGCTCTATGAAACGAAAGTACTGATTTTGCTGATTGTCTATCCGTACCTGATAAACTATAACCATGTAAAGGGTGTGGTGGTTCAATTAAAATTTGGTCATTTTCTAGTTCTCGATCGTAAGTCCAATTATTTATATCTAGTTTTTTTGCTTTAAACTCTGTCGTATGCGACAAGGCATATGCTTGCTTTTGGTTATGAGCATAAAGAAAGACTTGTTCAATGCCCTCATTAGAGTAAAGAAGGTCAACGATGGTTCGCGTGATTTCATTAGTAGACAAAAAATAGTCATCACTGTTGTCCGATCTCATCATATTTAGCAGATTTGTATTTGAATAAACTGATACCGATAACTGATTAACCGCTTTCAAATAACTTTCTACATTCATTCGTCCTTGCGAAAGTAAGTTAGCATTCTCTTGAATCGATCTTTCTTCGATTGAAGATCTTGTTTGATAATGATTCAAAACAGTAGAAGCACCGATTGGAAATATAATGATGATTAATAATAGAAACAATAATTTAGTTCGTATATTATTCTTTATCGATAATCTCATCATATCTCTTCCCTCTATATTCTGTATGATCTGTAAACTAACAATAACTTAAAGTTCTGGCTGAAATCAACAGCCAGAACTTTATTAGTTACTTAGATTCTTGCCAAGCTTTATCCATTTCTTCGAGGACAGTATCAAAATCATGTTGATCTCCAATATATCCTTGAAGTAAATTAGATGTTTGATCTCCAAAACCGTCTGGCCAAGAAGGGAATATCCAGTCAAGTGTCTTATCTTCTTTTGAGTACTTATTAATCACCTGACTAACGTCTCCCAGTCCTGATGCGTCAATATGATCAAATGCTGGAATCATCATAAAGTCTTCCGTAATATATTTGTGACCAGTCTCAGACATCGCCATCCAGTTTAAGAATTCTTTTGCTTCGTCCATGTGCTCCGTTTCGTTATTAATAACCCAACTAAATGGAACACCAACTTGGATTTTATCCATTTCCTCAGCATTGTCATTTAAAGGTACAGGAAGTAAACCAAGATTAATATCTGGATTAATTCCATATATCGTAGGTTCAGTCCAGTTTCCTTGGTGAACCATTGCTGCTTCTCCAGACGCGAATAAAGTTAACTGTGTATTCAAATCTGTACTTAATGGGTTAGGCGTACCATTTTCTAACATGAAATCTAATAAATCTTGAAATTCCTCAAACTGCTCATTTCCAGCCATTGTTGCTTCTCCAGCAGATAACTGTTCAATAAATTTCATCGGATCATCCTGTTGCGCAAACGCAACATTAGGTAAGTGTAATCCAATTGCCCACCATGTTGCGAATCCATTTGCAAACGGTGTAATGCCGGCATCATTCAATTTAGCAACGACTTCTTCTAATTCCGTTTGCGTTGTAGGTAATTCCGTAATGCCCGCTTCTTCAAATAAATCTTTATTATAAATGAACCCGAAGCCCTCAATGTTCATTGGCATACCATAGAGTTTGTCATCCATCATCATTTTTTCTTTCGCAAAAGGCAGTGAATGATCTACCCATTCCTCATTAGATAAATCCGTTAAATAATCTTCCCATAATTTCAATTGAGCTGGACCTTCTACAACAAACACATCAGGACCTTCACCAGATGCAAATCTAGTTTTTAGGTTGGCCATCCAATCTGCGCCACCACCAACCGTATCAATCGTTAATTCAACATTTGGATGCTCTTTTTCATATGCCGCTTCCATGTCTTCCATTTGCTCACTAATAGCAGCTTTAAATTGGAAAACATTCAACTCAATTTTCTCCCCGTCATCAGGAGCTTCATTACTACTGCTATTATCATTTGCAGGTTCTTCATTGTTTTGCGCTTCATTCTGGTTATCCGACGTGTCATTTGAACTAGCCCCATCATCTGAAGCACATGCCGAAACGATAAGTACCGTAAATAAAACGAGTAACGTCAATACTATTCTTTTCTTAAATGTCAAAACACTCATCTCCTTAAAGTTTGTTTTAGCTTTTTATTGCTCCAGCAGCAATACCTCGTAAAATATGACGCTGCAGGAAGAAATAAAGCGAGATAATTGGAACAATGCTCATAACCATAGCTGGCAATGCTTTATCCCACTGATTCATAAATTGACCAAACAACTTATTGATAGCTAGAGGTATTGTCAGTAGTTCATCACTTGTAACTGCAATCATAGGTAACATAAAGTCATTCCAAATCCATAAAGAATTCAATATAATAACTGTTACTGTAATTGACCTTAGTAAAGGAAAAACAATTCTCCAAAACAATTGAAAGGAATTACAACCATCTATAATTGCCGCCTCTTCAATCTCCTTTGGTATCGACTTAACAAATCCATGGTAAAGAAAAATATTCAGTGATACTCCAAAACCAAAGTACATCATTACTAGACCTAATCTACTGTCCATAATTCCTATTTCTTTCCCCCACATAACCAGCGGAATCATGACTGATTGGAATGGAATAACCATCGCCGAAACAAATAACATAAATAAAATGTTATTAAACTTGCCAGTTGATCTTGCCAACTTCCAAGCCGCCATGGAGCTAATTATAACCAGGCCAATATTACTTAAAGTTGTTACAAAAGTAGAATTAAACAGTGCTTGCGGAAAGTTAATTAGGTGCCATGCTTCGATGTAATTTGAAAATAAGAAATTCTCTGGCCATGCTGTAGCATTCATTAAAATACTAGAAAAATCCTTAAATGAATTTATAACAACAATATAAAATGGAACAAGAAAAATTAACGCTAGAATGATTGTAAAGAATTCAACAAGTCCAATCTTAAAGGTATATTTTGAAGTAAACACTACATATTCACCTCCCTTCTCTTTGTAAAATTAACTTGTAACAAGGTAATAAGTGCTACAATTATGAAGAATACTAATGCTTTAGCAGATCCTAGACCATAATTGTTAAAACTAAAGGCCTGTTCAAAAATATGGATTGTCAATGATTCTGTTGAATTAAATGGTCCCCCACCCGTTAAGGCAAAATTTAGGTCAAATACTTTAAATGCCATTGAGGTTGTTAAAAACAAACATATTGTAAATGCTGGAACAATTAATGGTATCACCACTTTGAAAAGCTGTTGCCAAGCATTTGCACCATCGATTCTTGCAGCTTCTAGTAAACTCTCATCTACCCCTTGCAATGCGGCAATATAAATTATCATCATATAACCACTTAACTGCCATACAAATACTATTACCATCGCCCAAAATGCCGTCCTAGGGTCTCCTAGCCATGGTGCTTGAAAAAAAGGTAAAGGAATGATTTCACCTATACTCGCAAAACCTCTGACAAAGATAAATTGCCAGATAAACCCGAGTATTAACCCACCAATCACGTTAGGAATGAAAAAAGCGGTCCTTAACATGTTTTGTGTTTTCAAATGATTGGTAACTAACAGGGCAAAAATAAATCCAACTACATTTGTAAGGATCAGAACCGTTACTGTAAATCTCAGCGTAAACCAAAATGAATTCAGGAAGGCAGTGTCAGATGTAAATAATTTGATAAAGTTGTCAAAGCCCACCCAGAGAACCGTACTGTCTACACCATTCCAATTTGTAAATGAATAGTAAATTCCTATGAAAAATGGAATAATAACGATTAATATAAAGAATAAGAAGGCTGGTCCTACAAACATCCAGTAGTCTAAACCGCTCTTTATTCTTCTTTTTCTTTTGTTCATACTGCACCTCCTTTAAAGTTTGTCCCATAAGTTATTCTTTGACTTTTATTAGCTTACCGCTTCTTGCGGATTCATACGCGGCTAATGCGATTTTACCTGAAGCCAATCCATCTTCTCCCGTAACCGCAACTTGCTTTCCAGATTTTAAACGTTCTATTAAATCCTCAATTAACAATTCATCCTTGTTATCTCCCCAATAACTCCATTCAGCATGGTTTAGATCTTTGCTGTACACTTCTGATATTTGCTTAAAGTAATCAATATATAACGTTCCTTTTGTTCCAACAAAATGCATTGTTAAATCCCTTTTGTATGGATATGGTTCGGTTCTTGACCAACTCGTATCTAACGTTGCCACTACACCATTTTTAAAGCGCATCGTAATCATGCCTGAGTCATCGGATGGTAGATTTCTATAAAACAACGTTCCATTCTCTGCATAAACTTCATCTATGTCAGAGGAAAGAATCCAATTTAAAATATCTGCTACATGTACGCTATGGTCTAACATAGCACCTCCACCTGAAAGGTCGTTATTGACAAACCACCCGCCTGGCATTGCACCATTATTCGTTGCTTTGACAGCAATTAGCTCTCCAATTTCGCCCTCATTAATCAGTCTTCTTGCTTCAATGATGGATGGAACATAACGATTAGGAAAAGCAGTCATCAGTTGAACGCCATTTTGTTTACATGCTTTGATCATATTTTTCATATCAACCACGCTAGTACCGAGAGGCTTTTCACACATCACATCTTTTTTTGCATTTGCTGCAGCAATCGTGTGCTCGGCATGGAAAACATTCTCAGAATTGATAATGATGATGTCTGCATCCGTCTTAAGAAGGTCCTGATATTTATTGAAATAGGGAATATTGTGCTGTTCAACAATCTGTTGTACCCTCTCCTTACTATCGTCACTAACACCTACAATACTTACGTCACCACGAATGATTAATGAATCAAAGTAACTAAAAGCATGCATATGCGCAAAGCTCAACATTCCAATTTTAACTTTATTCATGGTGATCACCCCCTAAGTAGACAGGTGATGCTGTTTCTACAGAGCGCTTCACTGCCTCGATGATTTGAAGAGACGCAAGATGAATTTGATTATAGTTCGCTAAATCTTCTCGATTACTTCTGTTGTTAATAAAATGCTGAATCATTTGTTTCTTTGCACTTAGTTTTGTTGTCGTAAAGTTACTATTACTTCCAGTTGTTTTTAAATTCAACATTTGTGATTCAGATGAATAGCTTACAATCCCTTTTGGTCCTGCATATTCACCGTTCCTCATAAACGCTGTAGCCCCGGTGAAAATTTCAATGTTAATAATTGCTCCTGTATCTAAGCGCAGCGTTATCGTGCTATACCTTTGATCTTCAATTTTGCGTTCCATTGCAAAAACTTTTTTCACCTTTGATGAGTAAGGATAAAGCGCAATTAATTCAGCATGTAACGCTGCATGATGGTCATATTCACTTAATGTATATCGCTTTATATTAGCTACTGCCAATTCACCGATCATACCTTTTTCTATGTTTCTATGAACATCCAATACTTGCGGATCAAAAAGGGTACTATTTGCAATTAAAATAGGAGTATTTCTATCAATTAGTTCAAGATAAGACCCCAGTTGATTCACGATATGATTATCTATAATTACCGGTATCCCCTGTAAAGCAAGGCTGGATACTTCATCTCTGGCACTAGCAATCTGATCACTAACAATTACTAGATCAAGGCTGTCGATTACTTTCTGTTCTGGAAGACTAGAAATATAGTGAATACCCTCTAGCTCAACTTGCTCATCTTTATTGTCTGTTACCAAAAAGATCTCCATCACATCACCTAACTGTTTTAGTGCATCAATGTAAGTATTGGTATTGGGATGTATTCCATATATAAGAGCATTCATCCTCACACCTCTCTCTTTTATTCGTTAAAGTAAATAGCTTTTCCAGTTCGAGAAGATTCATATAAAGCTTCTAATATTTCAGTAACAACAAGAGCTTGATGCGCTGTGACAACTGGCTCTTTATCTTCTAAGATCGCTTCAACCCACATACGTGCTTCCACTTCCCCTGGCGTACTAGGCTTTGTTTCAAAAAAATTAACTTCTTTCTTTTCGAGTTCAATATGCCTTGTATATAGTTCGCCGTTTTCTTCTCCGTTTATATGAAGACCATCCCACATATCCGCTCCGGCTTTAGTTCCACACAGTGTCGTCTTTGCCGCTCCATCATGTCTTACGTGCAATGCCCAACTTGACTCCAACGTAATGGTTGCCCCGTTTTCCATTTTGATCATTCCAAATGCGGAGTCTTCTACAGAAAAATCTTCTGGGTCCCACTCCCCATATGGGTTTGCTCTCCCTTTTAACTTACTTAATTTATGAAATGTCTGACCAAGAACCACCTTTGGTTTATAGTTGTTCATTAGCCATAACGTTAAATCAAGTGCATGGGTACCAATATCAATAAGTGGTCCACCACCTTGAATATCTTTGTCTAAAAAGGTTCCCCAAGTTGGTACACCCAAACGTCGTAAAGCGTGTGCTTTTGCAAAGTAAATATCACCTAGAGCATCTTGTTCACATAACTTTTTTAAATACATGGAATCTTTTCGAAAACGATTATTGTAGCCGATGGTCAATTTCTTATTGGATCTCTCAGCTGCCTCATTCATTCTTCTTGCTTCGGAAGAGGTAATAGCCATTGGCTTTTCACACATTACATGCTTCCCTGCCTCTAAACCTAGAACTGTTAAATCCGCATGTGAATCGTTACTTGTACATACATGAACGACATCAATCGAACTGTCAGCAATCATTTCTTTAAAAGTAGGAAATACTTTCGCTTCCTTGCTTCCAAATTGCTGTTTAGCTTCAAGTGCTCGTTCACCATCATGGTCCGAGAACCCGTATAACTCTACTTCATCTAACTTTGATAAGCTCGGAAAGTGCTTAGCTTGCGCAATTCCACCACATCCAACAATTCCAAATCTTAATTTTTTTCCCAAAGTAACACCTTCTTCCGATTAACTATTCAGCTTTTACAAAGACTGGAGAAATCCAAGCCATTTGTTGATTTTTCTGCCTTACTTCCATATGGTAAATATCTATATCATTTTCCTTCTGTTCATCATTCCACTCACCTACAAATGTATAAGCTTCTTCAGGTACTGCTTTATGAATCACAAATGCTTCTGAGTTATATTCTTCTAAGTGGCGCGTAATATTTTTATCTCTGATATCTTTTATCTTCGTCTCAACTTTCACACCATTTATAGTTGTCTTAACTACCGTTTCTTCGTCACCTTCCACCTCTAAGATCATTGCACTTGTATGAGGGTGAAGCGTTGTAGGATTCTTAAACGTAGTTGCATCCCATTCAACAACTTGATCGGTAACGTTGTACATCTCATTTTGTAATGCATTCATATCAGGATCTTCTTTCATTTCAGGCGTAGGAGCTAATACACTTCTACCTCTAAAACACGGTTCTGCTTTTAAGATTTTTCCGTTGGAGATTTCAGCTTTGCTTTTCCAAACAAATCCTTCTTTAGCATTGCCCCACCCCATTTCGATTCGGAGTTTGTATTTGCTTGTTTTACTTTTCGCCACATCTAAATCTTCTCCATTCACGACAACCATTGGTTTTAAGTTTTTATAGAGAATTATTTTTTCTAAGAAATCTTCACCTTTAACTGAAAATTTAATATTGCGATTCCCTGAAGCTCTGATTTCACTCCCCATTAAACTATCATTAACTCTGAAATCGCATTCAATTTTGTCTCCAGTCACTGCATAAGTTCTGCGTTCTCTAAGTGCTTCCCAAATATCATCTCGGGTTTTCTGATTTGCTAATACGGCTAGACGACCATCACCATAAGACCCCGGGTATCCTGCATGGTGATCTGTCGAACCAACAAATCCAAATTTATGCCCTCTTCGTAATGCCTCGAACACTGTACTCTTCGAATCTCTTGGACCCATATCGTGGTAATAGGGGTAAAGAGCATCTTCTGACATGCCACTCCCATGCTTTGAAAACACTTCAATGACCGGGCTTATTTGTTCATCAAAAGTGTCCCAATTACCTCCACGATAACCTGGTGTGTACCCTACATGATGTGGAATTGCAAACACATCATAATTTTGTAACGCTTTCATAATATCGTAGGGTGATTTTTCCTGAATTAGTGGTAAATCATCATCTTTAGAAATGATGTGATGATCACCATACTCACTTGAATGTGCTTCATACCCTTGAAATGTAACGAATTCATGTGGAATGTTGCTTTCCTTCACTTTTTCACGTACTCCATTCCAATTTTCCTGCAGTTTATTAAAACCTTTTTCATGAAAATCAACTAAAAATTCCAGTTTTTCTGTTCTATCAGGTATGTCGTGCCATGCAGCGTGCCCGATAATACAAACAAAATCTAATTGCTTTTTTGCAGCTATTAATGCATTGTCTAGACTTCCAAAACCATAGCTAATTCCACAGTGATTATGCAAGTCCCCCCAATATAACTTCATCATTTTACTCCTCCAATCCATCCGTTTTTTTGTAACTACTATGAATTTATCATCTTTTTAGAAACCTCAGCACCCATAATAGTGACCCGTTTCTTGTACTATTGTGACCTGAATTTTTTGTGTCTTGAGAAACTCCAGTGATAAAAGCATACAGTCCAACCTTTTACAACATAAAAAAACCTTGCGTCATCAACACAAGGTTTAAGGTTATATGAAGTTAAATTGGAACGCGGGGTCAGGTTTGTCGTTCCAGCATGGAACTTAAATTTTATTCTCATAGAC
The DNA here is from genome assembly GCF_045635475.1 of Radiobacillus sp. PE A8.2. Classification (NCBI taxonomy): domain Bacteria; kingdom Bacillati; phylum Bacillota; class Bacilli; order Caryophanales; family Bacillaceae; genus Radiobacillus; species Radiobacillus sp. PE A8.2. Next base: position 39,366 of record NZ_JBJGXI010000001.1, on the reverse strand, counting down.
CGCAACAGTAAACCTGACCCTCTGTTCCACCCGCTGCTCTTCTGACATGTTCATTTGTTATAAAGAAGTGGCTAAGCACTGGCACTAATATAGCTACGCTCCACGCGGCAATGTTATATCTGTAGTTCCCCTTGCATATATTCTAGGAGTAGTTGGTGATTATATGTGTCAAAATGATTTGTGTATAGTATAGAACATAGGATTGTATGGGTATATTAGTTAATGAAATAATATATTCATTAAGTTAGTAAAGTTGACCTTTCACAAAGGACCAAGCTATAATGGAGGTGAGGAGGTGTGGGTATTATGAGTTTAGCTGTATATGAAGAGACAGGTAAAGATATTGATCGGGCATACAAGGAGCAGAACAAGCCAAAGATTGAAAAAGAAACTAGCTATATCCTTAGTCAGTTAGTTATGATGATGATGGGAGTATTTAGTGACCGGATTAAAAGTGTGCATATTAATACACAACATCTTCATTTTAATGAAATGTTTATCACATCCGAAAAAAATCGGACAACCCTACTGAAATGGCTGGAACGATTAATTAGCATGGACCACCCTGCCACCGACGATTATAAATTTGGTAAGTTAAAAGTAGACTTTGAACAATGGTATTATCAAATTGGTGGACGAGAGATTTCCTTCAACTATCATAAATCTTATCTATTAACACCGTCAGAAGCCGCTGAACAGCTTGGGGTTTCAACTGTAACCTTAAATAAATATGTAAAAGACGGATTCGAATATATTGACCATAAATCCCACCATCGCATCCCAAAACACATGATACCATTATGGCATGATACGGTATATGCAATTAAAATACAAATGATGTATCAACAAAGAAAGTTATGGAATCAAAAACCGGAAGAACGGTTGAAGGAAATTGTGGAAGAACTGTTAGAATTTCAAATGAAATATAAAGTTGATACAGTTAAAGAAGCCTTCCCAACATTAGATCACAATCACAATGAAGAGGATAGCCTGTTGGACTATTACGAATGGGAGAGTTTAGAAGAAGAACTTCGAGATTTAAAGAATAAAGTTTACGGAGATTGGAAAAATGGAGAGTAGAACTTATACCGATGTTGACTTGCTCCTCCATCCTGCTGACATTCCTGCTATATTAGAAAAATATGAAGATATATTTGAAAAATACGCTTACGTACCCGGTAAGGATAAGGTGTACCCAAGAATGAAATTAACATCAAATGTATTATCGGTTTTATTTCCTTTAATCGAGCACCCGGTTTATGGAAAAACAGGGTTGCTTGCCGTCGAAAAATATAAAGATGGCAGAGTTATTAAATATATGTACCATTGGAGAGTTATTATACCGAAAAAAGGAAAACATAAACAACACATTTCTGCATGGGGGAATGATCCCCACAACCCCGAAGACACACCACCTGAATTACAGTTCGATTCAGAACCACATCACCATCATTACTTTCCTGGCGATTGGAATAGAAGACAAGATAATTGGGATGTATGGACGTTAGATGATGCTTTTCAGTTTGTTGCTCATTTTATTCGAAGTGGTGAAGAGTATAAACCATAGAGAAATAGAGTATTAGATTGTTATGCAATTTGATACTCTATTTTTAAATACTATTGTCATCCCACCAAAATGACCTATCCTCTGATTGAATACACCGCCTAGTTGGCCGTGGGGTCAGGTTTATCGTCCCAACAGGACCTTATGTTTTATTCTCATAGACCAGAACAGTAAACCCGCTGTTCCATTGGAAACTTCGGGAAGTGGCACCCATCTTACTCCAACCCTTGCGACAATTTATAAATCATATACTGATTTAAAGAAACGCCTTCTTGTGCAGCCTCTGCTGCTAATCTCCAATGTAATGTTTTAGGCATTCTTAATACAATTCTCCCACTTGGCATATCATTTGGTTCTGGAATTAGATCACCGTGTTCCAATTTAATTTTTAAATATTCTTCTTTAACCTCTTCAAGTTCTTCCATTAATTCTTCTACTGTTTCGGCATCCGTATGACAACCTTCTAATTCAGCAATCTTGCCAAAGTAGTACGCGCCACGCTCTTCGTTAACTTTATTGACCATTACTGTATAGTTTAAAGATAAGTAATAAGAAAGGTCTTTCGTAATTATATTACTCATTAGACATACGCCCCTTGATTGTAAGGATATTTTAAATTATATGATGAGATTATTCCCCAATCCTTTCTAAAATTTCATTTACATAAGAAATCTTGAGTGGATTCTTCTCTTTTATCATGATTAATTCACCAGCATCATTGCGAAAATATCGATGAGATCCTCTTTTGCGAACAAGCACATAACCATAATAAACAAGAACTTTTGCCGCATCACTATAGCTAATTCCTCTTGGTTGTTGCTTCATTTTACTAATTATTTTATAAATGCTGGTCAAATTTATATACCTCTCTTTCATGAATAGTATCATATTTAGTATCACTACTCAAGTTGTATTCTGAGTACATTTCACTTTATTAGGTCCCTGTCACTTCCACAGTCTTATCAAACTAATTCACTTAAGTACGAGGTCCAAACCTCATATCATCACGCTCTACAAACTCCCTATACTTCCGCCGCCTCTCCCACATACTCCCCGAATAGTAATCCATTATAAAACTCGTATTTACTACCGGTGAACCAGACGCATACAGATAATACCGATAGCTACTCCACCGATAATCCTCAGCCTTGTTGGTCATTCATGCTTCGAAAGGATTCAGGTGTATGTAGCGACTTACTTCAAGCATGCCTTGCTTCGAGTCGATGATCTTGTCATAATAACGCTTCTCAAAGACGTGGCCAGTAATTCGGTTTTTCGTATTATAATAGTCGGCATACCGTTTGTTGAGGAGGGACATTACCTTTGAAATGGATTGCTCTTTGGAGCGTAATTGCAGATGAAAATGATTGGTCATTAGGCAGTAGGAGGCTAGTTCAAATGAGGTCTTTTCCTTTACTTTGTGGAGCATATGGAGAAAAATCTTAAAATCACCTTCATCTTTAAAAAGAGCATCGCGGCGGTTTCCGCGACAAACAACATGATAGAAGGCGTTCGGTATCCAAATTCGTTTCTTTCTTGCCAATTTATTGCACCTTTCCTTTCTTTGGTATACGTGATCCGCTGCGACGCATGCTAGCTGCTTCCCAGATTGATTCGCTCGTTATATGTGCGCTGCCACTTAAATCAGCGATCGTTCTTGCAAGCCGGAGAATCTTCATCTGTACCCTTGTACTACAATTGTACTCGCTTTCCCATTGCTGTACGATCTTTCGCTGCTCTTCATTTAAGATAATAAATCCAACACCCTCCACCCCAGGAAGCAGCTGCACTTCCACTTGGACTCGGTCCCCTTCGATTCCCTTTAGCCCTATACTAGCTATCACCTGAATCAATTACACCTCTTGTACAATTCAGTTTATCCATAAGATAAACCATTTCTCCAGAAGTGTAAAAATCCCAGAATAACAATTTAGACCTGCTACCACCTATCAAATTACAATTCCCCATAGAGAAAAATCCAAAAACCACTAAACAAACAAAATCAAATTGACACTTTAGACATATTAACCACTTACCCACCAAAACAGTTAATGAATGAACAATCATTGACATATAAAAAAAGAACACCCAAAAGTGTTCCTTCTAAATCCTACACTCTCCAGTCGACACATTATGACAAACTTCGGGAAGTGACAGGCACCCCACAACCGACCGCTCTCCAACCACCAACCGCCGTAATATCCTCTGCACCCTCCAACTGATACCCTTCACATATAAATCCAGGTACCTCACACCCATCACTAAGTTCAACCTTACCAATACCTAGTGGGGCCGGGATAGATAGTACAAAATTTGCAAAAGCGCTTTTAGGCATTTTCCAGAGCTCTACCTCGATAGCACCGCCACCAGTTTCCTTCTTTATAAGACCCGGTTTTGGTGGGGTGGTTGGCAGTTTAACAAATTGGTACTTACTTGCCGTGGTGGCTTCTCGCGCAAAGGTTGCACCTGAAGCAAGCATCTCCTTCTCTAGTGGAAAGCCTCGCATATGAAGGCCACATACCGCAACAAGTGTAGTACTTTCTTCATCTAGTTCAGCACGCGCTTCAGACCCATCATGTAAAAATAAATCAGCAGCACCTAAGACCAAATCTTCATTTTCCGCCAAAGCAAACATCGTGATTCCAAATGGTGTGTGTGGTTCTGCATCCCCTGCTGGAATGGCTATGGCACACAAATCTAGTAAATTACAATGGTTGGTATAACTTCCCATGTCACTATTCGTTGCAATAGGATCTTGCCTAACTTGCTCACGTGTCCACGTTCCACCTGCTGTTGGCAATACCAAAACTGCATCTTCAAGTAATTTCCGAGCTTCCATTTTATACGCTTGTAATTTATGCATTGCGGTAAAAACGGAAGCAGCATCATATTGCTCTGCTGAACCTGACCGTAACACTTGCTCTGTTACGGGAAATATTTCTCCTGGATGCGCATCAATAAACTCTCCTAAATCAGACCAGCGTTCCGCTACCCAAGGTCCTCCATACAAAATTTCCGCCGCATCATTAAATAGTTGATAGTCAATATACTCAACTGGGATATCAAGCGCTGTAATCATATCCAATGTTCGATTCCAGGCAGCTTCATATTGATCGGCAAATGGACCATAAAAGGCAACTTTACCTTTAGGTAAACATATTTTCTTTGGTAAAGCGGATCCTGGCTTAGCAACCAACTTAGACCAAGGATCATTTTTATCAATTCCTCGAGCTACATCATCAACCGCCACGACATCTTCTAAACTATTAGCAAACACTGTGACACAGTCTATACTTGCACAAGCTGGAACTACCCCTTTTGTAGGCCACGCGCCAACACTAGTTTTTAACCCAACAAGGTTATTTAGTGCTGCTGGCACCCTACCGGAACCTGCTGTATCTGTCCCTAAAGCAAATGCCACTTGTCCTCTTGCTACCGCTACTGCCGAGCCCGCGCTTGATCCGCCACTTATAAGCTCAGGACGCAGTGCGTTATGTGTTTCTCCATACGGACTTCTTGTGCCTACTAACCCTGTTGCAAATTGGTCTAGATTCGTTTTACCAACCGGTATGGCACCAGCTGCGATAAGCCTTCCGACAACAGTCGCGTGTTCGTCCGGCTCATATCCAAATGTTGCACATCCAGCAGTAGTGGGTACACCTGCTAAATCAATATTATCTTTAATCGCAAATGGAATACCCCAGAGTGGTGCGTGTTCTGGATCTATCGATTCTAATTGTTCTAAATACGGCTGAATCTTTTCGATAGAAGGAGCTTCAATCCAAATATTCATCGTTTCATCATCGTTAGCTCGTTTAATAATCGCTGCTATTACCTCTTCAGGTGTACACTTTTTTTCTATATAATTATTTTTTAATTCTTGTATTGATAATAGTGCTGGGTAATTTTCACTCACCATCATTGTCTCCCTTCTAAAAATTAATGGCTGACAGTTGGCGTTAATTTGTGTTCAAATGTTCGACTGTTTTGTGGGCTCATTTCATACACTTTAACAGCCAACTGAAGTAATAACATATCGTCACCATCTTCTAATTTCAATTGCAAAATTTCGCATACACGTTCGATCCGGTAACCAATCGTATTGTAGTGTGTAAACAATTCCTTTGACGCTTTTTTCGTGCTTTTATTATTTTTAAAGTACACCTTTAATGTTTCGAATAGCATCGTATTATGCTTTTGATCGTACTGGATAATCGGCGTAATAAACCTTGCTCTAAACTCAATTAATTCTTCACACTCTGGTAATAAGAAAAGTAATTGAAAAACACCCAATTGATTAAAGCGCATGTTAGCAGCCTCTAAATTACAAATCGTACTAATATGATGAATTTTTTTCGCTTGTAAGTAACTATCATAAACTTGATTCACATACATCACATTTTTTCCTATACATAATTGGAATTGTCCCTCTAGTTGACGATGAATACTGTCCAGCAGCATCTCTGGATCCGTTTCTGTTGATTTTGAAAGTAAAAAAGTAAGTTCACCTTCTAGCAGAGTAACGTGAATGCCATGTAACAAAAACTGCGATCTGTTCTGCTTGATTAGTTGTTGCAAAGAATCAGAATCTGGCTTTTTCCCGAGCCACCGGGCAACACTAACAACGAAAGATGAATTATCATCTAATGGATAACCGCAGGCATCTGCACGCATTTTTAAATCAGTATCATTACCTATTTTTCCTGTTAACCAGTCCTGCAAAAATTGGTCGATGTATTTCGATTCGACTTCTTTCCGAGCATTGATATTCATCATTTCGAGCCCTACTAAAATGCTGATCCGATCAATGGTCAACTGATCAACGACCGCATATTCTTTATTATATTCAAACAAAAGCAACAGACAGTGATGATGTTGTTTGGTATTAATATTTGCAATGTAGACGCGTATCCTTCGATCATGAATATTGATAAAGGAAACACCTGTTTTACTATCCTCTCTCAATTTATATAAGAAAGAATGATCACCTACCACATTGATCAGTTGCTTAGCCTCTGGTGACAAAATAACTTGGTTAACATCGTCTACAATCATGACTGGATTTTCTACCATTTCCTCTAATGACCGCAGAAATTCATCTAACCCTTCACTTTGCAGTAGCTTTTGCGACATTTTCTGTACCCGACTTTGTAAAACCGATAGATTTCTAGCTTCTTGAACGAGCACGCGTTCCATAATCTCCCTAACCACATCAGAAAAAGAAGTTGATGGCGGCAGTTCGAAAATAGGAAAATCTAGCTTATCTGCTAATTCCAACGCCCGATCAGGAATTTTATCGATATATCGCTTCGTTTTTATGCCAAAAGCAGCTACACCTTTATCGACTAACTGTGGAATCAAGTCAGTAATTATTTCTGGGTGATCTTGAAATGGAAATCCGCTCGTGATTAGAAATTCACCAGGCCGTACCCAATCAACCACATCCGGCACTTCCATGACGTTAACACGGGAAATAGTCCGGTGCATGCCTTTGGAACCAGCTAGTACAACCGCCTCATTAAAATGAGGAATGAGCAAAACATCACTACATGTAAAACCTAAATTGTTATTCATCATCGCTTATCACACTTTTCATTTTTTAGGATAGTTGTCCGCTTCAACGATTACCGTATGAAAGAAAGCATTTTTCGGCTGTTCTTTTTGAACAGGAATGAATACACTAAGTTGTTCCGTTGCTTCAACATCATCATTTGCAACAGAATGGATCGCCCCCGCTGGAACTTGAATCGTGTCACCTGCCTGATACGATTTCCATTCGCCGTTACAAAGGACCTTCACCTTGCCTTTGGTAATATGTATGATTTCTGCAACATCATGATAATGAGGTCTAACCTGCCCTCCTACATCAATCAGTTCCCATAAAAATGAACTTGCACTAATTCCCATATCATCCGCTTCTTGCGCAGATACAATTTCACGGTGGTATAAATTAATATGATCCGGCATTGGCGCCCATTTCATTTTATCGCCTTGTAGCACTTTTGTTTCTTTCGTAGTAATCATCGTTATTCCTCCTAGTTGGGTACATTTATTTTCTGTAACGATTCTAACCAGACTATACGTGAATCCATACAGCCAAAAATCAGCATTCTATTTATTTTGTTGAAAAATCACTGCTACAGGACCACCACCAGAAGGACCTTGATGCTCTGCCCCTCCTGACACATAGATCATTGGGTCTCCACTGATCGAAGCTAACACTCCGCCAACAACTGCACGGGCATGTCTTGTATGGTTAATATCAGAATCATTTAGCATCGTATGTCTCCGTTCGCGAACAAAACCTGTCGGATCCGCCTCCGCTTTTGCTAATACTTGTATAATACTTGCATTTGGATACTTGTCGATCATGCTTTTCACAACCACCCCATCAATCGCATCTTGCATAACAACATGATCAATAAATAAGGGTCCTACTGCGCTTTTTGAATTACCAAAAACAATTACTTCACAATAATCTAGTTCACTTCCTGCTGAAGTAGATGCCACTCCGCTAAATTTCTCCCAGGAATGGCAGATGTCTGACTCATCTAAGTTTTCACGTGATGTTTCTTCAAGCGCAACTGCTACCCCTAACGCTGAAGCACCGCGCGAGTAGCCCATCGACTTATACGTATCCTCTGTAACTAACGCATGACCTTCACTTCTTGCACGATAAATCAAATCAGATGTTAACAGCGGACATTTGACTTGTACGAAATGAACGTCTGATTTACTTTCAATTTTCGCTTCCTGCATTGCTGCTTCAACCGCTTTAGCAACAGCATGTACCTGTTCCATTCTCCCAATCTGTTCTGGTAGAAAAGCCGGTGTTTTCGCTACACCAATCGCAAGTGCTTTTTCAAGGTTGGCTGTACCACTCGTTTCGTCATCATCTCTACTTACAACTGTAAAGTGTGGACTAAGAATTCCTTCTGTCCCACCAGACATAACATACGATATAGGTGAAGCAGGACTGTAATTGGCAAAAAAACTATCCAGTGACCGTGTCGCAAATCCTCGTGTAAAATCATTCACACAGCCATTGCCTTCCGTTTTTCCCATTACCGCTATTACCTTCGTCGGATCTATTACTCCCGCTTCTATTTGGGCCTTTAGTTCACGTACATCATCTGGTGCTGCATGTGGAACCCGAACAACGGAACACTTCATACTTCATCCACCCTTTGCCAAAAGATTAATCTTCTTTCCATCCAGCTAACTGTCCAAAATAACATCAGTCCACATAACGCAGAAGCAAAAATAGCGGAGAACATTACTGGTGTATCCATATGATAGGAAGAAACGAGCACTACATATCCTAGACCTTTATTTGCACCGACGAATTCGCCAACAATTGCACCTACAATCGCAAGTGAGCTTGAAATTTTCAATGCCGACATAACATATGGCAAGCTTGTCGGAAGACGTAGTTTCCAAAAGATCTCCCACTTTGTGCCTTTATATGTTGTGAAAAGTTCCCAAGCTTCATGTTCAATTGCCTTAAGGCCTTTTACACTATTAACTAAAATCGGAAAGAAGCAAATCAATACAGATGCAACAATCTTTGAAGAATATCCCGTCCCTAACCAAACAACTAGCAGAGGCGCTAACGCCACAAGCGGTGTTGTTTTTAATGCAATTGCCAAAGGATACATCCCTTTTTCGATCGGCTTCGAATGGACAAAAATTACCGCCGTAGCGAATCCCAAAATATTTGCAATGATAAAACCAACAATGGACTCATAAAGTGTCACCATCATATGACCTAATAACGAACTATCGATGGTAGCAATCACTGATGTTGGTGCCGGCAATAAATAAACTGGAACAGAAAAGATTCGAACAACCAATTCCCAGAGGATAAATATTCCAACAGCAAAAATAATCGGATACATACTATCTTTGAGTACCATTTTGTTCATTGTTGTTTCACCTTCTTTCTTAACGTTTTCACTGTCTTATAAAAGCCCGGTTGTTCTTCCATATCAATGTTTCTTGGATGTGATAATGGCACGGTTACAATCTCATCTACTGCAGCAGGTCGTGGTGTCATCATCGCGATTCTGTCAGACAATAAAACCGATTCTTGTATCGAATGTGTCACCATCACCACTGTTTTTAAATTATTATCCGGGCTTTTCCATAGCCGAAGTAATTCCATATTAAGCTTTTCTCTTGTAAATTCATCCAACGCTCCAAACGGTTCATCCATTAATAGAATGGTAGGTTCAGCTGCTAAGGCACGAGCAATCGCAATCCTTTGTTGCATTCCACCACTCAATTGGTGGGGGAAATGATCTTTAAAATCATATAACCCTACTAACTCTAATGCATGATTCGCTTTTTCACGTCGTTGCTTTTTATTAAATTTCTTTTCTGGACCAAGGTTAAGAGGCACCTCAATATTTTGCAAAGCAGTTAACCATGGCATTAACACTGGCTTCTGAAAAATCATACCGATTGATTCTTTCGTTGCATCATAGGACACGACGCCGTCACCGTCAGGCTTTAGTAAACCGAGCATCAGCCTCAATGTTGTAGATTTGCCACAACCGCTTGGTCCTAGAATCGATAAAAATTCACCTTTATAAATGTCCAATGAAACATCATCTAACACTTTAACGTCGTCAAAGGAAAGTGAGCAGTTTTTCAGAGAAACCGCAACCTCATGATCTACTTGCTGGCTATCCGGATCATGAAAAGAACCAATCTCAATCGTGCTTTGAGCTTGCTGTATCATGTGAACAACTCCTATGATAATAATCAAAAATGCACCAACGGGGGATTGCCCCCACTGATGTGTTACACCCTAGTCAAGACTAGTCTTTACCTATCGAAACATCATTGATGTCTATTATTCAGCGATAAAATCGTTCGTAAATACATCACTTAAATCTTGTTTTTCTGTTAGAAATTCTAGTTGTAGTAAGTTATCTTGCAGACTTGCCCACTCACTTTCATCCATATTCCCTAGTGGCGTACTTTCTGGACGAAGTAATGGAACACTTGCATTCATCATCGCAATCTCGTGATCTAGACTTAAATCTTCTCCATAATCAAGTCCGAATTCCGCCGCTTCTTCTGGATTATCTAGTGCATATTGCCAACCCTTCATAGATGCTTGCACAAAGCTTTCTACTAATTCAGGATCATTTTCTATTAATTCATCTTTAGCAAATATCGTATCTGCATAAAAGTTAATGTCATAGTCACTCGGGCTAATCACATTTACTTCATAACCTTGCTCCTGCGCTGAAATAACTTCGTTGATCACATAACCAGGCCATGCCTTCACTTGACCACTTAACAATGGGCTAAGATCGTATTTAACTGGCATTTCAGTAATTTCAGAACCGTCCACCCCTGCATTTTCAACCATCGCACGGTATGTAAGCTCTTCATTACCACCTAACTTAACACCAACTGTTTCCCCAACCAGGTCTTCAATACTTTCCACTCCAGAATCTTTCAAACTAAATAGCGCAAACGGTGAATCACGGTAAATGACAGATAAAGCTTTTACCGGAACTCCTTTTTCCCGAGCTAGTAAGATCTGGTCTGCTCCCGTTACACCAAAGTGTTCATCTCCAGACGCAACCATTTGTACAGATGGGAAATCCGCTCCCCCTGGTCTAATCTCAACATCAAGTCCCGCTTCCTCATAAAACCCTTTTTCCTTTGCAGCATAGAAACCAGCAAATTGCGCTTGGTGAATCCACTTCAGTCTTAACACCACTTTCTCTAATTCTTCTTCCTCACCCGTACCATCTGTTGTTTGTGAATTAGCAGTACCGTTACAAGCAGCCAAGAACATGATCACAGTTACCATTAAAAATACGGAAAGCTTTTTGATTAACATAAAATATCCCCTTTTTATCTTTATTTCATTCAAATTCTGGTTGTGTGCCTTAGAAACAACTAGCAGTTGGACAAACTATCTCCAAACTATAATTTCTTGCAAAAGACTGTATATGAAAATGATCAAATTGACTCGGTTACTAGATTTATAGATGGATTCAAAGCCTTTAATACTGACTCCGAATTAGAAATACTTCCAAAAACGCCACCTTGCATTTTGACCATGTGTAGTGCCGCTAAATGATTATTATCATCTGTAGCACCCGTACAATCTTCAAGGATTAAACATTCATAGCCGCGGTCGTTCGCCTCACGCATCGTCGTATGAACACAAACATCCGTAGTAATACCTGTCAGAATAAGATTCGTAATACCTTTATTCTTTAAAATCAAATCAAGGTCCGTCGCGTAAAAGCTACCCTTCCCCGGTTTATCAATAATTATTTCACCTTCCTCAGGCTTTAACTCATCGATGATATCCCAACCAGGCTCTCCACGAACTAAGATTCTTCCAGCCGGACCTTCTGAGCCAATTTCAGCACCAATTTGCTTGCTTCTCCACCGTTTATTTTCTGGTAAATCAGATAGATCAGGGCGATGTCCTTCTCGCGTATGAATAATTGTAAAATCTTCTATTAGTCTAGCTTTCTCCAGAAGTTTTTTTATAGGCTTGATTGCTTTTGCGGTTAACGAGATGTCATAACCCATCTGTTCGACATAGCCACCTTTCCCACAAAAATCAACCTGCATATCAATAATTACTAATGCGGTTTTCTTTGGATCTAGCTCACCGTTAAATGGCCAATTGTACGGGGACGCATCTACTTGCATCAAAATTACTCCTTTCAAAAGTTACTAACTTTTTCCGTGTGTTAGGTTTAGTAACATCTAATGTAATTATATTTAACTTGTTTCTCATTATAAACCATTTATCAATCTATGTCTTTATGAATATTCACAATATTTGTTCTACTTGGTTTGTTAATTATCACAAATGAAGGTAGTAAGGTTTATGTAAGTTCACATACAAGAGCTGAAAAGTTAACTTCAGTACTGCTTGCAGATCTTTATGATTGGACTATTACATCATAGTTTTGGAGTACCAATTAAATCGTGGGGATAATAGAAAATCTAATTACTATCCGATTGGAACGGAGTCTGATAATTCTAATTAGATACAATTCCGGAAATGACTATCTTTTCTTGAAACTTCTACACTAAATGAGGGCAGACTCTTTCAGTACCAACTAGCCATGAGGTACATGATCCTGGAGCAGAAGTTTACCGCCGGCTTCCTTCAGCCATGAAGGTCGCCCTCCATAACCTTGCCATAAGCTACAGCTACTACTGCCTTCACTGTTCGGGACTTTCACCCAAAAGCCTGCACCCATGCCGGGCACACCAAAAGATAAAGACGCACCATATCGGTACGCCTTAAATATTTTTCACGTATTTGATTTCAAAAATTACCTATCATGTAAAACTTGCTGTAATCCCATCACTCCTGATCTTGGACTAGTAAGAACTGGCTTTTTTATATGATTTAGATATGGTAATAAAACAATCATACTTCCCTGTGCGAGTACTATAACGTCACTTTCGTGTTCAACCTTCTCTATTTCACTTAGAACCATCTGATTGTGCTTTTCTTTATCTCCTTCCTTCATCAAAACATTTAATGCACCTTCTACTAAGCATTGATTTATTTCAATTTTTTTATTTAATTTCTCAGCTGTTCTTTCTATTAACCTCACACTGGGTGCCATAGTTGATTCTACTGTTGCAATAACTGAAACCTTTCCACCAATTTTCACAGCTTCCTCAGCCATGGCTTCATCTACTTTTACATAAGGAATGCTTATCATGTTTCTTGCTATATCAACGGCTTCTCCTACAGAAGAGCACTGGTTCAAAATGGCATCGGCACCTTGGAACATGGGGTCAGGTTTATCGTTCCAACTCATGTTTTATTTTCATAGACCGGAACAGTAAACCTGACCCGCTGTTCCAAATAGTCTCGATCTGGAGATGGATTTTGTTGCAATCTTGATCGGGAATAGCAAAACCAAAGCTGGACGGAGCGCTACCGCCACCTTGAACGATATTAATTTTTTTGTTTGTCATTGTAAAGTCTCCAGTTAGTGGGAGCGTTCGTATCGTTCCACCCTCATGATAAGCAACATGAGCTAGGAAACTCCCTTTTTTCACGTTCCAACTTGGGAAATGTGTCAAAGTGGAAATATATATCATTTTCTCTTTTTGTCACTTTTTTAAGCAAAATAGTTGTGTTACTTTCTTCTGCAACTACTTTATTTATGATTTCCTCTTCCTGCTCCATTTCATTGATCCTCTCAGGCTGAATAAAAAATTAAATTCTATTGTTGCTTGTTCCGTTAACGTATAACCATTTCGTTCTGTTACTTTTTTAAAGATCGCACTATTCGAATAATTCGTTTGATAAAATTTGAAACAAATCGCCATTATTAATCCAATAATTAATTCAGGTATAAAAATATTAGTCCATGTTTTGTTTCACCTCGAATAATTAGAAATACTAATGTGAAAAACAGAATTGCAGTGGCCACCAAAAGAAGATGATTGTGACTGTCATGAACTAATGCTTCTTTCATCATACAGAATTAATTTATTGTGAATTAAATAATATCTCTGATATCCCACTCCTCCCACCTAGTGCTCCCATCCGAACTGTTTCAATCGGAAAAGACAATGACCAGATTCTCTTTCCAATTTATATTATCTCTAAATTAATAGATCCACTTATGGTCCATGAGGTCAGGTCTCTTATTTTAACCTTCTCTCGCAAATAAGGTTCTAAACCATCATATGAACAATTACTCATATGATGGTTAGAACCTCTCCATTCAGAAAAACCACTAAAGAAATGCCAATCCTCAATCTAGAACATGGACAGCAAACCCTATGCCCCTTACATTACCCATGATATGCCATGCTTCAGGACCTGACTGGCACCTACGCTAATGCTTAATACTATTTTTTGCAATAAGTTTATCTAAATAATATACATTTCCCAACCTATTAGGTGTAAAATCAGAAGCAAATCCTTTAATAAACCAAGGTTTAACATTAAAATAAACATCGGTACTAAAGTCGCATGAATTGGGATCAACATACCAAATACTTTGCATGGTATGCTCTAGACCACATAAATCATTCATGCCTTTGCGTATAGTTGATTGATTAATTTTTTGATAATTAATAGAAAAAATAACTCATCTTCGAATAGTATTCAGCACTATACCAAGATGAGTTTCTTAAGCTTTCCTCTCCTTAATTAAATATCTTTAAAGAATGGTAACATCCGTTCCATTTCTTCTTTTTTACTCCTATGCTTATCATCCTGAAGTACTGAATAAGGCCGGTCACTAGGGATATAAAAAACTTATTCTGATTAACTTCATTGGAAAGATTTCCTTCATATAAACAAATGGCATAATCATCTTCCTCTTTATAAAGCTAGATAAGTATATTCCAAGCACACCGGAAAAATGGCAAATACCGGGACGTGATAGTAGTCTGCACCCCCCACCTACATGCAATATAAAAACCAGACCTAATCCACCATTGGATTTGGTCTGGCCATACTAATTAATTTATACTCTTTCTTCTCCTAACCAACAACGTCATAAATCCGATTAAACCAAACAGAGCACCTGCGAATAACAGGTTATATTGGTTTGCTGCTGTGTTAGGTAAAACAACTCCATCAGCTATAGCTTCAACGATGACTATACGGGTTAATTCAGCTTTGTTACTCGCTTGATCATAAACCGTATACGTCACGGTGTATTCACCAGGTGTATTCGTGTCAACATCACTGGTTACAACAACTTTGTCAGCAACATCTCCATCCACATCATCCACAGCTGTATAGCCTGGTTCTTCATACTTACTTCCTACTTTGATCGTAAGCGGGTTATCTCCATGTAAAGTTATAACTGGTGCCGCCGCGTCTACAACTTGCACAGTTCTTGTCACTGCTGTTTGGTTACCTGCAGCATCGGAAACAGTGTAAGTTAACGTATAAGTTCCCGGTACATTGTTATCGACTGTTCCTGTTTCTACTACGAGATCAGCAACATCTCCATCCACATCATCCACAGCTGTATAGCCTGGTTCTTCATACTTACTTCCTACTTTAATCGTAAGCGGGTTATCTCCATGTAAAGTAATAACTGGTGCCGCCGCGTCTACAACTTGCACAGTTCTTGTCACTGCTGTTTGGTTACCTGCAGCATCGGAAACAGTGTAAGTTAACGTATAAGTTCCCGGTACATTGTTATCGACTGTTCCTGTTACGACTACTTCATCCGTTAAATCTGTGGAGGAGTTGTCAGAAGCGCTGTAACCTGGCTCCTCGTAGAGTGTTCCGAATGCTAGTGTTAAAGGATTTTCTCCATTTAAAGTGATAACTGGGTTTTCATCATCCTCTACAAGCTGATTAGCTGATAAAGCAAACACCGTTTCAACAGTATTATCAGGTGCAGCTAAAGCACGGACCAACACCTCCTCCATTGGAATGATTCCACGGATAGAGAATTCATACGATTGTCCAATCGTTAATCCTTCCACATCATAACTCGTTACCCCTGAATCCACCGTGTCGATTTCCTCACCATCTTGATAAATCTTATATCCCTCTACAGTGCCAAACACTTCTGGCCAGCTTATACTTACTTTCCCTGCTTTACCAGTTAAAGTAGTTGTCAATTTTGGCAGTGGGACCTGAACGGTTCCTAAAGCATTGCTATTACCAGAGCTTAGGTTTAATGAGAAGCTGTCATTAGCCCAAACAGTATCATTTATGTTTACTAGAATTTGAGAGACTCCTTCTTGAGGGTTTGCAGTATTTTCCCCAAGGCTTTCAAGTAATGGATTAATCGTTTCTTTAAAGCTATTACTAATTCCGTCTAATTTGTCGAAAAAGTCAGATCCAACGTTATAGTAGCCAAAAATTGTAGACGTTGAGTCAGCCATTTTCCATCCTTCGCCTAACGGCTCAGTAGCAAGTTGATCATTCTCTTGTAAATCTCCACTAGTAATTTGAATATTAGGAACATCTACATGATCAAAATCAAAAAATGAAATACTCTGCGTTGGATCTGATTCTTTTACGTAAACATGCGTATAACCGTCAACATTTTCATTATTTTCATCTAACACATTGATGGATACGAGAATACGATTCGGGTCCATTGGATCAATCAACAAACCATTGAATGAAGCATGTTTAGCTATTTTTGTAGGTTTTCCCTCATCTGTTATTAATTGATAATTCGTATTTCCGTTAGTCGACATCGTGTAATCTGGTACCCAATAAACGGTTGAGTCTCCAATTGGAGACTCAATAAATCCTCCTACTGTATCTTGCTCATCCACTTCGACTACATTTTCACTTATTTCCATTAATGTAGTCGCCCCTGAAACCGATTGCAAATAAAAACTTTCACCATCAGATAAACTACCTCTAAATACAACTGTAGAACAGCCTGATACAAAAGTAACAAGTGCAATCACAATTAGAGAAAATATTTTCCCTTTCCCTCTCACAGTCATCCCTACTCTATTCAATTTTTAGAAAACTATAAATCTTCCAATGTTAATATATATCTACTTCATGAACATTGTCTATACTACTTTAGGTTTATTTTTTTGGAACGGAGGGGAACGCGGGGTCAGGTTTGTCGTCCCCCTAATGTTTTACTCTCCTAGACCGGAACAGTAAACCTGACCCGCTGATCCACTGGAAGTCGTAATATGGTCAAGGAAAATCAGATGCCCGGATTGTTCGCCGCCAAGATTATAGCCATTGTTACGCATCTCTTCCATCACATAGCGGTCACCAACTGCTGTTTTTGCACTCTGAATCCCTTCTGCTTCAAGAGATTTATAGAAACCTAGATTACTCATTATCGTAGAAACAACGGTATCATTGTTCAAAGAACCTTGTTGTTTCATGTATTTAGCACAAATGTACATGATTTTGTCTCCATCAACGATCTCACCCTGCTGGTCAACAGCGATCAAGCGGTCACCATCTCCGTCAAACGCTAATCCAAGATCGGCACCTTGAGCAACGACAAATGCTGCTAGCTCTTCTGGATGAGTTGATCCTACTTTATCATTTATGTTGTATCCGTCTGGTTCATTGCCCATCAAGGATACAGTCGCCCCCAAATCTGTAAACAGCTGTGGTGCTAGCGGAGACGTAGCTCCATGTGCACAGTCAAGCGCGATATGCAATCCCGAAAAATCTTCTTCAATAGTAGATCTTAAAAATGCTAAATACGTTTCGCTTGCTGCTTCATTATCATGAATCAATCGTAAAGACCGGCCTACTGGGCGTGGTAAAATATCGATATCACCTTCCAGCAATTCTTCAATTTCCTGCTCGACAGCATCCAACAATTTAAACCCATCAGAACCGAAGAACTTGATGCCATTATCTTCAACTGGATTGTGGGAAGCAGAAATCATAACACCTGCTTGTGCATTCAGTTGTTTTGTTAAAAAGGCAACACCTGGCGTTGAGATGACTCCTAATCGGACCACTTCTGCACCGATGGAAGAAAGGCCAGCAATGAGCGCACTTTCTAACATTTGCCCAGATACACGTGTATCTCTGCCAACCAAAACAGTTGGATTTTCTACACCTTTTGATAATACAAAACCACCAAAACGACCAATTTTATAAGCTAATTCTGCCGTAAGTTCACTATTGGCTACACCTCGTATGCCATCTGTTCCAAAAAACTTCTTCATCATATGTCTCTTCCGCTATTCACTTGTGAACTACTCCCACCACTTACCACCCTTACGGGTTGCTTGAAGTGGGGGCTTCTTGGGTAATCGCCACTTTTAGTAGCTGACGAAATTGACCAAGCTAACCCTCTTGTTCCAAAAGTTTTATATTTTTATTAGGCACTTGCTAATAAGCGAATGCCTTCTTTTTTGATATTGAGTGCTGAATTGTAATCTCTATCGAGATCCAGCCCACAAGCACACTGATAGGTACGCTCTGATAGTTTGATTTCTTTTATCGAACCACATTTCGAGCAAGTTTTTGTGGATGGGAACCATTTATCTATTTTGACAAGTTGTTTCCCTTGTTCTTTTAGTTTGTATTGTAAAAAAGAAGTGAACATTCCCCAACCATTATCAGCAACACTTTTTCCAAACTTTAGTGCTTGCGACATACCTTTCATATCTAAATCTTCAATCACAACCGCATCATGGTTCATTACTAATTCTTTTGATTTGTGGTGAAGGAAATTCTTACGTTGATTGGCGACTTTTTCTTGAATTTTCGCCACTCGAATCCGTTGTTTCTTCCAATTGGAAGAACCTTTCTTCTTGCGAGACAATTTACGTTGTTCTTTTGCTAATTTTTCAAGCATTTGTCGATAAAATTTAGGGTAATTGGCTTTCTCACCCTCACTATCGACAAACAATCCATCCATCGCAAAATCTAATCCAACTACTTTTTCGATTTCCTTGCTTTCAATCTCCATCTCGTACTCTGTCAGAATAGAGATATAGTATTTTCCTGATGAACTCATGGATACAGTACAAGCTTTGATTTTGTGTTCTGATGGTATCTCTCTATGTTGTTTGACTTTGACCATTTTTAGCTTAGGTAATTTGATACGACCCTCCAACAACTGAATATTCCCGTTTACAACATTTGTTGTGTAGCTTTGTTTGTGTCGCTTACTTTTGAATTTCGGAAATTTAGCATTGCCTTTGAAAAAGGATTTATACGCTTTATCCAAATTTAATTGTGCGTTCGCTAACGCTAAAGAGTCTACTTCCTTTAGCCATTCAAATTCTTTTTTATATTTAGCAGGAGTAGGATGTTTTACCTTTTTCAAAACTTCTTTATCATCTTTTGGACATTCATACGTTTCTTTTCGTTCTGCTAACATTTTGTTGTAGACAAAACGAACACAACCGAAAGTTTTGCGTATAATCAAAGCCTGTTCATCAGTTGGATACATTCTGAATTTGTACGCTTTATTTTGTTTAGCCATATCAAATCACCTCACTTTATCCCTTGATTTTCAATATATTTTTTCACGACTTCAATAGGTGAACCGCCAGTCGTCAATAAACAAAAACTTCTTGACCAAAACATTTCTTTCCATAACTTTTTACGAACATGGGGGAATTCCTTCTTGATAAGTCTTGAACTGGCACTTTTATAGGCGTTGATGAATTTCGATAATTCACTGTTAGGTTGTGCTTTGAACAAAATATGAACATGGTCAATATCGTGATTCCATTCGACTAATGTGATATTATATTTTTCACTCAATGACAAAAATTTATCTTTCGCATAATCCGAAACCGTATCATCTATTACTTTTCTTCGATATTTAATCACTAACACAAGATGGTAATACATTAAGAATACTGAATGGTTGTTACTATCTAATTTCATTGTTATATCAACCTTTATATTTTATAAGACTGATTATATCATATTGAGGAAAAAGACAAAACAAAAAAGCCTTTGGGCTGTCTCCCAACCGAAATTCATCTCCCCCTTACCGTTGGGCTACGCCCTTCACACGCTTGAAGAGGGAGACTTCTTTCGGAAGTACGTTAAAAAAATTACTGGATCTCGATTTCATATTTGTGTTGAAAATATGTAGTAGGATGAGGAAATGCAATTAGGAAATAAATCAAGGAGTGCAGCTAATTACTTCATGGATACTTCTTTCTGTACGATAATTTTAGGTAATTCTTCTTTTAAAAGCTCAAACACTTCTTCGAATGATGCGCCATTGCACCCTTCATTATGTGCGTTAAAAAGCAACTTTCTTAACTGATCTGCCTCATTGCTCATTTCTTTCATATGCTCTTATCCTCCAATAACTTTTTAAAGCTTTATTTATTTCTGATACCAACTTTAAACATTATACCATATATTTTCCAATTACATTAAGAAATTTACAATATTTTAGTGAAAACAAACGTTTCTTGTCTAATATTCATACTCGTCCTATTTCCATGAACAATATAGGAAGGCATAACTCTCAACTTACGCCTTCCACAATTATTACTTTTTCTTTTTCACAACATACTCTTCCTTATTCACCTGACGCGCCCATGCGATTGACAACGAATCTCCAGGCACATCATCCGTAATCGTTGACCCTGCTGCAACATAGGCGCCCTGTTACAGGAGCAATTAAATTAGCGTTACAACCGACAAAAGCATTGTCTCCAACATTCGTCAGATGCTTGTTTTTACCGTCATAATTAACAGTAATCGATCCACAACCTAAGCTTACATTGTTACCAATTTATACATCCCCGGTATAGCTTCCTTACTCCCTGCACCAAACGTTGCCTTCTTCACTTCAACAAAATTGCCAATTTTCGTGTTATCTCCCAACACAGAGTTTGGTCAGATATGAGCAAATGGTCCGATGTTGACATTGTTTCCAATTTCACTATCATGGACAACAGATTGTTTAACAACAGTACCTCTACCAATCGCGCTATCCTTAATTTCCGCGTTCGGCCCAATCGTACATTCTGCACCAATCTTAACATCATCAAAAATCATGGCCCCTGGATAAATCACAGTATCTTGTCCGATTTCAGCATCTGCAGACACATATGCATGTACAGGGTCAATTAACGTCACGCCATTTCTCATATGCTCCTCATTAATGCGTTTTTTCATGATTTCTTCAGCTTTCGACAATCATGTTATGAACCTTTTCCACTTCTTCCTCTGTGACGTTCATATACCAAATGCCATTAATCATCGTACCTTTTCCTTGTAGTTGGTATGTGGTAAGGTTATTTCTTGTATTCTTATAATTAAACAATAAGTTTTTCATATCTTCAAAGTCCATATTTGTTGCTACATTATTACCTAGAACATCGATTAATTCATGGATCTTTGTAACAGAACTTATATTGGCCCCTTGGTTAATAATTTCTTGAATTACTTTTCGCTGACGCTCTGTTCTACCAAAATCCCCATTAGGATCTTGCTTTCTCATACGAACATATTCCAATGTTTCGGTACCGCTCAAATATACTTCACCAGTATCGAAGTTATTAAACTTAATATCATTGTTAACAGTAATGCCACCTATAGCATCAACCACCTCTGCCAATCCTTCCATATTGACTCTAACAAAATAGTCCAATTGAATATCCAGTAGATGCTCGACTGTTTGAATTGACATGTCAGGTCCACCAAAAGCATACGCATGGTTAATCTTGTCTAGCGTTCCCCTACCAATAATTTCGGTGCGGGTATCCCGTGGAATGCTGATAAGCTTTGCGTTGTCTTCGCTAGGACTTAGAGCAAGTACCATTAGAGCATCTGATCTACCTACATCACCTTTGCGTTCATCTACCCCTAATAACAATATATTAAGTGGTTTTTCTTCTTTTATTTTCTTCTTAACGAAATCATGTTCAATTGTTTGAACAGGTTGATAGATTTTTTCATTAACCGTCTTGGCAGCATTTTGATATATACTTATTGAATATACACCAATAGAAAGCCCCGCAACAAAGATTACAGCCATTAAAACCTGGAATACTTTATTCTTTATAAGCTTCTTCATTTTGTCCTCCATGTAACTTACATATTATTACTCGAAAATCACTAGTTTATTTTAACATAACAACTGGAAAGTGTATTCCTTTTAAATACTAAAATTATCCAATTGTCATATTTTGAAATCTTCGAGAAGTGACTGCAGCACCTAAACCGATAAGTGATTTTGAGCCCAATGTCTACAGAGCCTGGTGCTTCACATAATACTTTTAAATAATCATGCATAGGACAATCCCCTATCTCAATAAGCATCTAAAAAAGGGAGGTAATGTTGCATGGGATCAAGGGAGTATAAACTTAAAGATACTGAAGAAAGACTAAGCGAGCAGGATAAACAGCTATTAGAAGAAGCAATGGAGCGGTTAACTAGGCAATTCAATCTGTCTAATTCAGAAGCAGCATACGCAGGTCGAATCATTTTTCTTCCGCATGATCAGAAAATAGATCCACCATCCAATTTGAGAATTAAGACTTATCCCAAAACAAAAATAGACTATATAGCCAAGCTAAAAGAGAAGGAAATACAAGAATGGATGCGAAACTACCAGGAGGAAAATAAACTTAAGCAAGCATCATTACGTAAAATAACTAATCAATTTAACAGAATAGTAAGGGATGTAAGCGAAGAAGACAAAGCTGTGGAAAATTTTATAAAGTTATTGGAGCATACAACTGAGAGTGTTGTAAACGAAAAACAAGTGTCTGAATATGTTAATAAGATTGTACAGCGATGTGACAAATTAATTGACTGCCTCTTCTTAGAGAATCCAGAAATACTTGATAGCGGTTCTAGGGATGAGGTTTTTTAGTAAACTAAATGTGTTACAAAGTT
This sequence comes from Radiobacillus sp. PE A8.2, assembly GCF_045635475.1. Classification (NCBI taxonomy): domain Bacteria; kingdom Bacillati; phylum Bacillota; class Bacilli; order Caryophanales; family Bacillaceae; genus Radiobacillus; species Radiobacillus sp. PE A8.2. The sequence continues at coordinate 16,482 of NZ_JBJGXI010000001.1, read as the reverse complement.
ATAGCGATGATTTAAATAAACAATTTCAAGATTAAGCTCCATTTCATTAAGCCTTAATTAACCGACAATCTATCATTTGTGCCCAAAATGGTAAGACCTTTAGTATTGTATACCTTATCTTCATATCAAATCGAGTACCACCACCTAATCTACCTCATCTTCTTTAATAGAGAATTCAATCTATCTTTTCTCTGCTTTCTTCGTTCAGCAATAATTTTGCTTTGCGAGCGGCTTTCTAGCACTTTAGACTTGGAATTTAAATTAATAACCTTACCTTTCATTTAATAACTCTCCCTTGCTATTTTACTAGCAAGTATTGACAGTTATCAGAATTTATAAACTATATATCTATTTTTATTCTTCGGTAGTAGCTGCTGCTTCTAAAGAAGTGAAATAATCAGAGCCGTATTCATTCGATGTTTTTCTTACTCCTATTTGTACAGCATTAATCCTAGCCCTTCTAGCCTTTCTACGAGTCGAGATTATCTCAGCTTGAGATTTTCGTTTAAGCTCTACACTTGTTCTACCAACATAATTATTATTTGGCTTCATTTCCATGGCTAGATTTACCCCCTTTTATTTTCTTTTTTTCTTGATTATCATCAAGTATCATACACAATCCATAAAGCATCTCGTAAATAACCGTTTGATCTATTATATCATCTGATAGTGATAATAGAAAACCACGCTGGTTAGTAGATTCATGTATTTGTAAGGAAAAGACCCAAGTCTTCTTACTATTCTGCAAGAAAAATTTAAATGAAACTACATGATATCCTGCTCTAGGCTGATTACTCAGAAATACTAGTTGTTTGTTATTCTTAGCTGCATCTACTATAGTTTGGACCCAAGGAGTATGATAAGGTCTATTAAGTTTAATATGAATTGGTGTCTGTCCAGTTGTGCCTTCATCAGCTATACGCCTAAGTTCATTGTCTTCTACTTGGTATATAGTAAATCCAGATATTAATTTTAAGTCAGAATAGTTAAATATACCCGAAGCAATGCGATGCATAACAACATAAATATCCTGTATAAATTCTATTAAGTACATTATAACTGTTTCTGACCATTCTAGTTCATCATCTAGGTTTTCTATTGCATCTGTAAATTCTTCTATTATTTCTTTTTCTTTAGAATTTAGTTTTTGTATTTCTCGCTTATATTCCTCTTTTTCGTAATTGAATTGCTTAATAATTGCCTCTACTACCTTTAACTCATCTGCTTGCTTAGTTACGACGCCGTTCACATACTCTGCTAAACCTGAGTATGAAAATTGTTTATCTAATACTGTTTGATTCAGTAACTCGAACTCATTTGGTCGAAATCTCTTATAAGTAGGTAAATGAAAATGCGGACTATAAATATCAATCATTTTCCATAAATAATGCGGAATTAAGATCACAAATAAAAAAATAAAAACAGTTAATGCAGAAACTATCGTCCATAATAAGTTTAATTTCACAAACCATATTATTACTGCAGTAACCATTCCTCCTATAACCGGTAACCCTGTTAGATTTATATCTTTCATTTTATTTATTTTCATCAAAGAGGGAATCAAATTTTTAAATTCTCTTAAAACAAGAAAAAAGCACTGAAGGATTGTGTTAGGTGTTACATCATTTCTTGAATTTTCTACTCGGAAAATATCTAGAACGTTATCTATTTTAGGCGCAAAATTAAATAAGAAACTATGATAATTTGGTTTATTTGACAGACGAAAAACCACCTTTCCACAATCAACGTCAGATTTTAAATATTCATTAGGTTTACTTAGACATGTACAAAGGGTTCAATAGAGCTAAGTTTATTAGATTTAGTCAATTTCATAATACTGATTTTTAGCTATCCGCATCCATATATAGTCGAATTAGACCACCTCCGAACTATATATGGATACAGATAACTGTATATGGAAATTATGAAATTGACTCATATTAGATAATTTTTTGATTCTTCTTGTATTGGATTCAGTTGACTATATGAATATATTATCTAGTTAAAATATTCTCCATAAAATTAAAATATCCTCTTTAATTTACTATTTCATTGCATAGACCTATTATTTCCCTCTTTGATCCTGACATTAAAAATTGATATCCAAGATTTCCATGCATCGATCAATGAGGCTCACACTGATATCGATGAGCAACTAGATTGATAGGAAAACGCCAGACAAATCTGCATAGATTTCCATAACACACCTGCCTGCTACCAGATTCTCATACTCATTCTCTATCAATCACACCAAGTACTTCTCACCACCATCCCCATACAAAGGAGTTGTCCCGCTACATGCCCGAAATCCGCCCCAATTACATGATCAACCCATCCACCATGGCCATACTACCAGCTCGCGACTTCAAGCTTCGATTGTTTTCCAATCTGATCAACTTCTTAATATGAAGGAATCCTATTATCTACTCGAAAAACAAATGCACCGCACTGCGACGTGTATCTATCATTTCTCTTCTGCTGTTAAAAACGGTTAGTAACCTACGAAAAAAAATCCCCGATATTAGAAAGGATGTTCCCAAATGAACTATATTAAAGAAATCAACGCATTTTACCACCAAATCGAAATCAATCCACTTTCGCTACCTGCCAGCAATTTATGGCACGCGCTCATGCATATGAACAATAAAACGTGTTGGCAAGAAACATTCACCGTCGCGCAATCCGTGCTTTGCTATAAAGCTAATCTGACGGAAAGCACATTCAAGCGTGCACGAACGGAACTAGTAGAAAAAGGGTACATCACCTTTGAATCACAACGCGGCAGACAAGCACCCATCTATCAGATGACCAGCCTGTATGCGATGATGGACCACAGCGCGGATGACAATTCGGACTACAATATGGACGACAAAGTGAACCGCAACTTGGATCACAAACCGGACCCATTAATTAAACAAAAAGATATAGAAAAAGAAAAAAAGATACCAACAACAGACGCCCACGCGTTTTATCGTGACAATTATGGTGAAATCCGTGCTTACATGCAAAATGAGTTATCGAATCGGATAGCGAAGCTTGGTGATGATATGGTCGTTGAAGCAATGAAAAGAGCGTTGGATCAAGGCAAAGAACACTGGGGATATGTGAAGTATATCTTGGAGACGTGGCTACATCAAGGAATTACGACTGTGGAGGCAGCTAGACAAGAGCGAATTGCCTTTCTAACGCAACACAAACCGCAAAAGAAAAAGAAAAAGACAGCTTGGACTGGTAAAAAAGACGTCGTTCCAGGCTGGTTTGAAAAACGTGGGCAATCCGTAACCAACAATACCCCAACAACCTCAGCAGCATTGCCAGATATAAGTGAGGTGATGTTGAAATATCAGTCACGTCTGGTACAATGATGAGTTAAAAATCACACTGACCAACTAAATCATCAAATATAGATCAACCTTTGACAGTACACCTTTAGTGTGAACAACAAGAACATCTTAAGTATCCCTCTGTGCAGACAAATTCTTCATTATGCCCACTCTATGGGGTTAATATCACTGACCCCAATCCAAAACAGATGCACTACACAGACAACAAACCAGTACCTAACACCAATATTCCAGACCCATTCGACACATTACACCAAAATTCGGGAAGTTACAGGCACCCATACTTACTAACTATGACAGACTTCGGGAAGGGCAATGGGACTTCCAATAGTTTTTTACTGTTTTTGAATTTGTACTGCAAGTTACCAGCAAGTTAAACTGGACCTTTGTTCAGCTATTTACGCTACTTATTTATACTATTTGAAACTGTTCTGCAAGTTACCAGCAAGTTAAATTGGACCTTTGTTTAGCTATTTACGCTACCTATTTTTACTATTTGAAACTGTTCTGCAAGTTACCAGCAAGTTAAACTGGACCTTTGTTCAGCTATTTACGCTACTTATTTATACTATTTGAAACTGTTCTGCAAGTTACCAGCAAGTTAAATTGGACCTTTGTTTAGCTATTTACGCTACCTATTTTTACTATTTGAAACTGTTCTGCAAGTTACCAGCAAGTTAAACTGGACCTTTGTTTAGCTATTTACGCTACCTATTTTTACTATTTGGAACTGTTCTGCAAGTTACCAGCAAATTAAATTGGACCTTTGTTCAGCTATTTACGCTACTTATTTATACTATTTGAAACTGTTCTGCAAGTTACCAGCAAGTTAAACTGGACCTTTGTTTAGCTATTTACGCTACCTATTTATACTATTTGAAACTGTTCTGCAAGTTACCGGTAAGTTAAAATTGACTATACAATACTGTGAGATTTATTATTCACCAATTATCAATAAATATTTCTAGAATATATGTTTGAATTGTACACAAAATAAATACTGTGTTCCTTTAAGCCCAGTAAGGAATATACTTCATATATCTTGGTGCAGTGGTTGGGTCTAGTGGTTTAACCTTTTTTGCATCTACAGCATCTTTAATAATCCTAGACGCAGTAGAACTTCCTTTATTATCTAAACCAAATCTTTGTCTAAGACTTGAATTAGTCATATAATCTTTTGAAACGTATTTTAAACAGGCGTGCAAATAACATGCGTGTATCTTCTCTTCTTTCTCCATTTCATTAAATGGTTTGTAGCTATATAGAGTAACACGAGTATGTTCATCACTAACTTCTTCAATAACAGGGGCAGGTAATTGATAATATTCGGTTTGAGACACAACTTTATCTATACCACTTCCACGTTCCTCACATATTCCAACTCTTCGCATGAAAGAAGCCAGTGATTCATTCCTTGATCTAGGGGGGCTATCTAAAAAACGTTCTGTATTAACGAGGGGTGTACCTGGATTAGTGATTTCCATTCTGTCTGTAAATATTTCAATCATTGGACCAGTTCCACGTAAAGTTAAGTCTTGATGAATAATTGCATTTGCTACTAATTCACGTACCGAGAGTTCAGGGTACATTGGCACTTCTTTTCTTAAAGCTTTCCCTATCACTTCATTTCTTGGTAAAAGATTATCAATGAACCCAATTAAACCTTCAAATCCTGAAGCATAACCCTTTTCACCTTCCTGTTCACGAACAGTTTCAATTCTATCTTTTCCTTTGTAAATTACTACTCGTACTGATTTTCGTTTGAGGTTAGGAAATGTTGATAGCTCTTTTGCGAGTAAGATAGCGCCCAAGTTTGTAATATCATATCCGGAAGCAGTATTTTTTATTATCATTTTATCTTCCACTAATCGTTCTAAAATTAACTTTCGATTTTCTGGCAATGGGATATCCTGCAACTCAAAATACGTAGGATAATCTAAATAACTAAGAACCTTACTCTCCTGTACTTTCTGTAAAGATAATAAATCTTCATATGGAGTTTTATCAAAAACGCGCCATAACTCACGTTCCTTTTCGGGATATTCTTTTAGGTTCTTTTTATATGACCCTATGCGAATAAACTCTTGCCCAGAAAACTGCACTGGCTTATTAGTGGCTCTTTCGATTTTCAGTATTACTACAAAACCATGTTCAGTCTCCAGTTCAAAGAACCTAAACATGATACGTGGCGATAAAAGTCTCAACAACCAGTTCTCAAGCTCTTCATTTCCCTTTTTCACTTCACTAGGACTAAAAATAGTACCGATAATTTTATGAGTATCATCTTCTATACCCCATACTATATAAGCATCTTTTTTTCCTTCTAAGGCAGCCGTATTACTAAGTGCTGAGATATACTCGCCAATCATCTCTGGTTGGGCATTGTTGTGTTTAAACTCCACCCATCCCGTTTCTTTCGGCAGCCCTCGAAGTTCAGTTAGCAGACTTCTAAGAAAATCTTCATCTCGAAACATATACTCTCCTCCTTTTTTAAAAAATTTTTTTATTATGCTTCCTTTGATCTATTCACAGAATCTTATTTAATAAATTCAATATCCATGTATCATTATCCTTTAATAATTTGTTAGTTAATAACAAATATTTATTGTCATTTATAGTAAAAACAAACACAAGATGTTATTTGGTATATATTGGTAATTCTAATCATTTATCAATCAACAATATATTATACCAACACGGTGCGGGTATAACCCACTCACTTTCAATAAATAATAAAAGACTCAATATCAGTTGTCTTCCCTGGCGGGGTCTAACACCTGAACTCTTTATATTGTGTGGAAGATGTCTTTTTTAGAGCAATGGTACAGAAACAGCATTCTCGTCACTCCATTATTATTTGATCACTACTTTTGATTCTGCTCTTGTTTGAAATTATAAGCCTCCAACAATTCCTCCCAAAACATTGACGGTTCTTTATTAAAAGTATAAATCCCCTTTTTTGTATGATAAGTAATTCTCTTTGACCTTAACAAATAACAAACGCGCTTTGCCCTTGTTATCGATACAAAAAAGACTCTTCTTTCTTCATTTAACTTCTTATCATCGTTTACGTTTCTAAAGTTAGGAAAATTACCTTCTTCCAATCCTAGCATTATGACAACTTCAAACTCCAACCCTTTTGAACTATGTCTTGTGGACAGTGTAACTTGATCATTAGCATTTCCTAAAAGGGAAAATTGTTGAATATTATATTCCTTTAACTCGCCATAAATAGTCTTCGTAATAAATTTATTAAATATTTCTATATCACCGTTGTTCTTGTTCGATTTTTCCAACTTTTCTTTTAATGAGAGTTCATTTACTAGAAAAATCACCCATTTACATAAGTTATGTTGAAATTTCTTACTAACTGTTAGAGTCTGGAATAAAGATTTTGTCTCTTTAATAATCTTTTCATCTGTAACATCTGTCATTAAGCCCTGCAAAAAATCATTCAGTTCTCCAAATTCAACATCCGGGTCACCAACAATCCAACTTGCACAATCCTTTAACCATAGAACAACATTACTCTTTAAAAAATCATATTTTGAAAAATAATAAGGTATATGATTTTCTTCCATCTTATTTGCTAATTCTTTTAGTTCACTGCCCTTTCCTGCTAAGATGCAAATCTCATCATAAGGTATTTCTTGCTCGATACACTTAGGGATAATCTCATTTATAACATAATCATATTGTTCTTCCATCTCTGCTTCACATGTTACAAATGAAATTTCAGCTTTTTCTCCGTGTCTTGTCCCTGCTTTATATTCTCTATCATCAATATTTAATACAATTGTAGACAGGTCTATTATATCCTGATTACTTCGATAATTTGTTTTTAGGGTTATCGAGTTGATATTGGGATTATCATAAATCTCTAATAGATAGTCTGGAATTGCACCTTGAAAACCATAAATGGACTGATCAGGATCACCTACTGCAAATATTTTTATATTTGTAGTTGTATAAAATGTTAATATCATTTCATGAAGTGGTCTTCCGAGATCCTGATATTCATCTATTAGTATCCAAGGAAATTTAGCTTCCAAGCATTTTCTTACATATGGTTGTTCCTTAATGATTTTCGTTGACATTCTGACAATATCTATAAAATCAACTTTGCCTGTATCGCTTAATCGTTTTTCATAATCTATTGCAACTTTCTTTGCTATGTCGAAGGATTCTACTATGACTGTGCTATCTTGTCCAATAGATTGATTTCTTTCTTTGTCCATCTCTGTAACACTTAGCTGATCCTCCTCAATGTTTAAATCCTTAAGTACATTTTTAAACATACGATTTTTATCTGCATTCTGAATAATTCTTAATGGAAGTGAAAAGCCTTCAATATACATTTCTCCAAAGGGAATCAATATTTCAGATATACAAAAAGAATGAACAGTACTTAGCACAACATTCTTTCTTTTTTGTAGTCCTAATTTTCTTAGTCTGTTTGTAAACTCTTTGACAGCTTCATTACTATATGTAACACAAGCAAGACCTCTTGGAGCTTTTATCTTTTCTTTCAACAAATCAACGATCTTGAGTGTTAATACAGTAGTTTTTCCACTCCCTGGACCCGCCTTTACTACGGTACTTCCTTTTGCATTAAATGCCGCGTATTGATCTGCGTCTTTCATTATTTGCTCTAATTTCAGATTAAATAGTTCATTCACAAGGTATCAACTCTCGAATAAATGTTGTCTATTGCCGTTTCTATATAGTCCGGTATATTTTCCTTTGTACATTCAGTTGACAGTGCCTGAGCAAAACGCCCTTTGCCAATCTTAGAATGCTTACTTTCTATTTTTTTCAAGCAAGACACAAAGTTCTTTGCATCAAATTCTTGATTGAAATTTTCTTTCTGTCTTTGTCCTCCAGATGTCAGTTCATCAAATAATCTCTTTATAACATTACCAGAGTTTTTGAATTTTGAATCATGCATTAAGTCAATTTCTAATGTATGAAGTCCAATAAAGAAATAATAATCCGCGAAAAAATCATCACGTTCATTTAAATCTTCAGGTATTTCTTCCTTTGTTACCATCCCTAATTCTAATAGTAGTTTTTCAGTCCGATCAAGACCGTCATATCCGAAATCAGTATGTTCTTTTTTAATCATAGACCCAAATTTCTTCACCAACGTATCATTTTCTAATACCTTGTAATAATAATCACCATCAGTAATAACTACATAAGGTATACCTAGCTCATTCAAAAAATGCACATATGGTTTAAAGTTTGTGGAATTTATATTGCAACAAATAATCCCTTTTTTGTCTAACGGATTTAATAATAGCTCCGAGAACTTAGGGACTAAATATTCTTCAGCAACCCCTTCAACTAAAACTACACCTTTCCCAAAATATAATTCACCTTTTTTTACATCAATATATCTTTCTAAATCCTTTCGTTCTCTTGGTTCTAATTGTAATGATGCTGTCGTTTTAACACTAGTTCCGTTACTATTAAAACGCAAGTGAACAATAGAGTTTAACGGTGCAACTGAAGTAATATATGGCGAATGAGTAGTCATTAAAACAGAAGTACTATTTTCCATCACATCTTTAAAAATGATCCTTTGAAGAGCCGGATGTAGATGAGCTTCCGGTTCTTCTATTGCAAGTATGGTGAAGCCGTTGTTTGATGAATAATGATCTTCCATGAATCCATACAGTGCATAAAATTCATCTGAATCATTCTCTATATTTTCCTTAACAACATATTTTCCACTATCTCGTTTAACATAACACTGAGGTAAAATCCCACTATCTTGTTCCTCTAAAAGCTTTATATAAGTATCTTCATTCAATATAGATGGAATAGTTTTATCCTCTAATAATAACAAAATTAATGAGATGTAAAGAATATTAGTTAACCCCAAAGAAGTTTCACTGGTGGGACGTTTGCCTTTACCCATCATGATTTTTAAAGAGTTTAAAATACGGCTAGGATCCAAGTCAATTGTCTCCAAAGAAACACTTGAATCAACCTGCTCACCAATAATATCCGAAAACCTCGTACTAATGCTACTGGTTAAATGGATGAGTTCATCTGTATTTAAAACCTTGTCGCTTGTTTCTTTCAGTTCGGCAGCAATTGTTTCTAATTCTTCTTTTCGAATATCGTAACTTTTTAACAACTGATTAACCGGTGACTTCCGGATGTTCTTTAAATCCGAATCCACGTCTCTTATTGCTGGTATAACTTTCATGTTCAGAAAGCGTCGGTGATAATGTGTAAAATGATTATCTTCATTGTTACCTTGATATATTTTATATTGATAGCTATACGTTCCATCACTATTCTCTTCAGCAAAATACTTGTATGTTAATCGTAAAGTAGCAGGGTCACTATTAATTGAGCTATCACATAGGACTGCAAGAAGTGTTTTATTATGTTCGTAACCTTTGATCTCTATGGATATTTCAACTTCTTCACCTTTGTCCATCGGAGAATCTAAACCTTCAAAAAAGTCCGATTCAACTAAATAACGGTCATCATCTGAGAGCTTCGGATCTAGAATTAGTTGTAGCGCTTTTATTAAATTTGTTTTCCCAACATTATTTTCGCCAATTATGACCTGTTTATGGCTTAAATTCACCTTTGTTTCTTTAAAATTCCTAAAATTTTTTATGCTTAGATTTGAAATGTATGGACCATTTGATAGATTCAAGATATCTTCTCCCTTTATTTATCTATGTTACAGTCATCTAATAAAAATTGTCGTAGGAAAGTACTGATGCCCTGATTTCTAAAACCGTTGGTTTTGTATAGATTATCCACGCACTTATATTATCAGAATTTTCTACGTATAGTCACTAAATAAGTTTGACTAAACTTGGATTTTCTGCACACGTCTGATGATTATGGTTAATATAACTGATCCAAATGTTCAAAAAGTGTATGGCATTAGATATCAAATAAGATAAAGCCATATTAAAGAAAAATAAATCTGATTACGAAGTAAACACTAACTCTCCTATTTCACTAAAGATGGATTTAAGACACAAAACTTAGCTCTGGCTTTAAACAGCCCACATAACCCAATTAAAACCTTTAATTTTAAATTCCTAAAAACTTATCCCTTCACAAACATCTTTCGACATAATACGCATAATCCGGGAAGTGACCAGGCACCCATACCTTTACTGATCCTAATATCCAAAGTGGTGGTAGATTGAGACAATCGGCACAGATTATTTAAAGTAAAGTTCCGCGATTATATAGATATTTATGTTAAAATATGTATTAGATATATAAAATAGTCGAAGCAAGACCTTAAATGTTAATTTTCTATACAGCATGTCATATTTTGAAGACTGTTTTAGAAATTAGAATAGTTACTAGTATTATCAAATATGCTAAATTATTTCTCTATTATTGCTATAAAATAACAAATGATTATGTAGCATTTTGAATTAACAAATTAGTTATTTTGGATAGGAGATGAATAATGAAAAATATACCAGACTTCACGAATAGAGATTATCTTCCAAAAGGGGTCCATATTACAACTGGGGATGAGTTTATAAATCATTTTTGCAATTCCGATTATAGGAGACAGTTTATAAAGAGTATATCTGATATTTTGGATTATGCAGTGCAAAGAGGATCTGAGTATGTATTTTTTGGAGGCTCATTTATTTCAAACAATAACAAACCTAATGATATAGATTGTTTAATTGTATTTTCTAAAGACAAGCATATACCATCAAGAACTGATAGATTGATGATAGAGGGAGTTAAACTTGATATTATGTTTGCTTCCTTAGAAAACAAAAACATTGTGAATTCATATGTTCGTTTATTAACTAACAGTAGGGTAGATGAAGAAATTGGTATAGTTCAAATCGACTTATACAACGAAAATAAAAAATGGATAATCAAACAACCAGGTTATGAAGATTATGAAATAGTAAAACGTGCTTATTTAAATAGACACTTTATTGATCTAAGAAAACCAAAAGGAATTCTCGTAACAGTTCATGGTTTGCTTAGTTCTGCAGAATGGAATAAAGAGATAGCTCCTATTGCCAGTAGTGAAGGATGGATAGTTGCTCCATATATTTATAAAGGAAATACTCCAGAATTATTAATTAACCGACATAAAAGACATAATATAGTTGACTTATTTAGAGAGTGGATACATGAATTATCTGATAGATTTAATTATAATTATGAGGATAATATATCGATTATCGCACACTCTTTTGGAACGTACATACTTGCATCCTACTTAGAAGGTTTTGAAAAGCCACCTGTAAAATTTAATAGTATAATATTAACTGGTTCAATAATTAATTCGAATTTTGATTGGGAAAAACATAGAGGTATAAATATTGGAAGAGTTTTAAATGAAAGAACTTTAAATGATCAATGGGTGAAATCTATAACTAATAGTAATATAAAGACACTTTGGGGAATGGACAAATTAATGGGTAAGTCAGGTGTAGATGGTTTTGATAAAAAGAGTGAAATCTTAACAGAATCTACCAACAACATCTTTACTCATAATAATGTCATCCGAAGAGATGTAATACAGAGTAAGTGGATGCCATATCTTAACGCTAATAGGAATTCCTATGAAGAGGAGTGGATAAAAGGTACATAGCAAATAGTATCTTTGTTTAACTTATGGTATTTCGTTTACAATTAAAAAGTTCATTTTCAAATAAGACGCGGTAATAATACCGCGTCTTACTTTAATAAATTGTATTAGCAAGTATATGAAACCATCCTATACTATAATATTTGAATATGAACAGTTAATCCTTGGTTTTATCAATAAATTAATCAGAGTAGACCTGTTAATATTTGGTTACATATTTTACAATAATTTTATGAGGAGGGACTGACCCCTATACTCCATAAACAAACACTTTCCATGTCTTGTAACAGCGCCAAATTTTAACATCTAGTGCTTATCCTTAAACGAACTTCGTTCGACATTATATGCCAAAATACGGGATGTGACAGGCAGAAGCACTATATTAAATGAACCTTATACTAAAATTGCATACTATTAATTACTACCTGAAACGTCCCAAACCACTACCTCAGGTTCATCATTTAGCCCGACTTGATAAACAGCTAATAATTTATCACTATAGGGACTGAATGATAGAGCAATGACTTCGTTTCCCCTTTTTTCAAATTCTTGTTGTTGTTTATTATAATCAGTAGTAATTGTATCTATTAGGCTATAGGTTTCTGTTTCATATAAGTATATACTTCCATCTTCACTACTTATGGCAAATTTGCTACCGTCATAGTTATATGCAATATCCGTGGATTCCGGAGATTCAAATGTATGTTCAATAATACCCCCTTGATTGTTCCATATATAAACGCTCTTATTATAATTATAATAATTTATCGTTGCTATTTGATTACCATTCGGCTGAAAAATCCCATAATCAATTATATATTCATCATGATCAAGAATTTGGACGACCTCTTTACTAGCTACATCATAGATATTGATTCTATCACCAGAGTTAATTGCAATTTGCTTATTATCAGAACTCAGGTCAAACCACCCCAATATCGTCATATACTCCTCATATACATGTTCCAATTCTTTTGTTAATAAATTATATTGCATTTTTTCTCCTGCATGAGTTGTAAAAAACAACCTAGAACCATCATTAGAAACTTTCTGATAATGCTTTTCTACTCTATTATCATATCCAGAATAATAGTCTCCTTCTTCTACTAATCTTATCTCCTCAGTTGGAACTAAATCCGTATCATACAACTTCACAAAATCTTTTTCAAATTCAAGTAAACCCTGCGAGTAAAAATGAATAATCCCTTGGTATTCTTTTGCTAAAGTTCCTGTTTTATTGTTTATAAGGCGTGAATCAATTCCAACCCACTCTTCACCAGTAGACCAGGTAATATTAGCACTCTTCTCTAAATAATCTATATCAGCAGTCCAAATAATATTGGAAACTTCCATGTTAAAGGAAGACGATTCTCCTAGCGTTTTGACTGTTATGGTCGCGCTGCCATTATTGACACCTGTAACAACACCTTGATTGTTTACAGAAACAACTTCGGGGTTGCTTGACTCATACGTTATATATGCGCTCTGTCCTTCAGGTGAATTTTCAATCTTCACTTGCAATGGAAAAGATTGATTAACTCTTATTTTAGATGTTGGGTTTACTATTTCTATTGAAACGGGGGCTTCTCTTTTCGACTCAGGATCTTTTATGTTTATAGTTTCGTCTGCAACATCCTCCACTACTGCAATGACGACATCCCCAACTTTAGCTGATTCGGAAACGGCACCTACTGCAACTGGATCGGTTTGGTCCAAAGGTAGTAACTCCCAAAATTTTGGTACTAACAGGCCAAACAGGACTACTACAATAGCTGTAGCCAATAACATTCCAAACACACGTTTAAATACCCATTTTTTTCGCTTTGTTGTTTTCTTCGTCTTTTCCCTTAATTCTTGCTCATATCTTTCTCTTTCTCTAATAATTTCTCTTACTAGCTGGTAGCAGCTTTCAATATGCTCATTTCCCGCCTTTTGGATTGACATATATCCAAGTCCTGCTGCCACAGCTTGCCCAGCAAGTGGAATATATTTTAATATTTGCTTACCAGACTGCTTTCCCGCTTGCTTTCTTAGTATTGCTGCAGCTAATTTTTTTTGAACAGCACCTCTTATGTTTTTACCAACTGTCTCATTTAATAGGTTTGTTCCGTAACGGGTAGAAATCCTATGCAAGGAACGGAATACTATTTTTCGCAAGTGATTATCCAGGCGGTCTATCTGTGTTTTTGTTAACCCAAACTCACTGTTTATTCTTGGAATTAATTCAATAAAAACGGTAATATCTGTCGCAATATCTACTCCTGGAACCGGAACGAATGATGAGGCTCCGGACATTCTTGCTCTTGCTTTAACTATTTCCTGACATCTTCCCTTGATTCGGTCAAGCTCTGCTACTGTCTTAGGTAATCCCATATTCAATTTTCTCCTTGTAGTTAACTTCTATAAAACCACATCTCATTAATTCTTTAGCATAGCTTGATATCCTGCATCATCACATATGTATTCTGACTCATTTTCTGACCAATGTTTCTCTAAAAGTTTCTTACTTTATTCCAACTCGGGGCATATTTTCCTACCATCATACCTTCTATAGTACTTGTGACTTTTGCAGCCTGTTCATTACTACCTATTATTAGTAATTCAATGCTTAAATCATCTCTATATTGATACATTTTTTGTCCAGATTCATGCATCCTTGCGCTATTACTTTCTCGCCTGTAATCTGATAACCTCTTTCTAAATCCACCATTATTCCATTCTATTGCTCTACCAATATAAACTACTTCTCCAGCAAGTGTTGCTTTATAGAGACCAACGTATTTATTAAAATCTGTTAAGTTAATGCGACTTAATGTTCCAACATATCGCCATTCCCTATCCCACTCTTGAATTGTTTTACCAGCGATTTTTTGTCCACTTTTCTGACTTTGGCGATAGACAGATTTCTGTGATTGTGAAACTGCTTCAGATGCTAATTTTCCTGCTCCTTTAAACACCTTATTTAAAATACCCATTTCCTCACTCCTATGTGTTATATGAAAGCGCATTACCTTATTTTAATATACCACATTGAATCTAGCACTAGTGAACTATTGTTGATGAATCTTCAGGCCTGACGAATACGTCTTTTTAGGCTGATGAGTGACACAGAACACCAAAAGTATTACTTTCAAATTCTACAATCTCCAGTCATTACATTATGACAAACTTCAGTTAAAGTAAAAAAATTATGAATAAAGTTGTTATATAGTGGTAATACTATTTAACGATAAAATGCTTTTAGAATTACGGTCGTAGGTAATACTAAAACATTTTGTGTAACTAAATAACTAATATTTAAGCTATGTCTACGAGTTAAATTAATAAGAAATTACTTTTAAAAAGTATCAAAACGTCAATTAACAAGGATGTTTACTTTTGTTTAATTTCTTATATTTCGTATGAGCATGGCTTTTTTGTTGTTCTAGGAGGTGGTAATGATAAATTTCGTTAGCATCTGTTTCATTTGAAGACGAAAAGGAACGCTGGGTAATAACAACGACTTTAGCTTATTTTGAAAGGAGGTGGAAAGTGTGCGATTTGATCCAAATGAAGATTATTTAGAAGATTTAAGACATGAGGGTCCAGACCCTGAGGACTATTCTAATAGTAGCGGTCAGATTGATTGGAATGACTTTAATCAAGATTATGATAGCTGTGCTGATGAAATAGGATTTCCAAATTAAGTGAAAGGATATCCTATGTTGTCGAAAAATTACACAATAATTGATAAAGGGAGGAAAGTATAATGAGAGATCCTGAAACATTTGAGTTTGACCGCGATCAGGAATGGCAAGATTACCAAGCTGAAACTGGAACTGACGATTCGGACCGCGGAAATTGGGAAGACCAAAAAGACGTAGAAGAATACGGTCCAACCAAAGAAGATCTAGATACTGGAGATGAGAATTGGTAAGAAGTTTTTTTTATAGTTGATTATTCTATAGAATATCAACTAACGTATAATAAAATTCATGTATTGTAAGATACAACAATACCATTCAATATATAAAAATTCCGCAACCTAGAATGATTGCGGAATTTTATAAGCTTAATTCTACGATGATAATATAGATGATTATGTCTTTTACTTTTAAAACACTTTAATCTATCGGTAAACACATTGACAGCAAGTGGTAAATTCCGTGGTAACTACTGGTAAGAAACTTGGCAGAGGAGGTACAATTGAGTTGCCTTATACAAAATGGTTCTAAAGCTGATGCAGGAATACTTTTCTGGTGTGGTTAAAGAACTGGCACCCGTTCCGTAATGAACTAACAACAAAGCTCCTGAATATCTAAGGATAGGAAGCCTTTCCTCAATAAATAGACCGAACAGGACATTTATGTATATTCAAGAAAAATAATCATGAATTATTCTCAACTCTAATTACAGCAACATAACAGCAAAACCCTACAGTTTATTAAACCCAGAATCTGTAGGGTTTATTATAGTTGGTAGACGGAATGGCATTGTACGGTACATTTATTGGCAAACACTTTTATATGGCGAGGGAGGTAAAAT